>NZ_CP028960.1:920357-1227142 GCF_003071365.1 Methyloceanibacter sp. wino2
TTCTGGACAGTTCGTACTCAGAAGGTCCCGGCGCTGACATGTTGAGAGCGGTCATCAACCGTCTCGACGATGGGGACGGGCTTGTCGTTTGGAGCCTCGACTCGGTAGCCAACACGATGGCTAGTCTTGTCGAGCTCATTCTGCAACTCGATGGGCGAAACATCCAATTTCGATCACTGAAGGAAGGATTCGACTCACACGGCCAACATCGGTCGGTCTTGAGAGCAACATTTCAGCAGCTTAGGCAATTCGAACGACAAGTCGAAGCTCGCCATCGAGAGGAGCGCCGCGGGCGTCGCGTTGGCCGCCCCCGCGCGCTCTCAGAGGAAGACGTCGATCGAGCCCGTAGGCTCCTGAAGGAGGGGCGTGTGATGGACGACGTAGCTAGAGAACTAAATGTGTCTCGAGCCACCTTGTATCGCTATATCGAACAAAGTCGTCCCGAACCCCGAGGGAGAGACTAGCGTACGCGAAATGATTTGAGACGCGCCTCTCCAACCAAATCCAATAAAATTTCTTCGGCTTGTTGAATCAAAATTTCGTCCACACCATCGCCGATTTCAATCATGAAAACTGCGGACTCGCCTGCGTCCTTTGCTGCCTCCGCAGCGATATCTCTTGCAAATTCTTCTCTAGAAATCACTCGTTACGCCCCCAATCGACCGATGCGTTGAGATTAGCATTCAGGCTAGCGATCCCCAACGAATAGAACGAAAGACACTTCATCCAGTTCCACTGCTATGGGGCTCAAAAACGGGAACCTCCCCGCAAAATGCATCTAGCCGGATTAAAGGGGATACGGCAGGAACCCACTACGTGGATCACTTACACGCTGATATTCCCAGTATTTCGCGACTGGTTCTGATCAATCATATGTCAATTTTGTGACTGCCGCATGCTCCTTTAGTCGTAGCGGCCGCTGGACGTACGGCAACCCTTAAGCGTTGTTCCTTGGGCGTTCCCGAAAAATTTTTAGGACTTGAGCGGGCTACGGCGTCTGGGCGGGCTCCCAGCTGTCGTCCGGGGCGAACGTATCGATCTTGCCCGCGATCTCCACCGTGTCCTCGCCGAGGTCTTTCTCCAGGACGTGGCTGTCCTGATTGACGATGAAGGTCATGATCCCCGAATTGTTGTACTCGGCGGGAAAGGCGATCAAGGCATAGCCGCCCGTCATGCGGCCGTCCTCGACATAGTCGCGGGCGCCGCCTTCGGCACCCTCACCTTGGCTCTTGAGGATGCGGAAGTAGTAGCCGTGATAGGGGATCGGATTGACCCCGTCGGGCGTGTAGCCCTCCTCGATGATTTCGGCGAACTTCTTGGAAAGCGGGCTCTCGTCGGCGCCCTCCTCCGTCGGCCAGTACAGGCCGTCTTTCTTACCGGGCGAGCTCATGATGCGCTGCGCATAGGCCGGCGGCTTCTTCCCGTCCGGATTGAGCGCGAGGTAGTCCTCCTGGGCCTTAATGTAGCCGCGCGCCGCCTCGATGGCCGAGAGTTCGTTGCGGCCGATGCGCCGGATGAGGATCTCCTCCATGCCGCCCTCGGTATCGAATTCCCATTTTCCGTCCTCGGTTTTCACGACGGGAATCGGAAACGGCCAATCGTCTTCGCCGAGGAGGAGAACCGCGAAATCGTCCCCTTCCGTCTCGAGCTTGTGGGCCTTGTCGTAGGCTTGCATGAAGCCTTCCCGCGCATTCTTGTCCGCAACCTCGTCGCCGGAGCTGACGACATCCTGGCCCTCCGGGCCGAGAATCTCGAGCAGCTTCTCCTTGTCTCCACCGCGCGCCGCACTCACGAGCGCTTCGATCGCCGCATCGGCACTGTCGAACTGCTGCGCGGCTTGCGCCTGCGTGCAGAGGACGAGAAGCGAAACGCCGAACACCGCGCGGCTCAGTTGTCGAACTAAGGGCATGTCATCCACCACTCTAGAGTCTGGTTCATTGCTTCTAGTCTTTGGCCTGCCGGCGTCTACCGGCGCCGGCCACCGCCGCCGGCACGGCGTCCGCCGCCACCGCCTCTCGACACATGCCGGCCGCCCGCGCTCGCGCGCCCGCGCGCTGCGGCTTGGCGTGCACCGGCTCCGTCCCGCTTTTCGAACGCATTGCCGCTCGGCCGGCTTTGCGGCTTCCTCGCCGCAGGCTTGCTTGCGGGCCTGTCCCTCAAATTGGCTTGGGCGCCGCCGCCACCCGGACGGTTTCCAGCACCTGGCTTCGGTCCACCGCCGCCGCCGACTTTGGGACGGTCACCACCGCCGGCTCCAGGCCGGTTGCCCCCACCACCGCCAGGCTTCTTGAGCCCAGCCTCGATGTCGCCAACGGAAGGACGGCCACCGCCGGCCCCACCGGGACGCTTGTCACCCGCAAGATTGCCGGGGCGCCCATTGCCGCCACCTGGGCGGGCTGAGCCGCCGCCCGGCTTTTTCAAATCCGATTCGAGATCGCCGACCGTCGGGCGACCGCCGCCGTTCCCCGGACGGTTGCCGGGGCCGGGACGGCCGTCTGCACCGCCAGGGCGCCGATTGCCCGCGTTGTCGCCGATGTTGTTCCGGTTGCCGCTGTTCGCGAATTTGTTCCGAACATCGGTGTTGTTGTACTGGACCCCGCGCCGGTGCTCGGAATTGTGTTCCCACTTCTGAACGTTGACGTTGTTCCGGTTGATCGTGTTGCCGCTGATGTTGCGATTGACGTTCACGTTGATGTCGTTGCGGCCCCAATTGATGTCGTTGCCCCAGATCGCATTGCCGATGGCAAATCCGGCGCTCCACACGAGCCCTGTGGCGAGCGCGCTGCCGAAGGCGTAGCCCGGCGGCGGCGGGAAGTAATAAGGCTGATAGCTGGGATAGGGCCACGCTCCGTAGGCCACCGACGGCTCGTAATACGGCACATAGATCTTCTCGGGGTTGGTCGGCTGGATGGCGATCACTTCCTGGGGCGCCGCGGCTTGCGTTGACGCCGCGCCACCGCTGGACGACCCAGTGTTGTTCTGCACGACGGTCTGCGTGACGGTCACGGTCTGCTGCGGGTTGGACTCGAGCGTCCCATTCTCCTTCGCGCGCGCCCGCAGGGCCTGAACCGCGTTCATGACATCCGACTGCTGCGCGAGAACCGCATCGCCGAGCTTCTGCGTCCAGTCGAGATCCTTGTTCAACATCTCGAGGGCGTCGGGCACCGAAACGAGGTCCTTGATGCTGTCGTCCCAATCCTGCCCGGCCACCGCCTTCTGCAAGGCGTCGCCCTTGAGGTCTTTATTCTTCTGATACCAGCGTTCCGCCTGCACGATTTCCAGCGGATAGGTCGAGGCGATCAAAACATTGGCGAGGAGCGGATCGGGATAGAGCGCGATGGGGGCCACGAGCTGCTCGAGTTCGGCCTGACTGAGCTGCGTGTCTTGCGCCCCGTTCGACGGCGCGGCGCCGGCATCGTCGGACGCCTCCGCCTCAGGCGGCGGGGAGACAGCCTCTACGACTGAATCCGAGTCCTGCGCTACGGCCGTTCCGGCATCGGCGGGCGCTTCAGTCTGCGGCGGCGGCGAGACAGCCTCCACAACCGAGTCTGAGTCCTGCGCAAGGGCCGTTCCGTACACCCAGAGCGCGGAGGTGAACGCCGTTGAGACCACCAGAAACCGCATCTTCTCACCCATGGTCGTTGTCCTCACCTTTTTCCCGGTTCTGACCAGACACCGAAGCACCGGGACAAAGCGTGCGGGCCAGTAGCCGCACCGTTTATGACCAAAACACGGCGCGGCTCCAACTGGTTGCACACTCTCTACAGGAAGAGTGCGACGCGCTGAACAAACCAGACGGCCGCCAACGAACCGATTCCGTAGCCGACCGCCGTCCGGAGCCAGGCGCGATCGAGAGAGAGGGCCCGGCGGACAAGGGTGCTGGCACCGACCACCGTAAACACGAACAAGAGCTGCCCCGCCTCCACGCCGAGATTGAAGGTGAGTAGCGCGAGCGGGACATCGGATTGCGGCAGGCCGATCTCCTTCAGCGCGCCGCCAAAGCCCAAACCATGCAAGAGCCCGAATGCAAAGGCGACCAGCCACGGCATTCGCTTGGTGAGATCGCTCTCCGGCCCGGTCTGGCGCACCACCTCCGCCGCCACGAACATGATGCTGAGCGCGATGACCGCCTCCACAGGCGCCTGCGGAATCTGAGCCCAGCCGAGGGCCGCAACGGCGAGCGTGATGCTGTGCGCCACGGTGAAAGCGGTGATGACCTTGACCAGCATCCATACGTCGCGAACGAGCAGAAGAAGCGCGAGGACGAACAGAAGATGATCGATCCCCAAGAGAATGTGCTCCACGCCCAGCACGAAATAGGTTCGGGCCGTCTCAACCCAGGTGGGCGCTGCCTCCACGGTGAAGGATGGACTGTCCGGCGTCAGGCGCGCGGCTTGTACGGCGCCGTCCTCGGACTCCACGCGCACGACCACGTCCGTGAACGTGCCAGAGAGCCCGTCAATCGATACCTCGCGATCCGCGAGCCCATCCGGGCACCGCACCGCCGAGTGCTCCACCAGCGCCGCGCCGGACCGTTCGCTTCGCGTCGGCGCCATCTCCGCACATTCGGCTGGCAACCTCACGTGAAGGCCGAGCCGCATATCGCCGCGCGCCGGCACTTTGAACCTGATGTCGTAGGTGGCCGCGCCCGTCTGCCGGATCTCCAGGAAGCCGGGCCGCAATTCATGGGCATCCGCGGCGACGTGAAGTACGGCGAGCAGCAATGCCACTGCGAGGAGCCGGATCATTCCGCCTCGCCCTTCTCCAGCCGAGAAGATTTCTCGGGCTGCGGCGGCCTCTCAGGCTCAAGCGGCGCCTCAGGCTGGGGAGACTTCAGCTCCGGCAGAACGACCTCGTACTTGGCGCGCAGCCTGTCGTAAGCATCCGCCTGGTACTCCTTGCGTTTCAGATTACGCCAATCACGGCGCACCGCATCCCGCACCTCGTCGAGTTCTGGATCGTATCCCCCCTCGCGCTTGGTGACCTGCACGAGATGTAGGCCGAACGGCGAGGCGATCGGTCCTGTCCATTCGCCCTCGGGAGCGCGCAACACGTCACTCGCGAAGTCATCACCAAAGTCGCGTTGCACCGCGCGCAACGGGGAAAGCGGCACCGACCTCGGCAGCAGCGTGGGATCGCCGAGGTCGCCGGGATCAGCGCCTGCCTTCACAGCCTGAAGCATCTTCGCGGCGCGTGCATCCGCATCGCCGCCAGACAGCTTTGGATTGATGAAGACCTGTTCAAACGCAAGTTTGGGCTCCACGCGATAGGCGTCTTTGTGGTCATCGAGATAGGCCTGCAGCGCCACATCGTCTGCGGCCAGCGCCTCTTCGCTGGGCTCGGACAAGAACTCCATCTTCTGCTGCATGCGGCGGCGAATGAGTGTGTCGTCCCGATCGAGACCGCGCTTGACGGCTTCGCGGTAATAGACCTCTTCCTTGATGTAGGCGTCCAGGAGCCCCCGTATTTCCTCGGGCGTCGGCGGCCGTTGCCAGGTCTTCGCAAAGACCTGCGCGAGCTGCAGGACACGCCCCTCGGTCACGACGATGCGGTCGCGGGTCTCGGTCTCGTCGCCATCTGCAAAGAAAGCGTAGGCTGCGAACACAGCCGCACCGATCAGTACGAAATGGAAGAGCGGCTCGCGTACAAGCCTTGAAAGAAGACGCATCGTGCTAGCCTGACGCCTCCGTTGCGCGATCAGGCAAGTCAGACTGCGCATCCCGTGGCTCGCCGCGCATTACATCTCGCAAAGCCTCCTGCCGTTTTTCGGGACCGTAGAGGCGAATGAGACCTTCGGCCTCCGCCACGTCGAAACTGATGGAACCTGCGTTCAACGCACGGACGACCGCGCGCTCGGTCACGAGAACCACATCCCCCTGCTCGGGACCTGTGGCATGAACCGAAACGCCGAAGCCGCCGTCCTCCGCCGCGTAGCGGGTCCACAGCATCGAGTCGAGCAGGATAATCGTGAATGCAAAGCCGGGATCGGGCGCCGGGCCAAGAGAGCGCCCCAACTCTTCCAAGCCCAACGTCGTGCGCTGGTAGGCAAACATGTCCTTGGCGGCACGCCTCGGTCTCGGAGGGAGCAAGCCGCTGCTCTGCGCCTGCCATACAGCGGTTCGCACATAGAGCGACTTCGGATACACAAGATTCATCACGCCGCGCGCGATGTCGCTGGGGCTATGGTAGCCGCACGCCAAGGCGGTGCCACCGGCGCACAAGATGCCTGCCGCGAGCATGAGCGCTACACCGATGACAGCCTTGTGGTGCGCACGACGGCGGTTCATCCCGCTACCCTTTCGGCGTGTACCAGATGGGCGAGGTGTAGGCGCGCTCGGTGACCGTCATCGGCGTATCGGCGTCGAATTTCGCGTCCTTGAAATAGGCGGCGTCGAAGGCGGTCCAACGCGGCGTCGGGATTTCAATGACGCGGGCATAGTAGAAGGCCTTGAGCGACGGATCGAAGTCCGGATCCTGCCACACAGTGATGAGCTCCGGCGCGCCAATCGTATTGGTCCAGGTCGCCTTCTCGACATCGACCGTGCTGCCGATCAGCGGCACCTTGCCGTCTTCTCCGGGTTCGCGGTCCCCGGACCAGACGACGTCATAGATCTTCTCCTGCATCTCGCCATTCGCATCGACCCAGCCCTTGACGATCTGGATCCGATCGAGATTGCCGGATATCGGGTCCTTCAGGGCCGCGACGAGGAAGGTGGGCGCGCCGCTGCCGTCAGGCGCCGGAGGCAGGTCGCCGCCCATGGGTACGCCTTTGCCGTACCCGACCGTGCCCGGATCGCGGCGCTCCGCGTCGTCCTTGTCGAATTCCCAACCACCGAAGAACCGCACGAATATCCGCGAGCCGGTGGTGCCGTAGACCTCCTTGCGCTTCATCGCATCCCAGATGGAGGACCGCGTGTTCTCGGGCGCCCAGACAGCGGTGAGGCCCGAGGCGCCGAGCTGCCAGTCCTTCACCGTATTGCCGTCGAAGTCGAAGGCATTGCCGTTGGACCGCTCAGGACCGGGCTCGCTCGCCGGAAACTTGCCGAAGAAGTTGTTCTCCTCGGCCGAGGAGACACCGGTATGGTCGTCGGTCGACCCGAGGAGACCGAACTTGAAGGGATTGGTGCCCAACTCGTCCTCGAGTTTCAGGCCGCGCTTCAGCGCTTGGCGCGCATATTCGTATTCGATATCGCCAGGCTTCTTGGGGACGCCGGCAAGGTTGTACTTGTCCCAGATCTCGAAGTTGGCGAATTCGTCGGACGGCGCGAGCTTCGGGTGCTGCTCCGACGTGCCCTTGCTTTGCGTCACTTCGTAAAGGGGCTCCCAGCGTGCGCGCTCTTCGGCCCACTTCGCGTCGATCGGCTTGCCGTCCGGCGTCTCGGTCGCAAACATCAGCCCGTTCGAGAGATTGCCGTTATGCGGAACGGCCAGCACACGGCCACCGGTCTTCTCTTCGTAGGCCGCCATCCAATCCCAGAGCTCGTTCGGGATGTCGGTGTCGAAGGTGGTCAGCGGCCTGACCAGATCGGCCTTGGCCTTGCCGTCTCGGTAGACGACGTTGCGGTGCAGATTGTTGCCGCCGCCGTAGTTCGAGGTCCACTCGTAGCCGATGAGCGCGGTGAAACGACCGGGATCGTTATGTCCCTCCACGATGTCGGTCATCTTATGCCAATAGTCGAGCTGGACATCGGGATCGGTCATCGGCTTCGGCACTTTGCCCTGGCCCTGGAGCGTGATCATTTCCATCACGACGGCGGTGGCCGCCTCGCCGCCGGCATTCATGCCCTTGTGCCACTCCTTTAGTTTCGGATCGGTCATCAAGGAGGGATCGCCCTCGAGAACGCCGCTCATGACGCCGAGCGCATCCGAGTGGTCCGCGACCATCATGAAATCATAAGGGCGGGACAGCCTCACTTTCTGCCCGGTGCTGGAGGTGATCTCTCCGCCTTTTGCGTATTGCAGCGCCTCGTCCGGACCCACCCGCGTGCCCGCGGCGATCGCATCCGGCGACCACGACGTATGCAGATGAATCTCACCCCAAAGAGGCCGGCTCGGAAAACTCCGCCCCGCATACGGCGAGTAGCCCGGCTGATTGAAGAATCGCTCGACGCTGGCAGCGTCGATCGTTCCACCGTCCGTCGTCACGCTTCGTGGCTCTTGAGCTGCGGCCGGAAGAACAAGAACGGTTGCCACAGTTGCAGCAACTGGAAGCAATGCGAAGCGAACAGCCATCGTAATTTCCTTCCTCTATCCTTGCGGCGCATACCAGATGGGCGAGGTATATGCCCGCTCCTGGGTTGTCATCGGCACGTCGTCGGTCATGTCGACGTTGAAGCGCTTGGCTTCGTAAGCCGTCCAGCGCGGCGTCGGGATCTCGATGACGCGTGCGTAGTAGAAGGCGCTTCTGTCCGGATCGAAGTCCGGGTCGGTCCACACCGTGATCATCTCCGGCTCGCCGATGGAATTGCTCCAGGTGGCGTTCTTCACATCCACCGTGTTGCCGACGGGCGGCAGCTTGCCGTCAGGACCCGGCTCGCGGTCGTCGCTCCACACGACGTCGTAGACTTTCTCCTCGGCCTCGCCGTCCGCGTTCAGCCAGCCCTTGACGATCTGGATGCGGTCGAGATTGCCGCTATAGGGATCCTTCGCCGCCGCAACCAAGAAAGTTGGCGCCTTGCCTTGCGGCGCGGCGCTGAGATCGCCGCCCATGGGCACGCCCTTGGAATAACCCGCGGCCGCGGGAAGCCGCGTCTTGGCGTCCGCCTCGTCGAAATCCCAGCCGCCGAAGAACCGGACGGTCATGCGCGGACCCGTGGTCGCGTAGGTCTCCTTCCGCTTCATCGCGTCGAAGATCGCCTCGCGCGTGTTCTCGGTCGCCCAGACGCCGGCATAGCCGCCCGCCGCCTGCTGCCAGCCCTTGATCGTGAACTCGGGATCGGGTGCTTCGATCACGATGTGCTCCCAGCGATGGGGCTCGGGCTCGACGCCGGAATGCTTGCCGAAAAAGTTCTCCTCCTCGACCGCGGCAAACGAAGTGTGGGAGTCGGTGGAGCCGACCATGCCGAACTTGTAGGGATTGACGCCGAGCTTATCCTCGAGCTTCAGACCGGTCTTCAGAGCTTCGCGGGCATACTCCCATTGCAGCATGTCCTTGGTCTTCGCCTCGGTGCCGTTGAGGTTGGACTTGTCCCAAGTTTCGTAGTCCGCAAACTCGTCGTTCGGTGACAGGAACGGATGCGTTTCGCCGTCGCCCTTGATCTGCGTGACCTCGACCAAAGGCTCGTACTGCGCCCGCATGGCCGCGAGTTCCTTGGTGAGGGGCTTGCCGTCGAAGGTCTTCACGGTGAACATGCGGCCGTTCGATAGATTGCCGTTGTGCGGGATGGCGAGCACCTCCGCTCCCGTTTTCTCTTCCAGCGCGGCAAGATGCTTCCAGAGCATTTCCGGATTCTTGCTGTCATACTGCGAGAACGGGACGGAGCGGTTTGCGGCGCTGGCATCGCCGCGGAAGATCACGTTGCGGTGGAGGTTGTCGCCGCCGATCGCCGTCCATTCGTAGCCGATCAACGCGGTGAACCGTCCGGGCTCGTTGTATTTATCGGCCAGTGCCGTGTAGTTCTGCCAGGCGTTCTTCACGGCAGCGTCGCTCTTGATCGGCGGCTCGTCGACCGATAGCGACCCAACAATCTCCATTGCGGTGTCGAACTTCTTCTGATTGTCACCCGCCGTGAGGGCGTCGTACCACCGTTTTCCGATCTCGGTGGACAGGATCTCCTGATCACCGCTCAGCAATTGCGGCATCAGCCCGTACATCTCCGCGTGATCGGCAATCACGAGGAAGTCGAGCGGACGGGAAAGCTTCGCGCGCAGCCCGTGGGTCGTGGTGACCTCCTCGCCCCGCGCAAAGCGAAAGGCGTCCTCCTGGCCGATGCGATTCATGGTTCCGGCATCGACCGAGACAGCCGTGTGCAGATGGGTGTCACCCCAATAGACCTTGGTGGGAAAGTTGCGGCCCGCATAGGGAGAGAATTGAGGCGGCGTGATCTCTGCCACGCCTTCCTTCGTCGGGAGTTGAATGACCTCCCGCGTGACCGATTCCGGCTCGGCGAGAGTCGCCCCGGCAAACAAGCATCCTGCGAACAGTGCGAGCCCGGATGTGATCAATGATGCATTTGACTTCATGATCTCCTCCTCAGATGTACGGTCGATTATTTTTTGGGGGTCCGTTTATCCTCCCGTGGGAAACAGCAGTTGCACCTGGAAGCGGGCCTGCCAGTCGGGACCGCCTTCCGGCGTGATGACGTTGTCGTAGGCCTGGAGCGACATGTTCACGGGCTGGGAGCCGATGTTGAACACGCGGCCCATGCCGCCGCCGAGCGGCACCGTCCACTGATTGTCCGCTGACGCCTCCCAATTGGCGGTCATGATCGGCGCGGAGGTGAGATACCAGCCGTGCTTCAAATTGTAGTTCACGAAGTACTGGAACAGGAACGCGTTCACGTCCGGATCGCTCGAGTCGCCGGCGAACGACCAGATGTTGTTGACGAGCGCGCCGACCACCCATTTGCCCGGTGTCCAAACGATGGCCGCCGTCGGCCCCGCGCCCCACTTCTCAGGCCCGAGGCTGCTATCCGTGGCCGTCGGCAGCAGGAACGTTGGACCGGCGCCGACCATGAGCGTCGGGCTGACCTGATTGACGAAGAAGAAGCTCGGATTGAAGTTGCCGAGACCGAAATCGCTTTCGTCGCCTTGATAGACCGCCGGCTGATACACCACCGGCAAGATCCAGCGCGTCACCAGATTCCAGTCCTCGTTCAGCTCAAACGGGATCACCGGCTGGATGTTCAGGATGTTCTGGTCGTAGTCGTACGGCCCGACATTGAAATTCGTGTTGTTCTGGAACGGGACCGAGATCAGGTTGGCGATGGGGTTCTGAGCTTGCTGCGCGAGGTTGCCGCCATCTTGAGCAGCTGCGGGCAAGGACAGCAAAACGACGCTTGCGGCAATGGCCGCATAGCTACGGAACCCCACCATCGACGCCTCCACGTTCTTAGACTTGGCTCCCGTGGGAACCCTTTGACTCTACCATACTCCGGCGTAGGTGCACACGAACAGGCTGATGAAATGCAGCATGTTGGTCCCAAGACCGGGCGGGCACTGGCGGGACGTGGTGGTTACTGACCCCAGCCCAGGCCTACCTTTAGCGGCGGTGGGGGAGCCCGAGCGACTTGGCACGAGTCCTGAGATCGTTATGTAACGGCACGGTCGATACGTGGCAGGCAGGCTGCCAAGAACCGACTTAGGTCAGAGAAAACAACGCCCTGTGTCAAAACGTCTCATTGTTGCAGACTTAAGCAACACTGCAATCTTAACGAACTATGGGGGGATTTAGAAAAGGGAACTGGCGTCGCGTCGCCGGAGCTTTAGGGCTTCTGGGCGTACTTGTTTATGCCAGCCTCATCCCTGGCCACCTCGTTTCGCAGACTCTCACCGTCCTGGTCCAAGCGGAACTAGGCGTTGTCCCGTTCTGCCATCGCGGCGGCGGGGAACCCACGGACCAAACCAACAAAGACAAGAACTGTCCGTTCTGTCACGGCTACGCCAGCTTCATGGCCGCCGCGCCCACCGTCGCGGTCGCTTTCGTCGTGCCACCTCGCGTGGCCGAACGTGTCGCACCGGTTCAAGACGCTTTCCGTCTGCGACGCGCTGCGCTGACGCCGCAAAGCCGCGGCCCTCCTCAACTCTCCATCTGACATCGCGTGTTTCTTCGTGCCGGTGCGCCGGCGCGACCCACCTTGTTTGAATGGAGACATCATCATGTCGGCTCATTGCCGTGCCGCGCTCCTATGCGCGTACCTAATCGGCTGCACCGCAGCACCTGCTCTCGCGCAGGAAACGACCACATCTGAAACATCGGGCACCGGGGAACCTGACTCTCTCCCCACGGTGGAAGTGATCCAAGCGCCCGAGGCGCCGGCCACGCCGGCACGCCCTACGTCGACATCCAACCGGCCCGCGCCGGCGTCTACCCGGGGGACCGCGACGGCGCGCAAGCCTGCGTCCACGCCAACGCGTACTCCGTCGCGCGCCCCGGCCGTGCCCGTGATGGCCGCGCCGTCACGCCCGAGCTTTGAGGAGGCGACGGCGATCAGCCGTCCCGCCGCCATCTCGTCCAGCGTGCCGAGCGTCTCGACCGCTTGGCCGGTGACCAGCGACACCGCCTCCATGATGAGCCGCCTGCCAGGCGGTGACATCTACAGCGCAGGAGGCGTCTCGGGCCTCCCCGTGCTGAACGGGCTGGCCGCGGACCGGCTGAACTCGCAGATCGACGGTATGAGCCTGATCGCGGCGTGCGCCAATCAGATGAACCCGCCGCTCTCCTACATCTCGCCGTCCCAGATCGGCAGCATCGACGTGTACTCCAACGTGGTGCCCGTCAGCGTCGGCGGCGACAGCATCGGCGGCGCCATCCTGGTGGAGCGGGCCCCGCCCGTCTTCGCCGCGCCTGGACAAGGGGTGATCACAAACGCCGAGGTCGGCGCCTATTACCGCAGCAATGGCGACGCCTTCGGCGGTAATGCCGCGGCCAGCGCAGCCGTACAGAATTTGGCGATCAGCTATACCGGATCCTACGAGAAGTCCGGCAACTACTCGGCCGGCGGCAACTTCAAAGACGCCGGTCCCGCCTTCATGTCGGTACCGAAGCATCCAGTCAAAGCGCCCTGGCTCGCGGCCGATGAAGTCGGTTCGACCGCTTACGAGGCGCAGAACCACAACATTGCCGTCGCTGCGCGCAATGAGAACCACCTGCTGCAATTCGATCTCGGCATCCAGAACATCCCGTACCAGAACTACCCGAACCAGCGGATGGACATGACCGAGAACGAAAGCATCATCGGCAACCTTCGCTATACCGGCGACTATGACTGGGGTGTGTTCGAGGCGCAGGTCTATCACCAGGACGTTCGCCACGAGATGAACTTCGGCGACGACAAACAGTTCTACTATCAGAACATGATGACGGGGATCGTTGCGCCGGGCATGCCGATGAACACCGAAGCGCAGGACACCGGCGTCAAGCTCAAAGCCAGCATCGAGATGAACGAGCGGGACACGCTGCGTATCGGCGCCGAGTATCAGAACTTCGACTACAGCGATAAGTGGCCAGCCTCACCGCGTAACCTTCCGCCCATGACGATGGCCATGATGGCACCGGACACGTTCTACAGCATCAACGACGGACGGCGTGACCGCTACGACGTCTTTGCCGAGTGGGAAGCGCGGTGGAACCCGCAATGGACCACCGAGCTCGGCGTGCGCAGCGACACGGTTCAGACGGATACCGGCCGAGTGCAAGGCTACAACGCCATGTACAACGCCGCGCCCCTGTTCCCTGCGACCACGTTCAACGACGCCGACCGCGAACGCACCGACCAGAACTGGGACGTGACGGCGGAGGCCATCTATACGCCGGACGAAACCAAGACCTATTCGTTCGGCTATTCGAAGAAGAGCCGCTCGCCCAATCTCTACGAGCGTTACTCTTGGTCGAACGTCACGATGGCCATGGAAATGATCGGGTGGTTCGGTGACGGCAACTACTATATCGGCAATCTCGACCTCGACCCGGAGGATGCGCATACGTTCAGCGCCACCGCCGACTGGCACGATGCCAACGGCAAGAACCGCCTGGCCGTTACGCCGTACTACACGTACATCTCGAACTACATCGACGTACGCCGCTGTCCGACGTCTGTCTGCGGCGCCTCGCAGGCGGTCATCGACAGCCTGACGGCGACGGAGGGCTTCGTCTACCTTCAGTTCGTCAACCAGGATGCGCACATGTACGGCGTCAATGTCTCCGGACACATGCTCCTGGCGGAGAACACGCCGTTCGGCTCGTTCACGGTGCGTGGACTTGCCGCCTATGTCGACGGCGTGAACACCGTGACCGACGACGACCTCTACCACATCATGCCGATCAACGGGACGGTGGCGCTCGAGCAGACACTCGGCCGCTGGACCAACACGATCGAAGCGGAAATGGTCGGGGCAAAAACGAAAGTCTCGCAGGTCCACAACGAGGTGGAGACCGGAGCCTATACGCTCTGGAACATCCGTAGCTCCTACGCGTGGAACAACTTCCGTGTCGATGTCGGCGTCGAGAACCTCTTTGACGAGTTCTACGACCTGCCGCTCGGCGGGCTCTATCTCGGACAGGGGGCAACCATGTCGGCCGATGGCGTTCCGTGGGGCATCGCGCTCCCGGGCCAGGGCCGGTCGTTCTACGTCGCGGCCAACATGAAGTTCTAGGCAAGAGTCCGAGAGAAGCCTCGAAGGCGCCCGCGTCGGACACCCGCCGCGGGCGCTTCTCATCACGGCCAGACTGCGGCAAAGCGCCGGAATTCAGTCATATTTTGCGCAAGAACCGGTGTGAGCTTGGCCGCCCCATAAGGGGGCGCGGCCCGTTGGCCGTTCTGCTATCTTCCGGCTCCCCTGCGGTTGCCCCCGCTGGTTCGCACCGAAACATCAATCAGTACCCAATTCATGTCAGCCGAGCTCGCATTCAATCGAAACGCCGATGTCGACTATGGCGTGGCCGAAGACGTCGCCCCGGGCGTTCGGCGCATTGTGGCCAACAATCCCGGCCCCTACACGTTTCTCGGCACGAACACCTATCTCGTCGGCACCGACGAGGTCGCGGTCATTGATCCAGGCCCCACGGACGAGGCCCATCTCGACGCCATCGCGCGCGCCACACGCGGCCAGCGCGTCAGCCACATCCTCATTACACACAGTCACCGGGACCACTGCGATGGCGCCCTGCCGTTGCAGCAGCGGCTCGGTGGCGAGATCGTCGCTTACGGCCCGACCGGGACCACGCGCGGTGCGGTCGCGCCGGGACTTGGCGACGGCTTCGTCGACGCCGCCTTCAAACCGGACACGCCCGTCGCGGACGGCGACACGATCAAGGGCCGCGGCTTCGCCCTGGACGTGCTGCATATGCCCGGACACGCGCCCGACCATTTGTGCTTCGCCCTGATCGGTGAGCGCACCGTCTTTACCGGCGATCATGTGATGGGGTGGAACACGACGGTCATCGCGCCGCCCGAAGGCAGCATGGCGGACTTCCTCGGGTCGCTTCAGCGCCTAGCGCAACGGCACGACAAGGTCTTCTTCCCGGGGCACGGCGGACGCATCGAAACCCCGCGCCGGGTCGTGCGGGCGTACATGACTCACAGGCTGTGGCGTGAGCAGACGATCCTCGCCTGCGTCGATGAGGGCGTGAACACGATCCCCCGCATCGTGGCGCGGCTGTATGGCGGGCTCGATGCGAACCTGAAGGTTGCCGCCGCGCTGTCGGTTCTGGCGCATCTGGAATTCTTGAAGGAGCGTGGCATCGTCACGGCCGAGGGCGCGACCGAAGGGCTTAGCGCCTTCTATATACGCGCCGCTTCCGGCTCCGACGCTTCTTCTTCTTGACCTGTTTCGCCGGCGCCGCGACGGGCTCTTCCTCGGGCTCTGCCGCGGTCTGTTCGAGAACCGTCGTCTCGCCCTTCTCCAGCGCGGTGTTGACCTCGTCCTCGAAGGCCCTGATGCGCTCCGCGTTGGCGCCGAGGTCGCTGCGGCCGTAGCGCGAGGCGGAGCGGATATCGACGACCGCCGACGTGTCGTCGCCCTTGACCCGCACCACCAGATCGTCGGTGAAGCCCATGATCAGCGACGTGTCGGTCGCCTCGATGCGGCCGACGCCGCTCTCCCCCGGCGCCTCGTTGACGACGACGGTCCAGCCGAGCTGCTTCACCGCTTCGTTCACGACGGTAAAGACGGCGCCCGCGGGCCGGTCCACGATGATCGGACCGATATCCTCGTACGCCTCCGCCTGAAGCTGCACCTGCTCGGCCGATGGGTTCCCAAGGGGGTTGGCGTCGCGCGGCCGCTGTTCCAGAAGCACCGTGTACTGCAGCGGATCCTCCGGCGATGTCTGGATGTCGGTAAGTTCCGGCAGGAGAAACGCCTGCGACAGGAAATAGGCCGGCAGCGCCAGTCCGATCAGGCCGACGATGATCGCCGCGAAGTCGTTGGTCGCACCGGTCTGTCCGCCAAACCAGATGCGGATCAATGAGACGACCGCGATCAAAACCGCCAGCCCGAGGCCAACGATGCACACGGCGATCAGATTGATGGCCGCCGGCGTGCTCAGTTCGAAAAAGCGATGCAGAATGGCCGTGAGAATCAGGAGCTGCAGGAAGAACACGGCGATCCGGCGCGCCCAGCGGGCCTCGTGCGCTTCCTTCACCACGTAGCGCGCGGTGGCAAAGCGTTCGATTGTGTCTTCCGCGGTCACGTTATGTCGTCCTCATGCGCATCCGGCTTGCTGCGATAACACAATTCGGCTCACGGATTGAGGCGCGTTTTTGTCCAGGCGCCGTCCAGCGTGTCCCGGCGGAACACGATCCGGTCGTGCAGCCGGTACTCCCCGTTCTGCCAGAACTCGATCTCCACCGGGCGCACTCGGTAGCCGCGCCAATACTCTGGCCGCGTCACCTCGCGTCCGTCAAATTCGTCCGTATAGCGCGCCACCGCTTCTTCCAACGCCGCGCGGCTCTCCAGGGGTCGCGATTGCTGAGATGCCCAGGCGCCGACACGGCTCTGCGGATGACGGGTCGCGAAATAGGCGTCCGCTTCGGCCTCTGTCGTAGGCTCGACGGGCCCGCGCACGCGGATCTGCCGGCCGAGGCTCTTCCAGTAGAAAAGCAGCGCTGCCTTCGGGTTGACGGCAAGTTCGCCGCCCTTGGCGCTGCCGCAGTTCGTGTAGAACACGAAGCCGCGCTCGTCGGCGCCCTTCAAGAGAATCATCCGAACATTCGGAAGCCCGTCCGCGTCTGCCGTGGCCACTGCCATCGCCTCCGGATCGGCAGGTTCGGTTTTTTCTGCCTCCGTGAGCCAGGTCTGGAACAGGGCGAAAGGGTCGTTTGCGACCGTGAAGTCTTGATTGTCCATCATATTTTGCCAGTCACTCCGCCCGGCCGCGCCGCCGAAAAACTTCCCAGCACGATACGGGCATTTACGTTTTCCTCACCCTGATAGGCCAGGATCGGTCGTGTTGATAGTGGGCGCGGGGGGATTTCAGTATCCGCGTCAGTATTTGGGGACGGTTTGTTATGCGTACGTTCCATTGGAACGCCCCTATCAAGGGGGCGGGGGCTCTCGTGTTGTGTGTATTGCTCCCCGCCCTCATTCCTCTCAAGGCAGAGGATCGCGGGGCACATGTCGTGGTGCCGGTCTTCAAGACCGTGACGCCGAAAACCGTGACGGAGCCGAACAGCCCGCTCACGGAACTTAAAACCACTCTTGATCGTTCAGATAGGGAAGTCGCGCTTCGGGCCCTGCAAATGGCCCTGACGGAGCTTGGCGACGGGGCGACCCTCGTATGGCGGCGGCAAGCCACCAAACTCGCGGGCCGGATCAAGCCCCTCTCCGTGTTCCGGGACGAGCACGGCCGCTTGTGCCGCACGGTTCTCTATTCGTTGAGCCGCAGCGGCAAGGAAAACGAGATCGAAGGCGTTGCCTGCCGGTCGCCAGACGGTCACTGGGCCATCGCCGGATAGAGGGTTTTATGTCCGAGAGTTACGTCGTTACCGAAACCACCACGCCGCTTCGCGCCGAAGCGGTCACGGAAAAACCAAAAGCGGGCGCTCGCTTCACCCCGCTGCGGTCCGCAATCGTCGTGCGGGACCGCGACGTTCCCGCGGATGCCGGAGAGACGCTTTCCCCGCTCGTGCCGGTAAGGCGCGACCACACCTAAGACTTCGCCCCCCCCCGCCCGTCAGCACCGGGCTGGTCCTGCCGAATCGGCGAAAGCCCTTTCGGCGAGGCCAGCCCGGTGTATAAGAGGCCCCCAGATTAGTCTGAAGGAGGGCTTATGGCGGACGGCGGAAATCTCATGGCGGGCAAGCGTGGCATCGTTTTCGGTGTCGCCAACAATCGCTCGATCGCTTGGGGCATCACCAAGGCAGTCGCCGGCCAGGGTGCCGAAGTCGCGCTGACCTACCAGGGCGATGCCTTGAAGAAGCGCGTCGAGCCGCTCGCCGCCGAGGTTGGCGCGAAGCTGGTTCTCCCCTGCGACGTCACCGACACGGCCTCGATGGACGCCGTCTTCGCGGCTGTCGAGAAGGAATGGGGCAGCCTCGACTTCATCGTCCACGCCGTCGCCTTTTCGGACAAGGATCAGCTCGACGGCCGCTACGTCGACACGACCGAAGAAAACTTCGCCAAGACGATGAATATCTCCTGCTTCTCGCTGACGGCCATGGCGAAGCGGGCCGAACCGCTGATGAAAAATGGCGGCTCGATCGTCACTCTCACCTATTACGGCGCCGAGAAGGTCATGCCCCATTACAACGTGATGGGCGTTGCGAAGGCTGCGCTGGAAACGAGCGTGCAGTATCTCGCCGCCGATCTCGGCAAGAACAATATCCGCGTGAACGCGATCTCGGCCGGGCCGATCAAGACGCTGGCTGCGTCGGGCATTTCCGACTTCCGCTATATTCTGAAGTGGAACGAGTACAACTCGCCGCTGCGCCGGACCGTCACCATCGAGGACGTGGGCGGCGGCGGCCTGTACCTTCTGTCCGAACTTTCCGCCGGCGTCACAGGTGAAGTCCTGCACATCGATGCGGGCTACCACGTGGTCGGCATGAAGAATGAGGACGCCCCGGACATTTCGGTGGCGAAGGAATAGGGCGGGACGTATCCCGCCCTTCCCCATTCAGATTTTGCCCACCTAAATCTTTCGGAAGACGGCGCCGGCGACTGAGCGCGGACGTTCGCGCACGCGGCCCCCGTCATTGCCGGACCGGACGATCCATTGGCCGTCTTTGGTCTTGCCCGTGATCAGGCCCACATGATGCGACCACACGACCACGGCGCCGACGCGTGGACCGTTCAGCGGCCGGCCGCGTTTGGCCCAATTGCGCGCGAGATTGTATTCGGGGCCGCCCCCGAGCTGGGTGCGCATGTACCAGCCGCACCAGCGCGCGGGGCGTGGTCCCACGCCGTGCCGGGCCGCCGTGGCCGCATTGGCCCGCTTCACGATTGATTTGGAGGGGGCGCTGCCGGACGCAGTCATCGAGAAGTTCAACGGCATGGAAGAGGCAGGCGAGAGCGTCATCGCGCTCGACAGAAAGACGACAGTCAACGTCAACAGACGTGCATGCACCGCACGCATCGGCGACTCCTTTTACTATTGTGTCTTGGGAGGGTGCGGCCAGCGAAGGATCGAACTGGCCGGCGCGAGAAACCGCGCGACGTGCAAGCTAAGGAAAATTAAGACGAAAACAGGCTCGCGCCGTGACCCGTGCGCGTCAATTTCGTGACCTGAACGACGTTGCCCGATGGACGCTTCGGCGAGAAGCGAGTACAGAAAGGCCATGTCGCATAACAGTTTCGGCCATCTTTTCCGCATCACGACCTGGGGCGAGAGCCACGGGCCCGCGATCGGCTGCGTGGTCGACGGATGCCCGCCCGGCATTCCGATCACGGAAGGCGAGATCCAGGCCTATCTGGACAAGCGCCGGCCGGGCCAATCGAAATACACGACCCAGCGGAAAGAACCCGACACGGTCGAGATCCTCTCCGGCGTGTTCACGAACGACGACGGCGAGCAGGTCACGACGGGCACGCCCATCGCGCTCCAGATCAAGAATGTCGATGCCCGCTCGAAGGACTACGGGGACATCAAGGACAAGTTCCGTCCCGGCCACGCGGACTACACCTATGCCGAAAAATACGGTGTGCGGGACTATCGCGGGTCCGGGCGTGCATCGGCGCGCGAGACGGCGACCCGTGTGGCTGCCGGCGCGGTGGCGCGCAAGGTCGTGCCGGGATTGCGTGTGCGCGGCGCCCTGGTTCAGGTAGGTCCCCACAAGATCGATCGCGCCAATTGGAACTGGGACGCGGTGGGCGAGAACCCGTTCTTCTGTCCCGATCCTAAGGCCGCCGAGATTTGGGCCGATTTCCTCGACGAGGTGCGCAAGTCCGGGTCGTCTACCGGCGCCGTCATCGAGATCGTGGCCGACGGTGTGCCTGTCGGTCTCGGCGCGCCGCTCTACGCCAAGCTCGACCAGGACATCTGCTCGGGGCTCATGAGCATTAATGCCGTGAAGGGCGTGGAGATCGGGTCCGGCTTTGAGGCGGCGGCTCTGTCCGGCGAAGAGAACGCCGACGAGATACGCAACGGCCCGCCCGGCTGGCCGACCTTCCTATCCAATCACGCGGGCGGAATCCTCGGCGGCATCTCTACGGGCCAGCCGGTGGTCGCGCGCTTCGCGGTCAAGCCCACCTCGTCGATCCTCACCCCGCGCAACACGATCGACAAAGAGGGCAACAACACCGAGGTCGTGACCAAAGGGCGCCACGATCCGTGCGTGGGCATTCGCGCCGTGCCGATCGGCGAGGCCATGGTGGCCATCGTGTTGGCCGACCACTATCTGCGTCATCGGGGCCAAACCGGCCAGGACGCCGCCCAGGACATCGACGCGGATTTGGAATGGCTTCCGACCGAATCGTCATCCTGACCGGCGCAGGGCTCTCCGCCGAGAGCGGGCTCGGCACGTTCCGCGGCAAGGACGGGCTGTGGGACACGTACAATGTCGAAGAGCTCGCGACGCCCGAAGGCTTCGCGCGCAATCCCACCAAGGTCCACGACTTCTACAACATGCGCCGGGGCTGGCTGGCGGATGTCCGCCCCAATGCCGCGCATTTCGCTCTCGCCAAACTCGAGCGCGAGTATGGCGGCGAGGTCCTGACCGTCACGCAGAACATCGACCCGCTGCATGAGGACGCCGGCAGCTCATCGCTGGTCCACATGCATGGTGAACTGGCCCGCGCCCTGTGCGCGGCTTGCGGCGCGAGCCGCGCCTGGACCGAGGACCTCTCGCTCGCGACCGACTGCCCTGCCTGCGGCGAGTCCGGCTATATGCGACCGGACGTGGTGTGGTTCGGCGAGATGCCCCGCGATATGGAGCGCATCTATGCGGCGCTCGGCGCATGCGATCTGTTCGTCTCCATCGGGACCAGCGGCACGGTCTATCCAGCGGCAGGATTCGTGGCCGAGGCCCATCGCGCAGGCGCGCATACGGTCGAACTCAATCTCGAGCCGTCCGAAGGCGCGAGCCTCTTCGCGGAAACCCATTACGGCCCGGCGACGGAGATCGTGCCAGCCTACGTCGACACTCTTTTGCAAGACGACACGTAACCCGCCGGGCGCGAACACCTATCGTTCCAGATGCGCGACCACCTCCACGTGGCTTGAATAGAGGAACTGATCGATCGGCACCACGCGGATGATCTTGTAGCCGCCATCCACAAGGAGCCGTAGGTCTCGCGCCAAGGTGCCGGGATTGCACGACACGGCGACGAGACGCTTCACCTTCGACTTCGCCAACTGCTCGGCCTGGGCGGACGCACCCGCGCGCGGCGGATCGAAGACGACCGCGTCGTACGGCTTCAGCTCCTGCCAGCCCAACGGATCGCGAAACAGATCGCGTCTGTGGCCGTGTATCGGCTTGAGTTTGGGCGTATGCCGGGCGGCATCACCAAGGGCGGCGAGCGCCTCGACGTTCGACTCGTAGCCGTCGACCGTCGCACGCTCGGCGAGTGCGAACGAGAACGTCCCCAGTCCGCAAAACAGATCCGCCACGCGTTTCGCCTTGCCGACGCCATCGCGGACCAGCGCAACCATCTCCGCTTCGGCCGCAGGTGAGGCTTGTAGAAAGCTGCCTGCTGGCAGGCGCACTTGCGCGCGGCCAAGCTGCAGCATCGGCGGGGTAAGCATGACGATCTCGGAGCCCGCGGTCAGCCGCGCGATGCCTTGCGCTTCCGCCGCGCCTGCCAGCTTTCCGAGCGCCGTCTCCGGCGGCTGCACGCCGTCAATCGCCACGTCGAGCCCCGTGTCGGTTTCGGTGACGGCGATGCGGGCCTCATGCGCGCCGCCCAGCAATGGCGCCAACAGCGCCTTGAGAGCCGGGAGGACCGAGAGGACCCTCGGCGACAGGATCGGGCAGGTGTCGATCTCGATCGTGTCGTGCGACCGGGCGCGGCGATAGCCGAGCACGACATTTTTGCCCCGCCGCTCCAGACTGAAGGTGGCCCGGCGACGGCTTCCGAGCGGGACGGCGCGCGTTGGCTCGACCGCCACGTCGAGCCCGCGCGACTGCAAGGCGGTGACCACAAGTTCCCTCTTCCAGGCCAGATAGCTTGGCGTATCGAGGTGCTGCAGGGCGCAGCCGCCACATAGGCCGAAATGCGGGCAGACCGGCTCGATACGGTCGGGGCTGGGATCGAGAACGTCGATACAGTCGGCGTGCTTTCCGTCCGGCGCCATCTCCGCCTGGACGCGCTCGCCGGGGAGCGTGAACGGCACGAAGACCGGCCCGTCCGCTGTTTCGGCAATGCCGTCGCCCTGGGCGCCAAGGCGGTCGATGGTCAGGTCAACGGTCATTCCGTGCACCGATCAAATACTCCACGTTGCCGCTGCCGCCGGCGATAGGCGATGGGATCACACCGAGCACATGCCAGCCCTCCGCCGTGAGGAAATCCTGCACGCGCACGATCGCACGCTGCCGGTCCGCATCGTCGCGCACTAGACCGCCCTTCCCGACCGCGTCGCGGCCCGCCTCGAATTGCGGCTTTACCAGCGCGGCCAGCCAGGCACCGGGCGCGGCGCGCCGAAGCGCGGCAGGCAGCGCCTGGGTGAGACTGATGAAGCTGACATCAGCTGTGATCGCCGCGACCGCCTCGGGAATCAGCGCCTCGTCGATCGTGCGCGCATCGGTGGCTTCGAGAGAGAGCACGCGCGGGTCGGCTCGCAGGCTTGCATGGAGTTGATCGCGGCCCACATCGACCGCGTAGACCCGCGCCGCGCCGCGGGCGAGCAGGACTTCAGTGAAGCCGCCCGTGGACGCCCCGACATCGAGCGCCACACACCCCTCCGGCGACAGGCCGAAGGCCTCCAGCGCCGCCGCGAGCTTCAGCGCCCCACGGGAGACGTGAGCGTCGGTGCCGGGAACCAGCGCCAGTGCCGCGTCGTCCGCAACGGTCGCTCCGGGCTTGGCCGCGATCGCGCCGTCGACCAGGACACAGCCCCGCCGGACGAGGTCAGCGGCCTGGGCGCGCGAGGGCGCCATCCCCTCCTCCACCAAGCGCTGGTCGATGCGTTTTTTTCTGTAGCTGGCCAATTTGCATTCTCATATGCTCTGCGTCGCGACGAGAGTCCTCGCGCGCGGCTGGGCCCGTGAAACGGCAGCCGCATCGCATTTCGCCCGCGCCACATTAGGTTTGAGACGCGGATGCTTCGTGAGGCAAGACCTGATTGAGCCAAGATTCTCTCAGCCGAGAAAAGACGGCCTACCTAACTGAAAAATGTGAAGTTCGAAATCGAGACGTGACCGGCGGGTTCGGCGTCTACGCCAAGTCCGTGATCGAGATGGGCGAGCTGATCGGCATCTGGAGCGGCCGCATTGTCGGCACCGAGGAACTCGACGGCCTGCCGGCCGAGGTCCGGAGCCATACGGTTCAGGTCGAGGATGACCTTTTCCTGGTCTCTCTCCTCCCGGACGATCCGCCCGACTTCATCAATCATTCGTGCGACCCGAATGCGGGACTGAGCGGCCAGATCACCCTGGTGGCGTTGCGGTGCATCCTCCCCGGCGAAGAGGTGACGATCGACTATGCCATGTGCGACGGCTCGCCCTACGACGAGTTTCCATGCGCCTGCGGCGCGGCGACGTGCCGTGGCCGCGTGACCGGAAACGACTGGCGCAACCCCGCGCTGTGGGAGCGCTATTCGGGACACTTTTCTCCATATCTCCAGCGGCGGATCGATGCGCTGAAATGCGCAAAGGCCGAATTGGTCTAGGACACACGCCATGCTGCTCATCAGCACCTTTGTGGCTCCGAGTTCAATCGAGGGGCTTGGGGTCTTCGCGGATGAATTCGTGCCGCGCGGCACGATCATCTGGCAGTACAATCCGAAATTCGACGTTCTGGTCGACGACACCGAACTCGGTGCACTGCCGCCGCCCATGCAGAGCCACATCGCCCGGTATGGCTATCCGCACCTCGACAGGCCCAGCTTCCGTGTGATCGACGTCGACAACGGCAAGTACATGAACCACAGCCTTAACCCGAATACGGACTTCCGCCTGTTCGACCGGGGCATCGCGTTGACGGACATCGCACGGGGCGACGAGATCACCTGCAACTATCGTGAGTTCGATCCTGCCTTCGTGGATTTCGGGACGGTGGCGTTCGCGGACCCCCCGGAATTGCCGGCGCTCGGGCCGCCCGCGCTCTAGGATCGCAGGGCACCAAAGGGACGACAACCCATCGGCGCGCCGGGAGGACGACATTGCCAAATCTTCCCGGCTCGACTAAGCCAGTGCCACCCAATCTCGTGCTGGAGCCTTCCATGCCGTTCAGATCCCTGCCGATTTTTCTGTCCCTCGCGCTTCTCGCAGGCGCGGTCGCTCTTCCGGTGACGTCCGCCCATGCCGCCAACATTTGGCAGGCAAAGACGAACGGCAGCTTCATCACGCTCCGCTACGGCCCCCTCGACGAGCGGGAGAATGCGCCCTTTCTTCTGTCCTGCCTGAACGGCATCGGGATCGCGGTCCTGTCGGTCCATATGGACTTTCCGCAGGAGGAGACGGGAGAAGCGCTCACCATCGAATTCAGCGCCGGCGACAAGACGGCGCCGGTGGCCGGAGAGACGGCCGCCGAGGACGGTACGGGTATCATTTACGGAGAGGCCGGCGACATTGCCGTGACGCCCATTCTCAAGGTTCTCGAAGAGAAGGGACCGGTCACCATGAAGTCAGGCGCGAATGCGGTCGAGTTGTCGGACGCGGGCCGGGCCGAGACCGTCGCGGAGTTCGCCAAGAACTGTTCGCTCGACTAATACTGTTCGCTGGATTAGGCGCGCTGCGCCGAGCCCGCCTTCGCATTTTTGCCGATATCGTTCTTGCCGAGCGCGGTGAAGACCGCCTTCACGATCCCGTCCGCATCGAGGCCCGCCGCCGCGTACATCGCGGCGGGCTTGCCTTGATCGATATAGCGATCGGGCAAAACGAGCGTCCGAACCTTTAGCGTGCCGTCGAGCAATCCGTCCGACGCAAGCTGGTGGAGCACATGGCCGCCGAAACCGCCGGTCGAGCCTTCCTCGACAGTGAGAAGGACTTCGTGGTTCCTGGCGAGGTCGCGGATGAGATCCACGTCCAGCGGCTTCGCGAAGCGGGCATCGGCCACGGTCGTCGACAGGCCGAACCCGGACAATTCGTCGGCGGCAGCCAGGCACTCGCCGAGCCGCGCTCCAAACGATAGGAGCGCAACGGCAGAACCTTCGCGGACGATGCGGCCCTTGCCGATCTCGAGCGGTATGCCGCGCTCGGCAGATCCACGCCAAGCCCTTCGCCGCGCGGATAGCGGAACGCCGTCGGCCTGTCGTCGATCGCGGCAGCGGTCGCCGTCATGTGCATGAGCTCGGCTTCGTCGCCGGCCGCCATCACGATCATGTTCGGCAGGCAGGTCAGAAACGCCGTGTCGAACGAACCCGCGTGGGTGGGACCGTCCGCACCGACGAGACCGGCCCGGTCGATCGCGAAGCGCACGGGCAGTTTCTGCACCGCCACGTCGTGCACGACCTGATCGTAGGCGCGCTGCAGGAAGGTCGAGTAGATCGCGGCGAACGGCTTGTAGCCTTCGGACGCGAGGCCCGCCGCGAAGGTCACCGCGTGCTGCTCGGCAATGCCGACGTCGAAGCAGCGATCGGGAAAGGCTTCGCCGAACTTGTCGAGCCCGGTTCCGGACGGCATCGCAGCCGTGATGGCGACGACCTTGTCGTCGGCCTTCGCCTCCTCGATGAGAGCGTTGGCGAATACCTTGGTGTAGCTGGGCGGGCCACCCGGCGCCGCCTTCTCCTGGGTGCCGGTGACGACGTTGAAGCGGCTGACGCCGTGATATTTGTCGGCAGATTCCTCCGCCGGCGCATAGCCCTTGCCCTTCTGGGTCACCACATGGACGAGGATCGGTCCGTTCTGCATCTTCTTCACATTGCGCAGCACGGGCAGGAGATGATCGAGATTGTGTCCGTCGATCGGCCCCACATAGTAGAAGCCGAGCTCCTCGAACAATGTCCCGCCGGTCCAGAAACCACGGCCGAACTCCTCCACACGGGCCGCCTGGCGCTGCCAGCGCCCCGGCAGCAGCTTGTGCGCCGCTTCCTTCATCCAGCGGCGGAAACGGCGATAGGTGCCGCCTGAAATAATCCGCGCCAGATGCGCGCTCATGGCACCCACGGGCGGCGCGATCGACATGTCGTTGTCGTTGAGAATCACGATCAGCCGCGAGTCCATCGCGCCCGCGTTGTTCATGGCCTCATAGGCCATGCCCGCGCTCATGGCGCCGTCGCCGATCACGGCGACCACATTGTTCGCGCCGCCCGACAGATCCCGGGCCACGGCCATGCCGAGTCCCGCCGAGATCGAGGTCGACGAATGGCCCGCGCCGAACGGGTCGTATTCACTCTCCGCGCGCTTGCAGAAGCCGGACAGGCCGCCAGGCGCACGCAAGGTACGGATGCGATCGCGGCGACCCGTGAGAATCTTATGGGGATAGCACTGGTGGCCGACATCCCAGATCAGCCGGTCGTCCGGCGTGTCGAAGACGTGATGGAGCGCCACCGTCAGTTCGACCACGCCAAGGCCGGCACCCAGGTGACCGCCGGTCACCGAAACGGCGCTGATCGTCTCTTGGCGAAGTTCGTCCGCGAGGCGCTTGAGCTCGTCATCGGTGAGCTGACGCAAATCCTTCGGCGTGTGAATTCGGTCTAGTAGTGGCGTGGCGTTCTCGGCGCTCATTCGCTTTCCTGTCGGAGGACTTTCTCCGCGACGGTTTTAGTCTTGAAATTTCTCGTCGTATCAATGCGTTACAGCAAGCTTACCGGGCCGACCTCACGCTGGCAACGTCTACAACCTTACCTCAAAACCGGCCCTGCCCAAGTTTGCCGGTCAGTCCTCCACATCGAGCGGCTCGACGCCGTTTGGCGTGCCGTCCTGATTGAGGGTGATTTTTTCCACGCGCGCCTCGGCGCTGCGGAGCAATTTATCGCAATGAGCGCGCAGGGCCTCGCCCCGCTCGTAGATCGAAATCGACGCTTCGAGTTCGACATCGCCCTTTTCGAGGCGGTCGACGATGGTCTCGAGCTCTTTCAGCGCGTCTTCGAAGCTCAATGTGGAGATATCAGCAGTGCCGGACGATTTAGCCATAGTTTTGAATTAGCGGTTTCCCTTCTCTGCCTCAAGCGCCCATCAGAGTCTTGACGTGGACAGCGGCGGACGAGGCCAGGGCATCGAGATCGTAACCGCCCTCCAGAGTAGAAACGAGTTTGCCGCCCGAATGTTTCGCCGCGACCTCCAGCAACTGCTCCGTGATCCAAGCAAAATCCTCCTCCTGCAGGCGGAGTTGGGCCAACGGGTCCCTCAGATGGGCATCGAAACCGGCCGAGACAAGCACGAAGTCAGGGGCAAAGGCGTCGAGCGCCGGGGCAATCTGCGTCGAGTAGGCCGCCCGGAAGTCCTCGCCGTCGTCTCCAGGGGCGAGTGGCGCATTCCAGATATTGCCGACCCCCGTCTCGTCCTTGGCCCCTGTCCCCGGAAACAAGGGCATCTGATGGGTCGAGCCGTAGAAAAGGTCCTCGTCGGTCCAGAACGCGGCCTGGGTGCCGTTGCCATGATGGACGTCGAAGTCGATCACGGCCACGCGCTCGGCGCCGTGGGCCTCGCGTGCATGCAGCGCCGCGACGGCGACGGAATTGAAGAGGCAGAAGCCCATGGCGCGGGACGGCTCGGCATGGTGACCCGGCGGGCGCACGGCACAGAAAGCATTGTCCGCCTTGCCGGCCACCACCTGGTCCACTCCGTGGAGCACCGCCCCCGTGGCCCGCAGGGCCGCCTCCCAGCTCCCCGGCGACACCACCGTGTCCGGGTCCAGCCAGCTATGGAGTTGTTTGGGAATCGCGGCACGAACGTCGGTGACATAGGCCTTGGGGTGCAGGCGTTCGATCGCAGAAAGCTCGGCTAGCGGGGCCTCTTCCCGCTTCAGATCCGCGAAGTCCTCGGCGCTAAGGGCTCGCTCGATGGCGCGCAAGCGGTCGGCCTGCTCCGGATGGCCGTAGCCCGTGTCGTGCTCAAGGCAGGCCGGGTGCGTGAGAAGCAGCGTCGTCATGCGGTCCTTGGTGTCTCCCGCCCCCATGATACCCCGTTTGAAGCGCCGGGCCAGTGCGACCGCACACGCTCGCTTGACCTCACCGGACGGACACGCGACATGGAGCCAGAGAAATCGGACGCACCATGCCTGTTCTTCCCGCCACAGACGAAACCATCGCCAGCGCGGCTCAAGCGCTCGCCGCCGGCGGCCTCGTCGCCTTCCCCACCGAGACCGTCTATGGCCTCGGCGCCGACGCCCGGGAGGCGAGCGCCGTTGGCAAGATCTTCGCCGCGAAGGAACGGCCTCAATTCAACCCGCTGATCGTGCATGTGCCGGATCTGGAAACGGCCGAGAGCTTGGCCGAGTTCGGCACCGAGGCACGGGCGCTTGCCGCCGCCTTCTGGCCCGGGCCATTGACGATCGTGGCGCCGAAACGGCCCGAAGGTGGGATTGCCGATTTGGTCACGGCGGGGCTCGGCACGGTCGCGTTGCGGGTTCCCGCCCACCCTGTCGCGCGCGCGCTACTCGAGAAGGCGCGCCTGCCGATTGCCGCGCCCAGCGCCAACCGTTCGGGACGCATCAGCCCGACGGAAGCCGGCCATGTGGCGGCGGAGCTCGGCGAGGTTCCGGACATCATCCTGGATGGCGGTCCTTGCGCGCGCGGCCTTGAATCGACCGTCGTGAGAGTGGTGGGGGATACCCCGACTTTGCTCCGCCTCGGCGCGGTGCCGCGGGCCGAGATCGAGGCGGTCTTGGGTCACACCATCGACCTTGCGGCGCAAGACGCGCCGATCGCCTCACCCGGTCAGCTCGAACGCCACTACGCGCCGCAAACGCCCGTACGGCTCAATGCAACGACCATCGCGCCCGGCGAGGCGCTGCTTGCCTTCGGTCCCGATATTCCGGACGGCGCGGATACAACGATCAATCTCAGCCCCGCGGGCGACCTCACCGAGGCCGCGACGCGCCTCTTCGCGGCGATGCGCACACTCGACGAAAGCGGGGCGCGCGCCATCGCCGTGATGCCCATTCCCGAAGAAGGACTTGGGGAAGCGATCAACGACCGCTTGCGGCGGGCCGCCAAGGCGCGGTAGCCCTGTGCCATGAGCCCTGACGCACGCCCCTCGACGACGAAGCTTCAGCCGCCTTCGGCGGAGACGCTGACCGCGCTTGAGACCATTGTCGGCGAAGAACATGCCCTACGCGATCCCAAAGACATGGCGCCCTACCTCACCGAGTGGCGCGACAGGTATCGCGGCAAGGCGGCAATCGTCGTCAAGCCCGGCTCGACGGACGAGGTCGCGGCGGTACTGAAATGCGCCAACGAGGCGCGGGCCGCCGTCGTGCCGCAAGGCGGCAATACGGGCCTCGTGGGCGCGCAGATCCCTGATGAGAGCGGGAGCCAGATCGTGCTCTCGCTGGAGCGTCTCACGCATATTCGCGACGTGGATCTGGCCAGCAATACGATGACGGTTGAAGCCGGACTGACGCTGGCCGATGCCCAGCAACGGGCCGAAACGGTCGGGCGCTTGTTTCCCTTGAGCCTTGCCTCCGAGGGCAGCTGCCAAATCGGCGGCGTCCTTTCGACCAACGCCGGCGGTCTGGCCGTGCTTGCCTATGGAAACGCGCGGGATCTCGCGCTTGGGCTCGAAGTCGTTCTCGCGGACGGGCGCGTGTGGCACGGCCTCAAAGCCTTGCGCAAAGACAACACGGGCTACGACCTAAAGAATCTCTTCATCGGCGCGGAGGGAACGCTCGGCGTGATCACGGCGGTGGTCTTGCGCCTGTTTCCCCGTCCCGCCGAGAGGGTCACCTGTATGGCGGGTTTGCGCGACCTTGAAAGCGCAACCGAGCTTCTGGCCCGGATGCGCGACGCGGCCGGCCCCATGCTCACCGCTTTCGAGATCCTGCCGCGCATCGGCCTCGACTTCGCGATCAAGCACGGTACGGGCCTTCATGATCCGCTCAGAGCGCCCCACGCCTGGTACGTGCTCCTCGAGGTTTCGAGCCCCCTCGCCGGCGAAACGGTCCATGACCTCGTGCAGACGCAACTCGCCGGCGCCATCGAAACCGGGGTGATCGAAGACGCCGTCCTGACGACGTCCGACCGGCAGACGGGCGAGCTGTGGAAGCTGCGCGAGGTCATGAGCGAAGTTCAGAAATACGAAGGCGGCAGCATCAAGCACGACGTGTCGGTTCCCATCGCGCATGTGCCGGAGTTCATCGTCCGGGCCAACGATATCGTTGAGTTGATGATCCCCGGCGCACGGCCCGTTCCCTTCGGCCACCTCGGCGACGGCAACATCCACTACAATGTCAGCCAGCCCGTCGGCATGGACAAGGATGTGTATCTCGCGAATTGGGAGGCGCTCAACGCTGCAGTCCACGAGATCGTTCTCGATCTCGGCGGCTCGATCAGTGCCGAACACGGGATCGGGCGCATGAAGCGCGACCTCCTTCCCCACGCGAAAGGCGCCGTCGCGATCGACCTGATGAAATCGATCAAGGCCAGCTTCGATCCAAACGGCATCCTCAATCCAGGGAAACTTCTATGACTCAATCCGCGCCGCCCGAGAAACCGCCCTACATGACCCAGGACGACAAGTGGCTCGCGATCGACGACTACATCGTCGAGAACTTCCTGGAGGCCGACCCGGTCCTCGAGGCGGCGCAAGCTGCCTGCGACGCGGCGGGTCTGCCGCCGATTCAGGTCGCGCCGCTCCAAGGCAAGCTGATGATGATGCTCGCGAGGGCTCTTAACGCACGCAAGATCCTGGAAGTGGGAACGCTCGGCGGCTACAGCACGATCTGGCTCGCGCGCGGCCTTGCGGAAGACGGCCACGTGACGACGCTCGAACTGGATCCGCGCCATGCCGAAATCGCCGAAGGCAATTTCGAGAACGCCGGCCTCGGCGACAAGATCACCGTCCGCGTCGGCCCCGCGCTCGATTCCATGGCCGCGTTGCACACGGAAGGTGCCGGGCCGTTCGATCTCATCTTCATCGACGCCGACAAGCCGAGTACGCCGGACTATTTCGACTGGGCGGTGAAGCTCGCCCGGCCCGGGTCGTTCATCGTGGTGGACAATGTGGTGCGCGAAGGTGCGATCCTCGCTGCGCAAAGCGACAACAAGCACGTCAAAGGTTTACGTGCGTTCTATGCGCGTGCGGCAGCCAATCCACACGTGACCGCGACCGCGTTTCAAACCGTCGGACACAAAGGCCATGACGGCCTCGCGATCGTGCAGGTGATAGAGGCCCCCTCGGACTAAGGGCTACTTCTCCTCGTCCAACAGTTCCTTGTGCGCGGCATCAATCTCCGCCGCGTCCTCGCTGGACATCTTCGGGAAGCTGGGATCGAGCGCCTTGATGTGTTCGGACAGCACCCCCGCGACGACAAGCCGGGCAAACCACTTCTTGTTACAGGGCACCACGTACCAGGGAGAGTGCTCCGTCGCCGTGCTGCGGATCATGTCCTCATAGACGCTCTGGTACTTATCCCACAGCCGGCGCTCGGCGACGTCGGCGGCTGAAAACTTCCAGATCTTGTCGGGATCCTCCAAGCGCGCGAGCAGGCGCTCCCGCTGCTCCTTCCTTGAGATGTTCAGGAAGAACTTGATCGGCAGCGTTCCGTTTCGCGACAAGTGCCGCTCGAAATCGTTGATGTCCTGATAGCGCTCTTTCCAAATGTCCTTCGTGACGAGTTCGGGGGGCAGGTTCTGGTTCTGAAGCAGATCCGGATGCACGCGCACGACGAGCACGTCTTCGTAGTAGGACCGATTGAAGATGCCGATATGGCCGCGCTGGGGCAACGCGCGATAGGCGCGCCACAGATAATCATGCGCCAACTCCAAGTGACTCGGCTGCTTGAAGGAATGCACCGTGACCCCTTGCGGATTCACGCCCGTGAGCACGTGTTTGATGATGCCGTCCTTGCCGGCCGTATCGATCCCCTGCAGCACCATAAGCACCGCCCAGCGGCCTTCCGCGTAAAGGCGCTGCTGGAGTCGAGACAAACGTTTGACGCCGAGCTCGAGCAGTTCCTCGCCGTCCTTCTTGCTGAAGTCGACATTGCCCGAATCGTCGGGGTCGTAGTCCTTAAGCTTGAAACTGTCGCCCTTGGTGACGCGGTACCGATCGAGAATCTTGTCTGGCAGCATTTTCTTCCCCCCTTATCGCGTAACCGCCTAAAGCAACGGCGGCTGTGACGACTTCTTCTTGTCGTCTTTTCCCGATCCCTTCGTTCCAGACTTCGGCTTTGCGCCGACTTTTCCATGCAAGGGAATCGCCTCCAGCAGATCGTCGGGTGCCGGGCCCGTCATGGCAAGGGCTTCCTCGGCGCTGACATCCTTCGTGTCGAGCCACGCATCGTAGCAGTCGGGCGCGAGAATGACGGGCATCCGGTTGTGCAGCGAGGCAACCGTCGCATTCGGTTCGCAGGTGAGGATCGTCGCCGTATCGATCACGCCGCCTTCCGGTTCGCTCCAACTTTCGTACAGCCCGGCAAAGGCGAACAGATGCGGCGGCTCCGGCCGCAGATAGTACGGACGGCGCTGTCCCTTGGGGCCGGTCCATTCGTAAAAGCCGTCGGCGGGGATCAAGCAACGGCGACGGCGCGCGGCATTGCGAAACGACGGCTTGGAGAGAAGCTCCTCGGACCTGGCATTGAACAGTGTCGGGAACGTCTTCGGATCCTTGACGAAGTGCGGCAGCAATCCCCAGCGCATCAAACGAAAGCGCCGCTCGCCTTCCGCATCCAGAAGCACGACGGCGATCGGTTCAGTCGGCCGGATGTTGTCGCGCGGCGGAAAGTTCGGCTTGTCGCGATAGCCGAAAAAGGCGCGGACGGCCTCCGGTGGCGTGGTCAGATCGTAACGAGAGCACATGGTGACGCGCCGATGAGTCCCAACCGTTGTTAACCAGATGGAAACCATAATGCCGCAACTCTAGATCGAGGAGCGACACATGATTTTGCCAAGGAAAAGAGAGCCTAACGTGACCCGCCCGGAAATCCAGGAAGACGTGAGCCGCGACGCGATCGCCGCCGCATTTCAGAACGCCATGGCCAGCCACCTGCGCTCCCATGTCCCCGGCACGAACATCAACGAACAGACCTTTCTGGCCTCGGACTACCTCAATCAATTCCACGAACTGGTGATGCTGTTGGAAGCGCTCCCGGTCGACCCGTCCGCGTTCGGACCGGACCTGCACCGCTGGCAGGCGGTGGACTACGAGGAGCATTTCAACCGCTCCGCGCTCGACAACAAGGACCTTGCGATTGCAGCCTATCGCCGGGCGCCGGAAAAGGTGCGCGAACAGTTCGATTCCGCGGTCGCGCGCCTCCAGGCCGAGGCGCTGAGGGTCGTGGCCGCGGTCGGTCAGACGCTCGACAACCAGAACGACCTCACAATGACCTGCTCGGGAGCGGCATCGCGCCTGCGGGTTCTCATCGACGACGCCAATGCCATCGCCAACGGCTATGTCTCGGACGGCGATGGCGGCCAGGGCGCGAAACGCGGCCAGATCACGATCGATACGCTGTTCCGGCTGCGCAAGCGCTAGGGTCCGCCGCCTTCAGGGCGGGCCGCGCCGCACGGCGTGGCTAGATTTCACCATGAATTGGCGTTAGTCAGACCTTATGGGACGGCTGGCGAAACCTTTGGCACTGCTTCTGTGCGGGCTCTTTTGGGCCGGTACGGGCACGCTGGCCTATGTTCCGCCTGCAAATGCTCAGTTTTTCTGGTTCTTCGACAAGCAAAAGCCGAAGAAGCAGCGCCGTGCCGCACCGCGCCGCGGTTACGACCTCCCGAAAGTGACGCCGCCGGCGGAAGAAGTGCTGGCCCCGCCGCCGCCCGACGATCGGCCCTATGACGAAAATCTGATGCGTTTGGCAGAAATTCTCGGCGCGGTTCACTACCTGCGCGAACTCTGCGGCGCCGGCGAGGGACAACTCTGGCGCGATCAGATGAACGAGATCCTGCGGAACGAAGGGACGACCGCCGTCCGCCGCGCCAAGCTGGTCAACAAGTTCAACGACGGCTACCGGGGCTACCGCCGAACCTACCGGACCTGCACCGAGTCGGCCACGCGGGCCGCGAGCCGTTTCTCGACGGAAGGCGCCGAACTCGCGACTGCGTTGTCGCAGACATCCGTGTTTGCGAGCGCTTCTCAGCCGCGGGTTCAGGCCACGCAGTCTGACGACGGCCCGAACGCGGCCAGAAATTAACCGTTAGTTTACTCTCCTCGAAAGGACGGGCGGCACGCGTTGTAAGTGTGTCGGGCGAAATGGTTTCGCCTTTCGAGGGAGTCCCGCGCTTGAGCACTGAATTCGGCATCGAACAGCACGGAGAAGACGGAGAGGTCCACAAGCAAGCGGCTCTGCGCTATATCCTCGATGCTTGGGAGGACGCGCTCCATGATGGCATCGAGCCCGAGATGCTGGCCAATGCGGCTCTGTTCGCTGCTCTAACGGATCTGATCGACGTCTACGGCGAGAACGCCGTCGCCGAGATGACGTCCCGGCTCCCGCGCCGCATTCACCACGGCGAGTTCACCTTGCGGCGCACGGCGCAATAGCCCGCCACGCTCTAGCGGAAATACCGGACGCCGATCTCGACGATCAGAGCGACCCCGAAACCGAGCAGAACAAGACCGGCGATCCGATTTATCAGTTTCAAGCGGTTGTCCGTCAGCTTGTGGCGGATCGTGGCGATCAGTTCGGACAGGCCGAGCCACCACAACAAGCTGCCGCCCATCACCGCCGCGACGAGAATCAGCGCCTCCAGATTGGTGTTGAGGCCGCCGATGAGCGATCCCAGACCGCCGATCATGGCCGCCATGCCCAACACCGCGCCGGGATTTGTGACGGTCAGGATGAACGTCTGGGGGATGATGCCCATGTGCTCGAGGATGTGGGAGCGCTCGTGGGGCGGGGTTGTCATCACCGGCCGCGTCACAAGGAGCGCGACGCCGAACGCCACGAGAAGCACGCCACCGATCAATTGAATCGTATCGCCGTAGGCGAGGATCACATCCGAGATCGCCGCGATACTGAACGCGCCCGCAGCCGCGAGGAGGCCATCGCCAAGAACAGCGCCGATGCCTGCTGCGAGACCACCCCAAAAGCCGTTGGCCACGGCCCGCTGGATCACAAGGACATTCACGGGCCCGATCGGCGCCGCCATCAACAAGCCTATTCCCAGCCCGGCAAGCACGAGCTGGATGGCGGACAGCACAATTTGCGCGCCTGCTTCCAAAGTCCAAGGACCTATTCGCTGACTATCGATCGGGCTCGATCGCCACGATCCCGCACCTGATTCTCAGCGACCCGAACTTGCAACTGACCGCGGTTCTGCGAGATTGACCCCAATTGTATGGAGTCTGGCATGAACGTGCGGAAAAACGTGGTCATGGTCGCCCTCGCGGCATTGGTAACGGGCGGCGCGTTGCTTGTCTACGGCTCGGGGAACACGGTGGCCGCGAGCGACAAACTGCCCGACCCCGAGGCCGAAGCGGCCCAGGCCCGCACCGGACCCGAGGTGCTGTACGACACCACCGCCACCCCGAAACTGGTCCGGCGCATCCTCAAAATGATCGTCCTTGCGGCCGAGACCGGCGACATCGAGGAGATGCGGGCCGTGCTCGAATCGAACGAATTGAAGCCGATGGTCGCGGCCAAGCATGTCGACGACCCGATCGCCTATTGGAAGGCGCAGTCCGTGGACGGGACCGGGCGCGATGTTCTCGCAAACATGCTGGACATGCTGAGCACCGGCTTCGTCCTGACGGGCAAAGGCGATACCGGAATGTATGTCTGGCCGTATTTCGCCGAGATCGATCTCACCACGCTCACGCCGAAGGAACAGGTGGAGCTCTACCGGCTGGTCCCACCCAAGCAGGCCAAAGCCATGATGGCGTCGGGCAAGTACACCGGCTACCGCCTCGGGGTCGCGCCGAACGGCATTTGGCACTACTTCATGAAATAAGCGCGCCGCCTGACGCTAGTTCGTCCCGCCTTGCGGGAATCCCTCGTCGAAGCGCACGGCCTGACCGCGTGCCGCGCCGAGTTCGCCTTCCCACATGGCCAGATGCCCCCGGATCACGGTGCCGATCGGCCAGCCTTGCACCTTTCGGCCCGCGAAGGGCGTCCAGCCGGCCTTGCTGCCGATCCACGCATCCTCGATGACGCGTTCGGCCTTCAAATCAACGACCGTGAAGTCGGCATCGTACCCGACGGCGATGCGGCCCTTGCACGTGGTTCCGAACAGGCGCTGCGCCCCGGCACTGGTGAGGTCGACAAAGCGGGCAAGGCTGAGGCGGCCTGCGTTGACGTGATCGAGCATGATCGGCACCAGCGTCTGCACGCCGGGCATGCCGGACGGTGTCGCGGGATAGGTGGCCGCCTTCTCTTCGAGCGTATGCGGGGCGTGGTCCGATCCCAGGATATCGACGACGCCCTGCTCCAGTCCCCACCACAACAGGTCCTGATGTGCCCGGTCCCGGATCGGCGGGTTCTGCTGAACCTTGGTCCCGAGGCGCTCATAGTCCTCCGGGCCGGCGAGCGTCAGATGTTGCGGCGTGACCTCCACCGTCGCCACGTCCTTGTGGTGCGACAACAGCTCCATCTCGGCGCCTGTCGACACGTGCAGGATATGGATTCGCGCGCCCGTCGCCTGGGCCAGCCGAATAAGTCGCTGCGTCGACTCGAGGGCAGCCACTTCGTCCCGCCACTCGTAATGACTGGTCGGGTCGCCCACGCGGCGGATCGGGAGCCTTTCCCGCAAGCGGGACTCGAGCTCCGAATGAATCGAACAGCGGCGGCGAATGGTGGAGAACACCTGTGTGAGGGTTTCGTCGTCCTCGACCAGAAGGTCGCCCGTGGAGGAACCCGCGAAGATCTTGATGCCGGCCGCGCCCGGAAGCCGCTCGAGTTCCGCGAGATCGGCGGCGTTCTCGCGCGTCGCACCGACGAAAAACGCAAAGTCGCAACACATGCGATTGGTGCCCGCGGCGACCTTTGCTGCCAGAGCCTCGGCGCTCGTGGTGGGTGGGCTCGTGTTCGGCATCTCGAAAACAGCCGTGACACCGCCCAGAACCGCGGCGCGGCTTCCCGTTTCCAGATCCTCCTTGTGCTCCATGCCCGGCTCGCGGAAATGGACCTGGGTATCGATGACGCCCGGCAGAATATGGAGGCCATGCGCGTCGACCGTCTGGTCCGCGCGACTTGCGTCGATCTCGCCGATCGCGCGAATTCGCCCATCGCGCACACCGATATCGACAGGCGCTTCGCCAGTGTGGTTTACTACTGTTCCGCCCTTGAAAAGGATGTCGAACGTCTCAGCCATTGCGTTTCGGCTTCTCCTTGTGGGGCAACCGCCCGGCACCTAGATAGTCATCGCTTTGGTAGCAGAAGGGCACCCCATGAGTCATCGCGAACAAGAAATCTGCCACACAACCTCCCTGACCGATCGCGGGGTGTTGCGCGTTTCCGGCGCCGACGCCAAGACATTCCTGCAGGGCTTGGTCACCAACGACTTGAACAAGACCGATGACGGCGGCGCCATCTTCGCGGGGTTCTTGTCGCCGCAAGGAAAAATCCTGTTCGATTTCTTCGTTGTGCCGGACGGGGAAGGTTTTCTGCTCGAGGCGCCCACGGAAAGTCTCGAAGCCCTCGCGAAACGCCTGTCATTCTACAAGTTGCGCTCGGCCGTCACGGTCGAAGCAGAGCCTGCCTGGACCGTCGCGGCGGCCTGGGGCGGCACGCCCACCCTGCCCGATGGCGCCCTCGCCTTCGCAGACCCCCGGCTGCCGGAGCTTGGCCTGCGTCTCCTTCTGCCCGACGGCGTTGCCCTGGACGAAGCGGCCTGCTCGCCCGCGAGCGAAGCCGACTACCACGCCCACCGCATCGCGCTCGGCGTTCCCGAAGGCGGCCCGGATTACGCCTATGGCGATACCTTTCCGCACGAGGCTCTCTACGATCAGCTGGAAGGCGTCGACTTCAAGAAGGGCTGCTATGTGGGCCAGGAGGTCGTCTCCCGCATGCAGCATCGCAGCACCGCGCGAAAACGCGTGGTCCCCGTCGACGGCGATGCTCCCTTGGAGCCGGGCGCCGAGGTGGTGGCCGGCGCGGTGCAATTGGGCACCATCGGTTCCGCGCACGGATCCCATGGGCTCGCCTTGCTCCGGCTCGACCGGCTGGCTTCGGCCAAGGCGAAGGGCACGACCCCGCAGGCCGGAAGCACGACGATCACCGTCCGCCTTCCCGCTTTCGCGACATTCGAGTTGCCGGTGGCCGAGAGCGCATGAGCACCGGCGTTCCCTCCCGCTGTCCTTGGCCCGGGACCGATCCGCTCTACGTGGCCTATCACGACGAGGAATGGGGCGTGCCCGAGTACGATGACCGGGCGCTCTACGAGAAACTGATCCTCGATGGGTTCCAGGCGGGCCTCGCCTGGATCACGATCTTGCGCAAGCGCGACGCCTTCCGGGAAGCCTTCGACGGCTTCGCGCCGGAAAAGATCGCGCGCTACAACACCAAGAAGGTGGAAGCGCTGATGAGCGACGCGGGCATTGTCCGCAACCGCCTCAAGATCGAAGGCGCCATCAAGTCCGCGCAAGTCTGGCTCGACATGATGGAGAACGGCCCCGGCTTCTCGGCCTTCCTCTGGGACTTCGTGGACGGAAAGCCGGTAATCAACCGCTTCAAGTCAATGCGCGACGTCCCCGCCGAAACGCCCTTGTCGCGCGCGATGTCGAAGGAACTGAAAGCGCGGGGCTTCAAGTTCTGCGGCCCCACCATCGTCTATGCGTTCATGCAAGCGACCGGGCTCGTCAACGATCACTTGACGAGTTGCCACCGGCACAAGGAATGCGCCGCCCTTTAAATTGCCCTGAGGACTAGCCGCGTCCGCGCGGGTCCATGCTGCGCGGGTAGGTACGCTCTTCTTGAATCTTGCCGTCGCGTTTTCTGATCCGTACCGAGCCCATCTTCTTGACGGCCCGCTCCAACACGCCGCCCTTGGTCGCGTCGGCCTTGGTCTTGAATCGTTTTACGACTTCTCCAGAACCCTCACGCTTCAGCTCCCACTTCTTGTTCTTGTCGTTGTAGCTGAGCGAGAATCTCGGCAACTTCGCCATGTCGCGTTCTCCCAATCGTGCTTGGTCGTTCCTCTAAATATTCGCGAGGCCGTTATGATTGGCATCCATGCGTTGCATCGTCCATGTCTTTTTTGGTCGGCCCTCGTCCAGTAGCGGCGATCGTTCGGCAGGACCTGTTTGACTTGTGCGCCGCGTTGCGATCAGTTCGCGCCGAACAACGAAGAGAGAGCATTGAACGCCGCGTCCAACACTCCACTGCCCCGCGCTTGGCAGCGCATGCTGAGCGGACGGCGGCTGGATCTTCTCGATCCCTCTCCGCTCGACATCGAGATCGAGGACATCGCGCATGGGCTCGCGCGCGTCGCGCGCTGGAACGGCCAGACCCGGGGCGACCACACGTTCTCGGTGGCCGAGCACAGCCTTCTCGTGGAGGCGATCGTGCGGGACCTCTCACCGTCTGAGCCCGCCGCGCATCAGCTCGCCGCGCTGCTTCACGATGCACCCGAATATGTCATCGGCGACCTGATCAGCCCCTTCAAGGCGGCCTTGTCGCTGGACTACCGCGTCTTCGAATCGCGGCTCCTCACGGCGATCCATGTCCGTTTCGGGCTTCCGACCGAGCTTCCCGACGAGGCCGGCCAGCTCATCAAGCGCGCCGATAGGATCGCCGCCTATTACGAGGCGGTTGGACTTGCGGGCTTCTCCCAGGCCGAAGCCCGGAAATTTTTCGGCCAGCCAAAGGGCCTAAGCCCTGGTCTTGTCACGACTCTGACCGGGTTGCGCCCAGTTCCGGCGTCAGAAGGTGAGGAGAGGTTCTTGAAACGGTTTCACGAGCTTGCCAGATGAATAGCGTACAGACGGTAGGCGAATCGCTACAGTAGAGAGGCTCATGGATACTCTGACGTTCGACAGTGATCACCAGGTGGAGCCGGAGACGATGTCCCCGGATACCGTCCTTGTGTGCCCCTTGAGCCATGTTCAGGCGACCGTCGCGACAGCGCGCGTGAGCCATTTGGTGACGCTGATCAATGGGGAGACCCTGATCGACACGCCCGAAACCATCGTCCACGAGCGGCATTTGCGCCTGGCCATGAACGATATCGCCGAACCGCGCGATGGCCTCGTGGTCCCGAGCGAGGACCATGTCGCCAAGCTCATCGAGTTTGCCGGCGACTGGGATCAAAAGGCGCCGCTGCTCATTCACTGCTGGGCCGGCATCAGCCGCTCCACCGCCGGCGCCTTCGTCGTTCTCTGCGCTCTCAATCCGCATGCGGATGAGCATTCCCTGGCGCGCGCCCTGCGCCGCGCCTCCCCTACCGCCTATCCCAACCGGCGGATCGTCGCGATCGCCGACGAGGTTCTTAGCCGCGGCGGCCGCATGAACGCCGCAGTGGAACATATCGGGCGCGGCCTATTGGCCGAAGAAGGCAAAGTGTTTTCACTACCCGCCAGACACGCGGTCTAGCCCATGGCGAGCGGGCGGCGCCATAACGCGGCTGCCGAGACCCATTCGGACGGCAACCCGTCCGCGACCAATCCGCAGATCGAACTCGGCCTCAACGCGGCGATCGTCATGGTCCAGGACCAGCAGCCGCATATTCTGGTGGTGCGGCCGGGCATAGCGGGCGCGGATCGCCGGGACGCCCTTCCCTTCGGTCCTTTTGCGCCGCGCGCCCATCGCACGCTTGAAATCGGGCTGCGTGAATGGGTCGAGTGGCAGACGGGCATCGAGCTCGGCTACGTCGAACAGCTCTACACATTCGGCGACCGCGGCCGGCATGCGGAGCCGGGCGGTGCCCACACGCTTTCGGTCGGGTATCTGGCCCTAACCCGCGGAACGTCCGCAGACATGCGCGGCGCGCACTGGTCTCCCTGGTACACCTATTTCCCGTGGGAAGATTGGCGCGAGGGGAAGCCTCAAATACTCACCGAGGAGATCGAACCGCGCCTGAAGGCCTGGGCCGAACGGCCCCCTTCCCCCGGCGAGCCGGACCGGCCCTTGCGCCGTCCCGAGCGCCTCAAGATCGGCTTCGGCATCGGCGGCGGCTGGGACGAAGAGAAGGTTCTGGAACGCTACGAGCTGCTCTACGAAGCGGGCCTCGTGGAGGAAGCCCGGCGTGACGGCCGATCGGCGGCGAACCGCTGGGGCGATCTGCCCGAACTCGGCCGCTCCATGGCGCTCGACCACAGGCGCATTCTCGCAACCGCCATGGGCCGCGTCCGCGGCAAGCTGAAATACCGGCCTGTGGTGTTCGAACTGCTCCCGCCGGAGTTTACCCTTTACGACCTGCAAAAAACGGTGGAGTCGATCTCCGGCAGGCTGCTGCACAAGCAGAACTTCCGGCGGCTCGTCGAAAAAGGCGGGCTCGTCGAGCCGACCGGGAATGTCTCGACCGAGACGGGCGGACGCCCGGCCAAGCTTTACCGCTTTCGCCGCGAGGTCGTCCTGGAGCGTCCCGCTCCCGGGCTGCGCGTGAGCGCGGGCCGGAGCTAGCCCTGAGGCCGCACCTTGGCCCCCTTGAACGGGGGGCCTGGAACAGCGACATTGCAAACGAGACGTTCCGAGCCCCTTTTTCGAGTATTGGCCACCGATGACACCGCCTCGCCTCACAGGCCTCCGCAAGACCGCTGCGCACTACGCCCTTGCCGGACTGATCGCCGTCCTGGCCCTCGACTTGGGACCTGCCGCTGCCCAGCAGCATACAATCGACACTGAAGCCGGCCCGATCAGGGTCGAGACCGTGGCGGAGGGGCTGAAACACCCCTGGGGCATGGCATTCTTGCCGGACGGCCGCATGCTGGTGACCGAACGGCCGGGAACGCTGCGTTTGGTCGATGCTGACGGGACCCTGTCCGAACCCCTGTCCGGCGTGCCCGAGGTCGTGGCCCAGGGCCAGGGCGGCCTGCTCGACGTGGCGCTCGATCCCACGTTTATGACCAACAAGCTCATTTATCTGTCCTATGCGGAAGCTGGAGACGATGGAGTCGGCACGACCGTTGCCCGAGGCCGGCTCGAAGACGGCGGGCTGACGGACCTCAAGGTGATTTTTCAGCAGACTCCGAAGGTGAAGGGCCCCAATCATTTCGGGGGCCGCCTGGCGTTCGCTCCCGACGGCACGCTCTTCATCACGCTCGGCGACCGCTTCAAGTTCGAACCCGCGCAGGATCTTTCCAGCCACCTTGGAAAAGTCGTCCGGATCAACCCGGATGGGTCGGTGCCGCAGGACAATCCCTTCATCGGGCAGAAGGACGCACAGCCCGAGATCTGGTCCCTCGGTCACCGCAACGTGGAGAGCGCGTCGATCGACCCGCAGACGGGCAAGCTTTGGACACTGGAGTTTGGTCCCAAAGGGGGCGACGAGTTGAACCGCCCCGCTCCGGGCGAGAATTACGGCTGGCCGCTGGTCAGCTGGGGTACGCATTACGACGGGAAGGACATTCCCAATCCGCCGACGCGGCCGGAATTCGCCGATGCCGTCCGCCAGTGGACGCCCGTGATCTCGCCGTCCGGCGCGACGTTCTATACGGCCGAGCCCGTTCCCGGTTGGACCTCGGAAGCCATTGCCGCCTGGGCAGGCGATCTGCTGGTCGGCGGGCTGTCCTCCGAGAGCATCGTCCGGCTCAGCATCGATGGCGACAAGGTCACCGGCGAGGAACGGATTCCGCTCGGCATCCGCATTCGCAACGTGGTGCAAGGGCCTGATGGCGCCGTCTATGCTCTCACCGACGAAGATGACGGGAAGATCCTGCGCCTTACGACAGAGGATCAATGATCCCGCCTCTTTCGATCGGCTTTATGGGTCTTTTTGGCCGTTCGCCGGCATTGCGGACATTCGATGCGGATTTGCGCGCGCTCGACCTGCATCCGAAGCTGGTGCCCGAAGCCGTCAAACTCGCCGCCCTGCGCATCCTGATGGCGAAGACGGATGGCATGAGCCTGTCGGACAAGGACAGCCGGGCGGCGGCCGAACTCCTCGCCTACTGCATGGTGGGGGACGAGCCCTTCGCCACCGCCAACGGCGTGCATCTCACGCAGTCAGTCGAGAAGCGGATTGACCTGGCGCTCGACGATGATACGAGTTCCGACGCAAAGCTTATCCTCTTGGCTCTTCATGCAAATGTGATCCAGCCGAGCGTCATCGAACGCTATAGGTTGGAAGCCGATTCCGGGTGAGTCGGCCCGACGCCCAGCCCTAGACACCACAGCACGCAGTTTCGCTCTGCACGCTCCCACCCTCAACGCACACCTGCCTCCAACCATGTCGCAGATCATCTCTATTCAAGGCCTGTCGAAGACCTACAAGTCGGGCTTTCACGCGCTCAAGAGCATCGATCTCGAGATCGAGAAGGGCGAGATATTCGCGCTGCTTGGACCGAATGGGGCGGGCAAGACCACGCTCATCAGCATCATCTGCGGCATCGTCACCCCGAGTGCCGGCACGGTCGCGGTCGACGGACACGACATCATCACGGACTATCGCGCCACGCGGTCCATGATCGGCCTGGTTCCGCAGGAACTCACGGCCGACATGTTCGAAACCGTCTGGGCCACGGTATCCCACAGCCGCGGTCTGTTCGGAAAATGGCCGAATCCCGCCCACATCGAAAAGGTGCTCAAGGATCTCACTCTCTGGGACAAGAAGGATTCGAGGCTGATCACGCTCTCGGGCGGCATGAAGCGCCGAGTCCTGATCGCAAAGGCGCTCTCCCATGAACCGCAAATCCTGTTCCTGGACGAGCCGACGGCCGGCGTGGATGTGGAACTGCGCAACGAGATGTGGGCGCTCGTCAAGCAGCTGCGGGACTCGGGTGTGACCATCATCCTGACGACGCACTACATCCAGGAGGCCGAGGACATGGCCGACAGGATCGGCGTGATCAACAAAGGCGAACTCGTTCTCGTCGAGAACAAGAATGAGCTGATGCACAAGCTCGGCCAGAAGCAACTGACGCTCCAGCTGCACGAGGCAATCGACACTGTTCCCGCCGCGCTGAAACAGCATCAACTCGTGCTCGCGAAGGACGGGCACGAACTGATCTACACCTATGACAGCCAGGGCGAGCGCACCGGTATCACCCATCTGCTGACGGACCTCTCCGACGCCGGCATCCGCTTCAAGGATCTCGACACGTCGCAGAGCTCGCTCGAAGAAATCTTCGTCGACCTGGTGAGGCGCGACCAATGAACCTTCCCGCCATCGTCGCGATCTACAAATTCGAAATGGCGCGCTGGGTCCGCACGCTGCTGCAGAGCCTGGTCTCGCCCGTTATCGCCACCTCGCTCTACTTCGTGGTGTTCGGCGCGGCGATCGGCAGCCGCATCAGCGAGATCGACGGTGTTCCCTATGGCGCGTTCATCGTGCCGGGCCTCATCATGCTGAACCTGCTGACCCAGAGCGTGGCCAACGCCTCCTTCGGCATCTATTTCCCGCGCTTCACGGGGACGATCTACGAGCAGCTGTCGGCGCCATTGTCGCCGGTCGAGATCGTCTCCGGCTATGTGGGGGCGGCCGCGACGAAATCTATCATTCTCGGGCTCATCATTCTCGCGACGGCAACCCTGTTCGTCGATATCAGGATCGACCATCCCGCATGGATGGTGTTCTTCCTCGTGCTGACCGCTATCACCTTCAGCCTACTGGGCTTCGTGATCGGGCTTTGGGCCGAAGGTTTCGAGCAGCTTCAGCTCGTTCCACTCCTTGTGATCACGCCACTGACGTTTCTTGGCGGAACCTTTTACTCGCTCGACGTGCTGCCCCCGGTTTGGCAGAAAATCTCGCTGCTCAACCCGGTCGTCTATCTCGTCAGCGCATTCCGCTGGAGTTTCTACAGCACTTCGGATGTCCGCGTTGAGGTGAGCCTTGCCATGATCGGCCTGTTCCTGGCCCTGTGCCTCGCTGCGGTCTGGTGGGTGTTCAAGACCGGCTACCGTCTCAAGAGCTAGCCGGGCAACATGTGCTCCTGGCCGTCTACCGGTGAATCCTGTGGAGCGCGACGCATCACGCAACCCAGCGCACCCGCCGCCATAGGCGATGGGTCGTGGCCATGGTACTGAACGAACCATGGCGGACCTTCAGCCCGAAACGGACCAAGACGGTGACCCGACACTGAATCGGTCGATCGGACCGGTTCAGATGGCACTTTATGGGCTCGGCAGCATGCTGGGCGCAGGCATCTACGGCCTGATCGGCAAGGCCGCGGGCGAAGTCGGCAACGCCGTTTGGCTCGCCTTCGTCGTCGCACTCATCGCTGCCCTGCTGACGGCCCTGTCCTATGCTTCGCTAGGCTCACGCTACCCGCGCGCGGCGGGCGCCGTCTACGTGGCGCAACGGGCTTACGGCTTTCCGCTTCTGAGCTTCATGGTCGGACTGGCGCTGGTCTGTTCGGGACTGACGTCGATCGCCACACAATCCCGGGTGTTCGGCGCGAACTTCCTTGAGCTTTTCGGCCTGAACGGCCTGCCCGTCGCCGCCATCGCCCTGTGCTATCTGTTCGGGACGACCGCGATCATCTTCCGCGGCATCCAGGAAGCCATGTGGGTGAACGTGCTGTGCACCGTGGTGTCGGTCGCCGGCCTGCTTCTCGTGGTGGCGGTGGGACTGCCCTATTGGGGCTCGGTCGACTATTTCGAAACGCCGCCCGTGGCGGATGGCGACTTGACGTTCCTCATCGTCATTCAAGGCGCCGTGCTGGCCTTCTTCGCCTTTATCGGCTTCGAGGACATGTACAACGTCGCCGAAGAAGTGCGCGAGCCGGAGAAGACGATCCCATTCGGGCTGATATCGGCCATGGTGATCGCCGCTGTCGTTTACATTGCCGTGGCGATCACGGCCGTGTCGGTGGTGCCCTGGGACGAGCTGGCCGCGGCGCCCGGCCCCATCACCGAGGTCATGGCGCGCGCGGCGCCGATTGTTCCACCCATCCTGTTTACGGCCATCACCATCTTCGCCGTCGCCAACACAGGGTTGGTGAATTTCGTCACGTCCTCACGCCTGCTCTACGGCATGGCGCGGCAGAACCTCTTGCCCGATCACCTGGGCAAGGTGCACCGCCAGCGCCGCACACCCCATATCGCCATCCTGGTCTTGTTCTTGATCCTGGTCCCCTTGGCCCTTGTGGGCACGATCGCCGAGCTTGCCGCCGCCACGGTGCTGCTGCTGCTCACCGTGTTCGCGGTGGTGAACGGTTCGCTGTTCATCTTAAAGGGGCGCAAAGGCGAGCCGCCGGGCCGCTTCGAAATCCCGCGCATCATCCCGGCGCTGGGGTTCCTCGTGTGCCTCGGGTTGATCGTCGTGCGCGTGTCGAGCGGCGATTGGGAAGCGCCGGCCATCGCCGGCGGGCTCCTGCTCGCCTCTTTCCTGATTTACCTGCTGATGCGGTGGCTCGATCCTGACGCCATCAGCGAAATTGGCGAGGACGCGGCCGACGCGGAAGCATCTACCAAAAGCGCTTAAGGGCTCGTGGTCGCAAGGCTGCCGTTGATCGGCTTGCGCGCGGACTCGGGCGCCTCGGTGGACGGCGCACCCGCCGCTGGAGCCGACGAGGCGTCTTCGGCCGGGGCTGCCGCCGGAAGATTGTCCAGTTCGTAGACGTCCCCGAACGTCTTTACCGTGCCGTCATCACCGACCACGGCCGTGAAATAGGTCATGTGCACCGGGATCGGCTTCTTGAGGCTGACCCGGCTCGTCCTGCCGCTTGCGATTTGCTGACGGACGGTCGCGCTGCTGGTGTCATTGCTGGCCGCCAAGATACGCGCGGCAAGGTCTTCCGCGTTGTCGACACGGGGGTCCTTGGCGCCATCGGCGCGGTTGTCACGGGCGAACTTGCCGCCAAACGTCGTGGCCCGCATGAAGACCTTCCGGTCGTTCGGAAAGAGGAACTGCACGTTGCCCATGATGTTCGTCCGGCCGGGCTTCTGCACGAAGGTGAGACCGGACAGGTTGGTCTTCCTCCAGTCAATCGTCTTGGGGTCGACGGTCTTGCCGCCCTTCTTCACCGTGATGCCGTATTGATCCAGAACGGCCGTGTTGGCGGTGCCGCCGAAGAACGACCCGCTGCCACGCAGCTTGGGCAGCACGTCCCGGCGGATCACGGCGGATGGCACGATACGTTCCGGATTGAACACGATCTCCGTCATAGCCGCCGAAAGCACCGGGGTCGGCGATCCCGTGGCGCCGACGATGGCCTTTTCGGACTCGACCGTCTTGCCGTCTTCGACGGCGTACACCATGAACTCGGGAATGTTCAGCCAAACGTAGGTCGCGCCGAGGTCTTCTGGCATCCAGCGCCAGCGATCCATGTTCCGCCGCAGAAGCAGGTCCTCGTTCTCGGACTTGGCATTGGCGAGCGCTTTGCGCAGCCGGACGAACTGCTCGTGTTTCGGATGAAGCTCCACAAGTACCTCATCCGGTGCAGAGGCGGTCGAGAGTGCCTTCAGCACCTCGGCCGGCGGGCGAATGATGGGCTCGTGGCTATAAATAGCATTGATGCTCTTCGGTTCGGCGAGACCACCACGGGCCGCGCGCGCATATTTCAATGCAGCGAGGCTGATCGCCAATTCCGTGGCTGCCTGGTCCTCCGCCGTCCCCGGCTTGTAGTCTTTCGGCGGCACGGGGAAAGCGGTTGGGTCGAGCCCCCAGCTATCCGCTTTTCCGATGAACTCCAGCAGCGCCGCGCCGCGCTCCGAGAATCCAACGGTCGTCAGCCACAATGCCGGGCCGGTTCGCGTCCGATAGAATTCGGTGAGCGCCGCAACATCGTCCGCATGCTGTCCTTTTTCCAAGCTGGGCTTGTTGAGCTGCACCTTGATCGCATCCGCGATCATCAATTCTTCCGCCGGCGGCTCGGCGTCTTCTTCCTCGACCTGCACGTCAACCGTGCCGGTGCCCGGATGATCGGGTATTTCGAGAATGACGGTGTCGTCCGCGCGAGAGGATTGCGGCAAGGAAACTGTCAGGAGGCCGAGTGGGAGCGCGAGGGCGCATGGCCCCAGCCGTTTAAGGATCGCGAATGAAGCATGCCCACGCATCCTACAAGTCCCCGCTTACCGCCTTCAGGGTAATCCGGGATGCCCCTATCTGCCAACCACAACTGGTCTACCCGCCCAACCCTCGCCCGAACCGGTTTTTCGGGGTCTCGGAGTAACGTCTTGATAGGCCCCATGAAAATTGTGCAAAGCAGCGACGCCTTGAAGAATAAGGATAAAATGCTATACTCAGTATGAGAATAGCGCTGATGTGCGCGGTCGAGGAAACGCGCCGGCCTTGAGCCGGACCTTTTTACACCCTATATATACTCATATTGAGTATATCATCAGGAGGCCGATAGAGATGGAATCCGTTCAAATTGGGAGTGAGGCCTGGGAGGCCAAGGCACAGGCCGTGCTGCCTTCCGAGCTCGTTCCCGATCTCACGTATACGCCCGAAGTGGCCCGCGAGACCGCGCATCTGTATGAGCGTGTCGCGCGCGTGATTCCGCCTGTCGAATGGCCCCAATTCGCGCCTTACGTGAAGGCCATCAACGATCTGAAGCAGGTCCGCAACGCGGTTGTCCTGGCGCATAACTATATGACGCCGGAGATCTACAATTGCGTGGCCGACGTGGTCGGCGACTCCTTGCAGCTTGCGCGCGAGGCCGCGAAGGCCGACGCCGAGGTGATCGTCCAGTGCGGCGTACACTTCATGGCGGAGACGTCGAAGCTGCTCAATCCCGACAAGAAAGTTCTGATCCCCGATAGCCGCGCCGGCTGTTCGCTGGCGGAATCGATCACGGGTGAGGATGTCCGCGCGTTGCGCGAGGCCTATCCCGGTGTTCCCGTGGTCACGTACGTGAACACGTCAGCCGATGTGAAAGCCGAGTCCGACATTTGCTGCACGTCGTCGAATGCCGTGCGCGTGGTTGAGTCTCTCGGCGCGAAACGGGTAATCATGATCCCCGACGAATTTCTCGCCAAATGGGTTCAAACCCAGACGGATGTCGAGATCATCACCTGGAAGGGTCACTGCGAAGTGCATGAGCGCTTCACCGCCGAGGAGCTTCGCGTCTATCGGGAGAGTGATCCGGGCGTGAAGATTATCGCGCACCCCGAGTGTCCGCCCGAGGTGATCAACGAGTCCGACTTCACGGGTTCGACCTCCGGCATGATCAAATGGGTCGAGGATAATCAGCCTTCCAAGGTGCTGCTCGTGACCGAGTGCTCAATGAGCGACAACGTCGCGGTCGAAGCGCCGAACACCCAGTTCGTGCGGCCCTGTAACCTCTGCCCGCATATGAAGCGCATCACGCTGCCGAAGATCCTCGATAGCCTCATCTTCATGAAGGAAGAGGTGACCGTCGATCCGGCCGTGGTGGAGCCCGCCCGCGCCGCCGTCGAGCGGATGATCAATCTCAACCACTAGCGTGTGCGTCAGTACGACGTCGAAAGGACAGCGATGACGAACGGCAGTCCATCCTTTGTGCCGAGAAACGCCGCTGACAGCGTGGTAGTTGTCGGCGCCGGCCTTGCGGGTCTCTTTACGGCCCTCAAGCTTGCGCCGCTGAACGTCACCGTCATCTCGCCCGCGCCGATCGGCGAAGGTGCGTCCAGCGTTTGGGCGCAAGCCGGTATCGCGGCGGCGCTGTCCGAAGGCGACACGCCCGAGGACCATGCGGCCGATACCGTGCGCGCCGGGGCCGGGATCGTGGATGAAGCCGTGGCGCTTCTGATGGCACGAGAGGCCCGGGCCCGGATCGAGGATTTGCTGCGTTACGGCGTGCCCTTCGACAAGGACCTCGAAGGCAAGCTGACCTTCGGCCACGAAGCCGCTCACCGCACCAACCGCATTCTGCATGTCAAAGGCGACACGGCCGGCCGTTCCATCATGAGCGCCATCATCGCCGCGGTGCGCAAGACGCCGTCGATCACCGTGCTCGAGGGCGTGGCCGCGCGCGATTTGGTCGTCCACAAGGGACGCGTCCGGGGCATCGTCCTTGCGCCTACCACAGAGGAATCTCAAACGGACACCTTTGTCCTGCCCGCGCGGGCGGTGGTGCTCGCGACCGGCGGCGCCGGTCACCTTTACTCGGTCACCACCAATCCGGTCGAGGCGCGTGGCGAAGGTGTCGCCATCGCCGCGCGCGCCGGCGCAGTGATCGCCGACGCTGAATTCGTGCAATTCCATCCCACCGCGATCGATATCGGCCGCGATCCGGCGCCGCTCGCCACCGAAGCGCTTCGGGGCGCGGGGGCACTGCTCATTAACCGCAAGGGCGAGCGCTTCATGCGCGCCGTTCACCAGGATGCCGAGCTCGGCCCGCGCGACGTGGTCGCGCGCGCCGTCCATCGCGAGGTCGTGAGCGGGCGCGGCGCGTTTCTCGATTGCCGTCCGATCGGCCCCGGTATCGCAGAGAAGTTTCCCACGGTCGCGTCGACCTGCCGTTCGGCTGGGATCGACCCGGCGCAGGAGCCCATCCCGGTGGCGCCGGCGGCGCATTATCACATGGGTGGCGTTCTGGTCGACGTACAAGGACGCAGCACCGTCGACGGCTTGTGGGCCTGCGGCGAGGTAACCTCGACGGGCGCGCACGGCGCGAACCGTCTTGCCTCGAACTCGCTTCTCGAAGCCGTCGTATTCGGCGCCCGTGTCGCAGAGGACATCACCGCTGGCCTGCCCCCGCTGCCGCCTCAGGATCTGCACGCGGTCGCGCGCGCCAGCGGCGGGATCTACCGCAACAGCCAGGCGGAGCGGACGCTCCGCGAGACCATGTCGGCCAATGTGGGCGTTGTCCGCGATGCTGACGGGCTGTCGGAGGCCCTCGGGACAATCATCGCTCTCGAGCGCGAGAACGAAGGCGATCCGCAGCTTGCGAACATGCTGACGACGGCCAAGTTCGTGGCCACGGCTGCCTTTGCCCGGACCGAAAGCCGCGGGGCGAATTTCCGCAGCGACTATCCTGCGCCCGAAGAGGCTCAGGCCAGACGTAGCTTCCTGACCCTGGATCAGGCTGACGAGTTTGCCCGCGAGGCCGCCGGCATCGCCAGTCCGCCGCGTCTGCGCGTCGTCAGCCAGGCGTAGTCCCTGCTTCGCGTGAGCGGACATCGCACCTTGAAGGGCGTCTCATGAATACCCCGGAACTGCTCACCCCGCTGCCACGGCGCCTCGTGGAAACGGCCGTGCGCACGGCTCTCGAAGAGGACCTTGGCCTCGTGGGCGACATCACCACGGATCCCATTATTCCCGCCGATGCGCGCGGTGCCGCCTCGATTGTCGTCCGTGAACCGGCCTGCATTGCGGGCCTCGATCTCGCGGAGGCCGCATTCCGTGCGCTCGATGCGGATGTGAATTTCGAGCGGCTGGTTGAGGACGGCGGCACGGCCGAAGCAGGCACGGCCATCGGCCGGGTGGAAGGATTGACGCGCGCGCTGCTGACCGGGGAGCGCACGGCGCTGAACTTCCTCGGGCGCCTCTGCGGAATCGCGACGCTGACGGCCGCCTATGTCGCGGCGGTCGACGGCACCGGCGCGCGGATCGCCGATACCCGCAAGACGACGCCCGGTTTGCGGGGGCTGGAGAAATACGCGGTGCGCTGCGGCGGCGGCGTGAACCACCGTTTTGGCCTCTATGACGCGGTGCTGGTCAAGGACAACCACATCGCCGCGGCCGGCGGGATCGGCGCGGCGCTCTCACACTTGCGCGCGCGCGGCGGTCACATGGTCAAGATCGAAGTGGAAGTGGATACGCTCGACCAGCTGCGCGAGGCGCTCGCCCACCCGATCGACGCAGTCTTGCTGGACAATATGGATCCGGCGACCCTCAAAGAGGCCGTGACAATTGCAGACGGTCAGGTGGTGACCGAAGCGTCGGGCGGCGTGACGTTGGAGAGTGTCGCGGAAATCGCGCGGACGGGCGTCGACCTGATCTCAGTCGGAGCCCTTACTCACTCGCCCCGTAACCTAGACTCATCACTTGAGTGGGAGCGGTAGCGCTCGTTCCAGTAACGGCATCGACGGACCCGGTTACGGCTTGCACGGCCCAGGCAAGGGACGTCGTCGGCAAGTCGTCGCTACCCTCGGCGTCGCCTTCTGTCCCCGATTCGTCGGTAAGGGAGGCCTCGACCAGATAGGGCTGCTCGCCGCGCTTCTTGTAGAAGATGTGCCGACCGATCTTATCGATCTTGTTCATGCGGTACGACCAGCGCGGCCGCACATAGTCCGCATGGTAGAAGGTCGAGTAGCCGACTTCGGGCAGCCAATGCTCGCCCGCCATGAAGCTCTTGGAGAGCTCTTGCGCGCGCGCCCAAAGGGCCTTGTCACGCGGATTGTCGGAATTGCCGTCACAGGTAAAGGAGAACTGGCACCCTTTGCGGTGCTGCCCTTGGTAGACGACGCCGCAGATCGTCTGCGGGAACTTCGGGCTGCGGACGCGGTTCAAGATCACCTGCGATACGGCAATCTGCCCCTTGAGAGGCTCGCCCCGCGCTTCGAAATAGATAGCGGTGGCCAGACAATGACGCTCGCGTTCCTCGAACTCGGCCTGGGTCTCGCCCTTGTAGCGGAACTTCAGAGCTTCCTCCGAAGGGCGATAGGCGATGTCGTAGGGGTCGGGCCGGAAGCCATCGACCTCGTAGCCGGCATCGAAGAGCGCCGCATAACCCGCCGTCGGGAGGACGGCGCTGCCGATGTCTTGATCCTGCTGCGATGGGGTGAACGCGACGGGAATGATAGCCCCGCCCTCATCGTCCTTTTTCTCGGTGAAGAACCCGGGCAGCGCGGGCAACTTCGCGATGCTGGCCATGACCGAGGCCCTGGCCGGCTTCGAGGCGGAAACCGCAAAGCGATCCGCGCGAGGACCCTTGCCGTCTTCGTAGAACAGACGGGCGGCGGCAGTCGAAACCTCTCTGGGCTCGGCGTCGTCTTCGATCCGAATTGCGGTGGAAATAGTGCCGGGAGCGGGCAGGTACAGCTCAACCTCGGCGCCAAACAGGCTGCCGTACGCGGCTGCATAACCCACACCGATTGACGGGAGCGATACGAGCGCAGCGGCGGCGTACCACATCCGACGAAACGAGCGTCGGCCCATTATCCCTCCAAGGTCCCCGTACGGCCGACTTGCCAGCTGCCCGCCTTGGCGAGCATCCCCCTGGTAAGCCTCCGAAACTTCTTACCCCGTTCAAACGTGCGGACGAACCACGCGTTCCCTAGGGTGTCCCCAAAATTGGGGCGTCCCCAAAATTTTCCAAGCTGCTGGCTGGAAGATCACCGACGGAAAGTCGGTGTAAAGCCCCCCTGCCGGATTGAGCCCGGACCCCGTTGTTTGCCTTAACGAGCAGTGATTATTCTAGATCAATCTGTGCATATCGGCAACGCCCAACACTTTCGGCGCAGACTGGCTAACGATCCGTTACTGCAGGGTTTTTCACGGCTGCCTGGGCCGCGGCGAGGCGCGCGACAGGCACCCGATAGGGCGAGCAGGACACGTAGCTCAGCCCAATTTTCTCGCAAAAACCAATGGTTTCCGGGTCGCCGCCATGTTCGCCGCAAATGCCGATCTTGAGGTCCGGGCGGACGGCCCGGCCGCGTTCCACACCGATTTCCATGAGCTCTCCGACTGCAGCGTCGAGCGTCATAAATGGATCGTGGTTAATGATCCCTTTGTCGGCGTATTCCCCGAGGAAACGGCCCGCATCGTCGCGGCTGAGGCCGAACGTGGTCTGGGTTAGATCATTGGTTCCAAAAGAGAAAAACTCCGCCGACTCCGCGATCTCGCCGGCGACAAGACAGGCGCGGGGCAGTTCCACCATGGATCCGACCTGAAACGCGAGCGTCGTCTCGCGTTCCTTCTCCACCGCACGCGCCGTCTCCGCGATGCGCTCCTTGATGAGGTCGAGTTCCCGCTTGGTGGCCACGAGCGGCACCATGATCTCGGGACGGACGCGGTCATGCAGTTCCTTCCCGGACTCGATGGCGGCCTCGAAGATCGCGCGCGCCTGCATGTCGACGATCTCCGGGTAAGCGACGAGCAGCCGCGCGCCGCGCTGACCGAGCATGGGATTGAACTCGCTGAGCACCGCGATGCGGCGCTTGAGACGCGCTATTTCCACCCCCATGGCTTCCGCCACATCGGCAATCGCGTCTTCCTCGTGCGGCAGGAACTCGTGGAGCGGCGGATCGAATAGCCGGATCGTCACCGGCAGTCCCTTCATGATCTCGAAGAGCGCCATGAAGTCTTGCCGCTGCTCCGGCAAGAGCTCGGCAAGTGCGGTGCGGCGCGCCTCCTTCGTCTCCGCCAGGATCATCTCGCGCATGGCGACGATGCGGTTGTCCTGGAAAAACATGTGCTCGGTCCGGCACAGGCCTATCCCCTCGGCGCCGAAGTCCCGCGCATGCCGGGCGTCGGCCGGCGTATCGGCGTTCGCCCGCACCTCCATGCGCCGCAGTCCGTCGGCCCACTCCATCAGCGTGGCGAAGTCGGGCGACAGATCGGGCTGCCGCATGGTCACTCGCCCTTTGATGATCTTTCCGGAAGACCCGTCGATGGTGACGATATCGCCCTTACGCAGCACGACGCCGGACGCTTCCAGAGTTTCGCGTTCGAGATCGATATGAGCCGCAGCGACGCCGGCCACGCAAGGGCGCCCCATACCGCGCGCCACCACGGCGGCGTGGCTCGTCATGCCCCCGCGGGTGGTCAGGATGCCCGCGGCCGCATGCATGCCTTGCACGTCCTCGGGCGAGGTCTCGATGCGCGCCAGAATGACCGTGTGCCCCTGGCTCTTCAGATGGACCGCTTCGTCCGCATCGAAGACGATCTCACCGGACGCGGCGCCCGGCGACGCCGGGAGCCCCTTCGCCAGCACGGTCATTTCCGCGTTGGGATCGAGCGTCGGATGCAGCAGCTGGTCGAGATGTGCCGGGTCGATCCGCATCACGGCTTCTTCCTGGGTGATGATGCCCTCGCCCGCCATGTCGACGGCGATCTTCAGCGCGGCCTGCGTGGAGCGCTTGCCGGTGCGGGTCTGCAGCATGAAGAGTTCGCCCGCCTCGATCGTGAACTCGATGTCCTGCAGGTCGCGGAAGTGCCGTTCCAAGGCGGCGCAATTGTGCTTCAGCTTGGCGAAGGCCTCCGGCATCGCCTCTTCGAGAGAGACCTTGCCATTGCCATTGGCCGCGCTGGCTTGCTTGGTCAGGGGCTGGGGCGTGCGGAGGCCCGCAACAACGTCCTCGCCTTGCGCATTCAAGAGAAACTCGCCGAACAGTTCGTTCTCACCGGTCGAGGGATTGCGCGTGAACACGACGCCGGTGGCGCTGTTGTCGCCCTTGTTGCCGAACACCATGGTTTGCACGGTGACGGCGGTGCCCCAATCGTCCGGAATGTCGTGAAGCCGCCGATAGGCGATGGCCCGCGCGTTCTGCCAGGACCCGAACACGGCGGCGATCGCGCCCCAAAGCTGGTCGCGGAGGCTTTGCGGGAACCTGAGGCCCAACTCCTTTTCCACCAACGACTTGAACCGGGCGACGATCTCGATCCAGTCCTCCGCCTGGAGTTCGGGGTCGAGTTCGTAGCCCTTCAGCGCCTTGTAGTTCTCGAGGATATCCTCGAACAGGCCGTGATCGACGCCCAGCACCACATCGGCGTACATCTGGATGAAGCGCCGATAAGTGTCGTAGGCGAAGCGCCGGTCTCCGGTGCGGCGGGCAAGGCCTTCGACGGTGTCGTCGTTGAGGCCTAGATTGAGGACCGTATCCATCATGCCGGGCATGGAGGCGCGCGCGCCGGAGCGGACAGACACGAGCAGCGGATGCTCGACATCGCCGAAATGCGCGCCGGAGTAGGACGCCATCTGCACAAGCGCCTCGTCCACCATGGGCCTCAGGGCGTCGGGGAGCTTGCGGCCGTTCTCGTAATAAGCCGCGCACATATCCGTGGCGATGGTGAAACCAGGGGGAACGGGCAGGCCGATACGCGACATCTCGGCAAGGTGTGCGCCCTTGCCGCCGAGACGATCCTTGTCCGCGGCGGAACCATCGGCGTGTCCACCGCCGAAGCTGTACACCCATTTGGGCGTCTGTCCCGCCATCTCGGCCTCGCCTCCTGTCATTCGTCGTTGATTGCCCAGTCCGCCCCCTCTTTTAGCCCGCCCAGCGCTTCGCACACAAACGGGCAAATCGACGTAGGGTGCGCGCGAGTTTAGGTGCGCGCAGTCAGGGCCGGATGGGACGCCGCGACTTGGCGTTCCAATGGGTCAAAAAATCGCCCCGGGGATCACGCGGCTGTTGGGCGGCTTGGACACGCCATAGGTCCAAACCAGGACCGTACCGGTACCGACCAGCGATACATCGAGGGGGATCCGCGCGTAGTTCGGGTCGCCATGCTCATAGGCGTCGAGTTCCGCGAGAAGGCGCTCGCCTGGCGGCAACGCGAACACGTCGCCGATGATGCGGGTCGGCGCGCTCTCGTCGAACATCGCGGCCGGGTACCAGCCCATGTCGTAGAGCCTGCCGTTCGCGCGGGCCTGGCCCACGTACCGCGCCTGGGCGGAGAGACGCCGTGCCATCGGATGATTGCTGCCCTGGCGCAACGTCCCATAGACGAAGATGTGGCCGGGGTCGGTATCGGCCTTGTTACTCACGCGGGTAACTCGACGCGGCCGGTTTCGTCCAGCGACCAGAACGGATTATGGGCGACCTCCCAGGCATGGCCGTCCGGGTCCGCGAAATAGCCGCTATACCCGCCCCAGAATACCTTCTCGGCGGGCTTGAGGATTTGCGCACCCGCGGCTTCCGCCTGCGCCATCATGACATCGACTTGGCTTTCGTCGGCGCAGTTCATGGCGATGGCCGTGCCACCGTTTCCGTTCCAGATGTTGTCTGCCTTGGCGTCGTCCTTGAGGGCTTCGCGGCCAAAAAGCCCGAGCACCATCGCACCCGCCTGCATGAACGTCACCGCCTCCTGGCTTTGGCTCGACCGCTTGAAGCCCAGCCGCTCGTAGAACGCCGTCGCATCGGCAATGTCTCCAACGCCGAGTGTGATCATGCTGATGTGCGGACGCATGGGTTACCCCGCGATTTTGGAAAAATCTGCGACGGTCTTGGTCGTGTTGCGGATGCGATTGAGCAGCCGCAAGCGGTTCTCGCGCAGCTTCGGATCGTCCGCGTTGACGGTGACCGTGTCGAAGAACGCATCGACCGGCGCGCGCAGCTTCGCCATGGCCGACATAGCCGCTTCGAAGTCCTCGTCCTGCACAGCTTTGGCGGCGGCCTTCTCGACATCGTCCACGGCGTTGGCCAGCGCCTTCTCTTCGGGCGCTTCGAGCAGCGCGGGGTCGGGCGCTTCGTCGTAGGTCTTCTTGTCCTTCTTCTCCTCGATGCGAAGGATGTTCGCCGCGCGCTTAGTGCCCGCCAGCAGGTTCGCGCCATCGTCCGTATCGAGAAAGCGGCCGAGCGCATCGACCCGCCGCACGATCATCAAGAGATCGTCGCCGCCAAGTGCGAAGACCGCATCCACCAGATCGTGCCGCGCGCCCTGGTCGCGCAGATAAATCTTCAGACGGTCGGCGAAGAAATCGAGAAGGCTGCGCTCCGTCTCTTCCTTGCCCGCGGCGTCCGTCGGCAACTGCGCTTCAATTTGGGAGAGAAGCGCCAGCCGCACGTCACTCTCCAGAATGATCCGGATGACGCCGAGCGCCGCACGGCGCAGCGCATAGGGATCTTTCGAGCCCGTCGGCTTTTCGTCGATGGCCCAGAAGCCCACCAGCGTGTCGAGCTTGTCGGCAAGCGCGAGTGCAATCGAGACCGGCGCGCGCGGAACGTCGTCCGTCGGACCGACAGGCTTGTAGTGATCTGCGATGGCGTTGGCGACGGAGGGCCGCTCGTTCTGATCGAGCGCGTAGTAGCGGCCCATGGTGCCTTGTAGCTCGGGGAACTCGCCGACCATGTCGCTCACGAGATCGGCCTTGCAGAGAATGCCCGCGCGCTCCGCATCCTCCGCATCCGCGCCGACCAGCGGCGCCAAATCCCGCGCCAGCTTGAAGATGCGCTGCACGCGCTCGTATTGGGTGCCGAGCTTCTCATGGAAGGTGATGTCCTTGAGTTGCGGCACGCGCGTTTCGAGCGAGACCTTGAGATCCTGATCGAAGAAGAACTTAGCGTCCGACAAGCGCGCGGCGATCACGCGCTCATTGCCCTGGGTGATGGAGGTGCCGCCGTCGTCGGCTTCCAGGTTCGCGACGAGCACGAAGCGGTTCGCAAGATCGTCGCCCTTCGATACGGAGAAGCACTTCTGATGCGCCTTCATGGAGGTGGCGAGCACTTCCGGCGGGACGCTCAAGAATTCTTCATCGAACGCGCCCATGAGCGGCACGGGCCATTCGGTGAGCCCGGCATTCTCGGCGAGCAGACCAGCGTCCTCCACGAGCGCGAAGCCATGCTCGCCGGCCCGGGCTTGCGCCGCATCCTCAATCCGCGCCGCGCGCTCATCGCTATCGAGAATGACAAAGGCCTTGCGCAGCTTCGCCTCGTAGTCGGCGAAGCTCTTCACGTCGAAGTCTTTCGGCGCCATGAAGCGATGGCCGCGCGTGATCTTGCCGCTCTTGATGCCGTCGACTTCGAAGTCCACGACCTTGCCGCCCAGCACGCACAGAATGGAATGCAGCGGCCGCACCCAGCGCAGCTTACCGGCGCCCCAGCGCATGGCTTTCGGCCACGGGAACGTCTTCACCATCTCCGGGACGATCTCGGCGATCACATCGGCGGTGTCGCGGCCCGGCTTCTCGATGACCGCGACGTAGTAGCTGCCCTTCTTGTCCTCGCGGGTCTCCGCCTCGTTGACGGAGCCGAGCCCGGCCGATTTCAGAAACCCTTCGATGGCCTTGTCGGGTGCGCCGACGCGCGGCCCCTTGCGCTCTTCGCTGACGTCGGGCGAGCGCTTGGGAAGTCCCTCGACAACCGCCGTGATGCGGCGCGGCGTGGCAAAGGTCTTGATCGCATCGAAGTCGAGACCTGCGGCTTTGAGCTTGTCGTCCAGCAGGCGCGCGAGGTCTTCCCGCGCCCGCGTCTGCATGCGCGCCGGGATCTCCTCGGAGAAGAATTCGAGCAGGAGTTCCGTCATTGCGCACCAGCCTCGCCGCTCGGCGCAACATCTTGTTTGGGCGCAAGGTCTTGCCCAAAGCCGATGTCGTGATCATCGAGATCCTGGATTCCGAATTCGAGAACGCCGTAGGGCTTTTCGCCAAGGTGGTAGTCAATATGCGCGCCGCGTTCCGTCAGCTCGTCATACATGGCGCGCGCGTCGTCGACCCAGAAATAAGCGTTCCACATCTTGTCCTTGATCCGCCAATGGGGAACCACGTCGCACGCTTCAGGAACCTGTGTCAGCATGACGTGAGCGGTATCGCGCGCGGCGATGGCAAAGTCCGCCGGCTCGCCCCACACGCCGAGCGTCCGGAAACCCACCTTGTCGGCCCAATAGCCGATCGTCGCAGGCAGATCTCGCGCGAACAGCACCGGCGCTTGTTGCAGGATCTTGGCCTTGGTCATGCCGCCGCCCCGCCCGCGTCCGTCTTGAGCCAGGCCGCGCAGCACGCCTTCGCCAGATCGCGCACGCGCAAGATATAGGCCTGGCGCTCGGTGACCGAGATCACGCCGCGCGCATCCAGAAGATTGAAGATGTGGGAGGCTTTGATGGCCTGGTCGTAGGCGGGCAGCACCATCAAATGCCGACCCCCGTTTTCGCCGGCCTCAAGCAGCGCCTTGCACTCGGCTTCGGCATCGCGGAAGTGCTCGAACAGCTTCGCGGTATTGGCGTGCTCAAAATTATGCCGGGAGTATTCCTGTTCGGCCTGCAGGAAGATGTCGCCATAGGTGACCTTGGCGTCCCCTTCCCCGCCGTTGAAGTTGAGGTCGTAGACGTTGTCGACGCCCTGCACATACATCGCCAGGCGCTCGAGACCGTAGGTCAGTTCGCCGGAGACCGGGTCGCAGTCGAAACCGCCCACCTGCTGGAAGTACGTGAACTGCGACACTTCCATGCCGTCGCACCACACTTCCCAGCCGAGACCCCAGGCGCCGAGCGTGGGACTTTCCCAGTCGTCCTCCACGAAGCGGATGTCGTGGTTCTTGGGATCGATACCGATGGCGTAGAGGCTCTCCAGATACAGATCCTGGATGTCCGGGGGTGACGGCTTCAGAATGACCTGGAACTGATAATAATGCTGGAGCCGGTTGGGGTTCTCGCCGTAGCGGCCGTCCTTGGGACGCCGCGAGGGCTGAACATAGGCCGCGCTCCAAGGTTTCGGGCCCAGCGACCGCAGCGTGGTGGCCGGATGAAACGTGCCGGCACCGATCTCCATGTCGTAGGGCTGGAGGATGACGCAGCCTTGGTCGGCCCAGAAGCGCTGAAGCCTCAAAATGAGGTCCTGGAACGACGGCGCGGCGGCCTTTCCGGCGGATTTTGCTTGCTTGGACATATTCGATTCGGGACGGGGCAGGTTTGCCGCCGCACGCTATTGCGTTGCAGCCGACAATGGAAGCCAAGAAGGAGCCAGCGTTAAGCCGGGGCTCCGGTTTGCGGCCCCGCGGGGCTCCCCTCGGCACTCATCTCAGTGTCAGGGGCGCTCCTTGGGGCGGTAGACGCCGGTGACGGGGTCTTCTTCCAGCGGCACGGCGCTCTCGATATCGCGCCGCTCCATCGCCTCCTGCGCCTTGCGCAACTCGGCCCGGACGCGCTCCTGCTCCCTTTTGAAGTAGCGCCGGACCCAGAGCAGGCCCGCGCCGATTGCAGCCAAGAGAAGAACTTGGGGCATTGTTCTACAACCCGAACCTCGACCAGAGAGACCGCGCCTCGATCGCGGAGATCACGTCGGCGGCGAAGCCCTGCGGCCACCCACCGAGCTCGAAACCACCGGCCCCGGCCGAAACCGACTTCTTGTTGCGCCGGAGCAAGCCGCCGCCCGTCGAGACGAGCTTGAAACGCACGTCTTCGCCAAAGACGTCGCGCATCTTGGTGCGCAGATCCGACAGGCCGTCGATGAGACCGAGCTCCACCGCCACCTTGCCGGACCAGAACGCGCCCGTGAAGAGTTCGTCGTCGGACTTCGTCAGCTTGGCGCCCCGGCGCGACTTCACCATGTCGATAAAGGCCTCGTGCACGTCGACCTGAATGGCCTTGATGCGTTCCACATCGGCGGGCTTCTCGGGCAGGAACGGATCGAGCGTGTCCTTGCTCTTGCCGGCCGTGTAGACGCGGCGCTCCACGCCGATCTTCTCCATCAGGCCGGGAAAGCCGAAGCCGGCGGCGATCACGCCGATCGAGCCCACGATCGAGCTTTGATCCGCATAGATCTCGTCGCCCGCGAGCGACAGCATGTAGCCGCCGGAAGCCGCGACATCCTCGCAGAATGAGTAGACCTTCAGGTCCTTCTCCTCGGCGAGGGCGCGGATGCGCTTGTGGATCAGCGTCGACTGGACGGCGGCGCCGCCCGGAGAATTGATCTGAATGGCGACCGCCTTCGCGCCACGCATGCCGAAGGCCTTGTCGATGGCGGCGGCGACCGTCGGCAGGGAGAGTTCCTGCTTGAACGGGGAGCTCATCCCGATGGGCCCGCTGAAGCGCAGAACTGGGACCAGAGGCCGGGGCTTGGTCCAGCTCTTCGGCAGCAGGGATTTCAAGACTGTCATCAAACCATTTTCGCTCATAAACGCACCGTACCCGCAGGCCTATTCAGATCAAGAGTTGTCCACTAGATCGGTATCAATAAAGGCTAGACCGGGGCAATCCGCCCCGCCACCCGGTTAACCGCGCCCGTTAAGCAGATTCCGCAAACTGACATGAGCCGGTGCCAATTGGATGGTATACAATTAGTGTATCGCGGGCGCCCCGCTCGAAGCGGCGAGCCGGATTTACGCAGACGCCGGTCCTCGGAGGACACCTCAGTTGAGAAAATTTGCGATCCTGGCGAGCTTGGCGGCGGCAGTCGCGTTTGTCGGTATCTCTCTTGCCCCCCAGCCGGCCGAGGCCGGTCTTTGCCGCAAGGTCTGGCGCAATGGCTACTACAGCAGCGGATATTGCGGCCGGCGCTTCGTCGGACCCGACCGCTACGGTTATGTCCGGCCGCGCGCGGCCTATTACCCGCCGCGGCGCTGCCGGTCCCGTTACGGCTGCGGCACCTACCCTTACGCTTACTACCCTTATTGGCGAAACCGGACCCAGGGCCGTTGGTACTACCGATAGCTCTCCCAATCCGTATCGCACTCCGGCGAAAAGCCGGCCTCCTAACCGGAGGCCGGCTTTTTGTTTTTCCGGCCTGAATACCCGATGAACGCGGCTCTCAGCCACGGTTCAGCCCCTCACCTCTAAGACCTGTTCTCAAGACCGAGGACTAGAGACCGAGCACTTGGAGCGGCCCGACGGCCGCCGGAATAGAGGTAAGAACCATGTTGAGAACGACTCTTCTTGCAGCAGCGACGCTGGTGGCGTTCGGGGCGACAGCCGCCTATGCGGGCTCCGACGGCGGACACGGCCACAAGGGACACGATCGCCACGGTCACGGCGCCTACGAGCACAACTACGTGCCCGGGCCTCAAGCCGGCCGCTATCGCCACCATCGGGGGCACCACGGGGCGAAGCGCGATCACCGTTCCGGCCGTGGCTGGTTTGACTATCGCGGACGGTCCTACTGCCACCTCGCCCCGCGCAAGGTCCCGATCAAGGTCTGGGACCGCCGGGGAAATTCCTACCGCAAATGGGTTTGGAAGGACGTGAGAGTCTGCGCCTAGCCGGCCTTCTCATGCCCGGGGCTCCTCCCTAGATCCGGGCACTCGCGGGGCTGCCGCCGATCCCCCCATGGCGGCAGCCCTCGCCTTTTTGGGGAGTATCTCTGACTGCCTTGTCTGCCTTGGCGGCTCTAGACGCCGGTCGCATCCAGATTGAGCGCAGCGCCGTTTCGCAAGACGGCTTCGGCCTCCGCCGTGTAGGCGCCCCCATCCTCATGCAGCACCAGCCCCGGCAAGAGACGCGCGCTTGCGCGGCTGTTCTTGCGCCCCTGGACGATGACGCGGGCCGCCGGGACACCGCGCCGGGGAAACAGCGGGTAGATGGCAAGGCCGCCGAAGCGGTCTTTCAGGACCTCGAGAAGCGGACAGAGAGACTCCGCCCGGTGGATCAAGGTCAGTGTCGCGTGCGGGCCCGCCATAGTGGTCAGAAACCGCACCCAACGCTCCAACTCTCCATCCGGCATGACATGGGCGCTGGCGCGCGAGGCATCCGCCGCCGCCCGGACCGAGCCTGCGCCGTAGAAGGGTGGATTGGCGATGACCTGGTCATAACCCTCGCGGACGAGTCCCGCCGTGCCGAGGACCTTTCCCGGCGCGGTGACGTCGGCCTCGATCACGCGAAACCGGTCGCTGAAGCGGTTCCGCTCCGCATTCTGCCGCGCCAGGGCACACTGACTTTGGTCAATTTCGACCCCGGCGACATCGATGCCCGGCACACGGGCCAGGAGGCACAGACCCGCGGTCCCGGCGCCCGTCCCCGCGTCCAGCACCGTTTCCCCCGCCCGGGCCGGCACGGCCGCGGCCAGGAAGACGGCATCGCTGCCGCCCCGGTGTCCCGTCTTGTACTGAATGATTTCGATCCGCCCGCCGAGAAAGGCATCGGCGGTCGTTCCGGGCTCCACGGAGCCGTTAGGACCGATTGTCGCGCTCGAGATCATTTCCAACGCCCGCCTCGGTCAGCAGCGCACGCGCCTTGTCGACCGAGCCTCCGTCGACCAGCACACGTTGCGGCAATGCCCCGATCGAGCCCTCCATGACGCTCATATTGGTGTCCAGCACCGTGAAGGCGATCCCCGCTTCTTTCAGGAGCGCGCTCACAAATGAAATGAGCACGGGATCGTTCGACCGTATCAGTTCTTTCATCGCCACAACCGCTCCCGAAAAGCCGCCCACGCCTGGTTCTTCATTTCGGGCCGCCGACAGTGCTATAAGCCCTCCGCACTGGAGGAAACGAAACCCTTCACCAGAGGAGACTGGCCTGTGGGCATTGTCGTCAAGCTTTCCGACTCGCGCGACCCGAACGCGAGCCTCGCGCCACTCTTCGCGCTTGTCGAGGAGGACATGGCCCGTGTCAACCAGTTCATCCTGGACAAGGCACGTTCCAATGTCGACCTGATCCCGGAGCTTGCACGGCACCTGATCGATTCCGGCGGCAAGCGCCTGCGCCCCATGCTGACGATCGCCGCGTCCAAGCTGTGCGGCTACGAAGGCGACGGCCACCAATGGCTCGCGACCGCGGTGGAGTTCATGCACACGGCGACGCTGCTCCACGACGACGTTGTCGACGAGAGCAGCCTGCGGCGCGGCAAGACCACCGCGCGGTTGTTGTGGGGCAACGAGGCATCCGTCCTCGTGGGCGACTATCTCCTCGGCCAGTCCTTCAAGATGATGGTCGATGTCGGCTCCTTGGGCGCCTTGCGCATCCTCTCCGATGCCGCGGCAATCATCGCCGAGGGCGAGGTGATGCAGCTCATCACCGCCAACAACACCGATACGACGGAAGACGACTATCTGGCGGTCATCGAGGCGAAGACCGCGGCGCTGTTCGCCGCCGCCGCCGAGGTGGGTGCCGTGATCGCCGACCGTCCGAAATCCGAAGCCGCGGCCTTGCGGTCCTTCGGTCGCAATCTCGGCGTCGCCTTCCAGCTTGTGGACGACGCACTCGACTATTCGGGCGAGCAGTCCGAACTCGGCAAGAGCGTGGGCGACGATTTCCGCGACGGCAAGATCACGCTGCCGGTGGTGCTCAGCTACCGGCGCGGGAGCGCCGACGAGCGCGAGTTCTGGGAACGGACTCTCAAGCAGGGCGAGATTGGTGACGACGATCTGCAAACGGCCATCGATCTGATCGCCAAGCACAACGCGCTGGCAGACACGATGGAACGGGCGCGCCACTACGGGGCGATCGCCCGCGACGCGCTGGCGATCTTCCCCGACGGCGACGTCAAGTCGGCGCTCCTTGGGGCCATCGAGTTCTCGGTCAGCCGGCCCTACTAGCTTCGGGCGTCTATCGGCTCAGCGGAGCCTGAGGATCCCCTAGGATCCCGGCGGTGATCCACCATTCCGGCTCTTGCTCGGCCAGCAGGATCGCGGCACGCAGCGCTTCGCGTGGGCTGGCGAACACGGCAAAACAGGTGGCGCCCGAGCCCGACAGCCGAACGAGCCGAGCACCGGCCAGTTCCTGCAGCTTCGACAGCACGCTCTCGATTTCCGCCGCGAGCTTCAACGCTGCGGGCTGGAGATCATTGGCGCGCGCGGACGCATAGGCGATCAGAACCTCGAAGTCCGCTCCAAAATCCGGCGGCGGCGCTTCTTGTGGGGGCGCTTTCAATGGCGCGGCGTCAAGCGCCCCGTACACGGCGGCGGTTGCGAGCTCCACACCGGGATTGACCAGCAAGACACCACATTGGGGGAAGCCTGATACGGGCGCGACGATCTCACCACGGCCGGTCATGAATGCGGGCGCGCTCCGCAGACAAACGGCGACGTCGGACCCGAGGTCGGGCGCAAGCGCCGCGATGTCGTCGGTGCCAACCGTGCCGTCACTCGTCTGCATCAGTAGTCGCAGCGCGGCGGCGGCGTCCGCGGAGCCGCCACCCAGACCCGCCGCGACAGGAAGCGTCTTGACGAGGCGGAACGTCCCTGGGCTCAGCGCGGGAAACCGAGCTCGTGCCGCCTGCGCAGCCTCCAGAATGAGGTTCCCCCCCTCCAACGCCTGGGCAAACGGCCCTTCCACGTCGAGCCCGAATGTTTCGGAATGGTTTTGCGAACCGGCATGCTCAGACACCAGCTTTGGCGTCCCGTGCCGGGCGGAGATGAACTCAAGGGTATCCCCCACGCCTGCGAAGGCGACGAGGCTTCTTAGCTCGTGAAAGCCGTCTTCGCGCCGGCCCAACACCTCAAGCGTGAGGTTGAGCTTCGCCCAAGCAATGTCCCGTGTGCGCATATCGCGACACGAGGTATCGCGAAACGTCGCCTAATGCGAGGTGTTCCGTTTGGCCTCGACCATTTCGGATGTCGACTTGGTCTCGCTCGCCGCGTCCAAGCCCGATGCGATCTTCTTCGTCAGCATCTCTTTCAGGTCGTCCTCGGGCTCGAGCGTCATGGACTGGTACCACTGATATTTCGCTTCGAGCGTCCGACCCACGCGCCAATACGCATCGCCGAGATGGTCGTTGATGATCGGATCGTCCGGCCGCAATTCCACCGCCCGCTCCAGCTGCTCGACCGCCTGGGCATGTTCCCCAGCCGGTAGTAGGCCCAGCCAAGGCTGTCCACGTAGTAGCCGTCGTCAGGCTTCAAACTCACCGCTTTGCGGATGTAGTCCATGGCCTGATCGAGATTCATCCCCTGATCGACCCAGGAGTAGCCGAGGTAGTTCAGGATGAGCGACTCGTCGGGGTTCAGTTCGAGGGCCTGTTTGAAATCGGCTTCCGCCGCAGGCCAATCCTTCAGACGTTCGTTGGTCACGCCGCGCGCGTAGTAGAGCGCCCAGTTTCGCTGCGTCGGTTTGTCGATAAGGCCGATCGCCCGGGTGTAGTACTCGCGCGCCTCTTCGTGACGCTCCTTGGACCGGAGGATGCTGCCGAGCGCGTCGAGCGGACGGATATCGTCCGGGTTCTCGGCGATGATCTTGTCGAGCACGGCCTTCGCGTCATCGATACGCTCGAGCGAAGCCAGCGCAAACGCCTTCTGAATTTGCACATTGAGCCAGAGTGGCGATGACTCCGGAATATTGTCGAAGGCGGCGATCTCGTCCTCGTACTTCTCCGCCTCTGAATAGGCCTCCGCGAGCGCGACCTGGGCCAATGGGAAGTCCGGCTTGAGGAGCAGCGCGAATTTCAAGTACTGCGTGCCGGTTTCCAGATTTCCCTCGCCGACCGCGACACTGCCGATCCCATAAAAGACCTCGGCGAGGCCTTCCGCGGGCGTGCTGACAACCAGCTCCGGCGAATCGCCCTTCTCGATGTCTTTCAGCAGGGCCTCGGTGATGGGGTGCGGAAGGGTTTTGGCCATGTGCAGCTTGAGCGCCGCGATCGCAAGGTCCTTCCGGTTCCCGCGCGCGGCGTGGCGCGCGTAGGCGTCGACGACCCGCAAGGTTCTGGGATTCCGCTTGAACGCCGCGTCATACGACTTGCTGGCAAGCTGATGGCGGCCCGCGACATCGGCAATGAGGGCACGATGGTACAGGAGGTAGAAATTCGCCCAATTGGCCGTGCTGAGCGCATCCAGCGTGTCGAAGGCCTTGGAGTGTTCGCCTTGTGCCTCCTGGGTCCAGGCCCGCGCCAGCGTCGAGGTCGGATCGACCGTCGGGCCCTGCCGCGCCTCGGAGAAGTGCTCCTCGGCCTCCTTGTAGTCGCCCGCCTTGAAGGCATTGATCGCCAGCAGGAACTGGGCAACGCGGTGCGAGGGCTCGACGTTGACCAGCTCACGGGCGAGTTCGGTCGCGCGCTTCCAGTGACCCGCACGGGCTTCCAGCAGGAATGCCTGCTCGAGGATGGCCTCGTTGGTCGGGTCGGCCTCCAAGGCTCTGGTATAGAACTTGGCAGCGGCTTCGATGTCGTGGTTATGGCGTGCGATGCGGCCGGCCAGGTAATTGCCGAGAAGGGTTTGAGCGCCCGCCGTCTCCGGCTTTCTTGCCACCACCTCGGAATAGGCGGTCGGGGCCGCGAGAATCGCGACCAGAAGCACCGATCGCAATGCCCATTTGCCCATACGTCCGCTGTCTGGATTCGTCATTTCGTCGGCCCGGCTTCCGCCGCCCCAAGCTTGTTGGTTCATCGCATCGAGACAGGCTAAGCGCTTTGTCCTGTCATGAAAACTATATTTGGGTTCAAACGCGGCGCGTTTGTGGCCCAATTGCTTGAGCTAGATGAGCATTCCGTAATGTTGGCCCGTCCGTGCCCCGCTACATGTTGGCGTAGTTTGGCCCGTCGCCGCCCTCCGGCACCACCCAGGTGATGTTCTGAGCCGGATCTTTGATGTCGCAGGTCTTACAGTGCACGCAGTTCTGCGCGTTGATCTGGAACCGCACCGAGCCGCCGTCCTCGACGACCTCGTAGACATTCGCCGGGCAATAGCGCTGCGCGGGCTCGTCGTAGTGCGGCAGATTCTCTTCGATCGGGATATCGGGATCCGCAAGCTTCAGATGCACGGGCTCGTCCTCGTCGTGGTTGGTGTTTGAGAGGAACACCGACGAGAGGATGTCGAAGGTCAGCTTGTTGTCGGGCTTCGGGTAATCGATCGGCTTGCATTTAGCCGCCGACCGCAGGCTCGCATAGTCGGCTTTCTTGTGTTTCAGCGTGTGACCGAGGAACGGGAAAATCGTATTGAGCCACATGTCGAGGCCGCCCAGCATGACCCCGAGCCGCGTACCGAAACGCGACCAGAGCGGCTTCACGTTGCGAACCTTCTTCAACTCCTTGGCCAACGAGCTCGCCTCGTAGGCCTGGATGTATTCGAGCAGCGTATCCGCGGACCGTCCGGCCTCGAGGGCATCGAACGCGGCTTCCGCGGCCATCATGCCCGAGAGCATGGCGTTGTGAGATCCCTTGATGCGGGGAACGTTCATGAAGCCGGCCGCGCAGCCCACCAGCGCCCCACCGGGGAACGCAAGCTGGGGAACCGCCTGATAGCCGCCCTCGGTGAGCGCCCGGGCGCCATAGGCCAGACGCTTGCCGCCCTCCAGGTGCCGCGCGATCACCGGGTTGGTCTTTGAGCGCTGAAATTCCTTGAACGGGTTGAGATAGGGATTGGCGTAATCGAGATGGACGACGAAGCCCACCGACACCAGGTTGTCGCCGAAATGATAGAGGAAGGAACCGCCGCCGGTGTTGTCGTCGAGCGGCCAGCCCATCGTGTGCTGCACGAGACCCGGCTGGTGCTTCTCGGCCGGAATTTCCCAGAGCTCCTTCAGGCCGATGCCGAATTTCTGCGGGGCGCTGTCTTCATCCAGACCGAACTTCTTGATGAGCTGTTTGGTGACCGAGCCCCGCGCGCCTTCGGCGAAGAAGGTGTACTTGCCCATCAGCGCCATACCCGGTGTGAAGCTGTCCTTCTGGCTGCCGTCGCGCGCGACGCCGAGATCGCCGGTGATGACGCCTTCGACGGCGCCTTCCGCGCCGATGATCACGTCGGCGACCGCGATGCCCGGATAGACCTCGACGCCAAGCGCCTCGGCCTGCTCGCCGAGCCATTTGGTGAGATTGCTGAGGCTGCCCGCATAGCATCCGTGATTGTTCATCAACGGGGGCATGAACAGGTTGGGCAGCCGGATCTCGCCCGCTTCGCCAAGATAATAGAACAGGTCCTTGGTCACCGCGTCCGTCAGCGGCGCGCCCTTTTCGCGCCAGTCCGGGATGAGCTTGTCGAGCCCGACGGGGTCGATCACCGCACCAGAAAGGATATGGGCGCCGATCTCCGACCCTTTTTCCAGAACGACGACGGAGATCTCCTTGTCGTTCTCGGCGGCAAGCTGCTTGAGCCTGATCGCAGCGGACAGACCCGCAGGCCCTCCGCCCACGATCACCACATCGAACTCCATCACGTCCCGTTCGACCTGATCGCTCATCTCAGCCCTTTCTGTTCTTGTCGCACCCAGCCGCGCCCAGCTGTTTCCACGCCCGTGGCAAATTTGGTGCTAAAGTCTCGTTTATTGCCTTGAACTGACAAATATCGGATCGGCTGTCCCCAAGCAAATGAGTGAAAGCGCCGCAAAACAGTCCTCGAGCCTCCTCGACTGGTACGCCGCCATGGGTGTGGACGAGGCTATCGGCGATGCGCCGGTAGACCGTTTCGCCGCGTCAGCCGCTCCGCCACAGGCGAAAGAGCCGCTCGCCAAGACGCCGAGGCCCGATCCCAGACCGGCCTCCAAGGCTCCACCAGCGACCCCACCCAAGGCCAAGCGGCCGGCCGCACCGCCGCCGCAAGCAAACACCCCTGCCCCTGCGCTGGATGGGATTAAGACTCTTGCCGCCCTCGAAGAGGCCGCGGCGGCCTTTGACGGCTGCCCCCTGAAACGGACCGCGAAGACGACATGTTTCGCGCGCGGGAGCGAGCAGGCCAAGGTGATGCTGATCGGGGAGGCGCCGGGCCGCGACGAGGATCTCCAAGGAAAGCCCTTCGTGGGCCGGGCCGGCAAGCTCCTGGACAAGATGCTGGCCTCGATCGGCCTCGACGACACGTCCGTCTACATCACCAACACGATCTATTGGCGCCCGCCGGGCAACCGCACACCGACACCCCAGGAGATCGCATCCTGCGCGCCATTCCTGACACGCCAGATCGAATTGCTGGCGCCGGAGGTGATCGTGCTGCTCGGCGGCGCGGCGGCCAAATCCATGCTGCAAACGACCGAAGGCATCATGCGGCTGCGGGGCAAGTGGAAACTATATCACGCGAAAGACCGCGACATTCCTGTGCTTGCGACGTTACATCCTGCCTATCTGCTTCGCTCACCTGAGGCGAAGCGCTATGCCTGGCGCGACCTGCTCATGCTCAAAGAAGGACTGAGCGCGCTCCAATAGAGCTGGTCAGCCCGTTGAGCCAATCAGCCACAAGGCTGGAGGAATTTCACCATGTCTGCCCGCATCGACTACACCCGCACCTTCGTTCCGCTGCGCATCGCCGTGCTCACGGTGTCCGACACGCGCACGCCCAAGACGGACAAGTCGGGTCCCCTCCTCGCGAAGATGATCGAAGACGCCGGCCACATCGTCGCCGACCGGATGGTGGTTTCGGACGACAAGAAGTCTATCCGCAAGGGCGTGAAAGCCTGGGTAAAGGCGGATGACGTGGACGTTGTCATCACCACGGGCGGGACCGGGTTCACCGGGCGCGACGTGACGCCGGAGGCCGTGCGTCCGCTGTTCGATAAAGAGATCGACGGCTTCTCGGTGCTATTCCACATGCTCAGCTATCAAACGGTCGGCACGTCCACCGTGCAGAGCCGCGCCTGCGGCGGCCTCTCCGAGACGACGCTGATCTTCTCCGTGCCCGGATCGCCCGGCGCCTGCGAAGACGCTTGGAACGGCATTCTGAAATTCCAGCTCGACGCGCGCCATCGCCCTTGCTCCTTTGTCGAACTCCTGCCCCGCCTCGCCGAGGGCAAGAAGGAGAAGAAGGACAAGAAGAAGGGCTAGCGCACACGAAAGGGCGAGTTCTGACGGAATCCTTGGCGCTCGTATGTCCTATGCGGTTGCAACCGTCACTTGTGACTTTGCGGCAACAGCTCGTTGAAAAGCCACACCCATGCCCACGCTAAGGTGTCCTATCGCTTGTTGGCGCGCCTAATTCCTGTGAAAAATTACGTTCCGAATAGGAAACAGGCTTGGCCCGGCCAGGCAGTGCCCCGGGGGGCAAATGAGCGGGACTTCACGCCGCCGTCAGCTACTGCTGTCGACCGCGGCCCTCGCGGGCGCGCTTACCGGCTATGGGCGCGGCGCTTACGCGCAGTGCGCACCCGGTAGCGGCACCCAGTTCGTCTGCTCTGGCGCCAATATCGACACCCAAACGATCAATGCCGACAATGCCGCCGTCTTCACCACATATGGCTTTAGCGTCGACACCACGGCGGGCGGCGGGTCCGGCGGCAACGCGGTCACCATCTCCGGCGACGGCTTCCTCGCCTACACCGATGGCAACGCGTCGCCTCTGACAGCCGACGACACGGCTCTCGATATCCATGCAACGGGCGATTATGCGGGGTCCGGGGGTATCAGCGTGCTTTTCGACGGTGCCTTGCAGGGCAGTAGTGGCGCCGTCTTTCAAAACGACAGCAGCGGCGGTCAAAACATCACTGCCAACGGCAGCGTGACCGGCACGTCCGGCAGCGGCATCTATGCGCATAACGGGAGCCTCGCGACCGGTATCACAATCAACACGGCGGCGGGACCACCGTGTCCGGCACGGTCAGCGGCATCAACGTGAACAACGAGGGCTCGGGCGCGACCAGCATCACGACGGTCGGCGCCGTAACGGCCGGCCCCAATTCCGGCAATACCGGTATCCGCGTGGAAAATACCACCTCAGCGACGGGCGTCATGGAAATCACCACGGGCCCCGGCACCGTTTCCGGCGCCAACGGTATCGACGCCGAGAATAATGCGGGGGCGCTGATCATCGACGTTGGTGGCGACGTTACAGCCACAGGCGGCAACGGCATCATTGCCGATAGCGGAAGTCTCGCGACCGATATCACGATCAGCACGGCGACAGGCACCAGCGTCTCCGGCACGGTTGTCGGCATTCTCGCTGAAAACACTGGTGTCGGCGACATCAGCATTACCACCAACGGCGATGTCACCGGCGGGATCGTGCAGGGCATCCGGGCGATCAATGGCGGCGGCGCGATCACGGTGAAGTCTTACGGCGACGTGACAACGGCCGCGACCGCGGACGGTATTTACGTCTATGGCCAGACGGGCTCGACCGGCGACATCACCATCATCACCGGCGAAAGCACGAACGGTGTCTCCGGCGGCTCGGCCGGTATCTCCATACGAGGCGACGGCTCGGGCGACGTGATCGTCAATGCCCAGGGCGACGTGAGCGGAGGCATCGGCGACGGCATCTTCGCGAACGTCTCCGGAGACAATCTGTCGATCACTACCGGGTCGAGCTCGGAGGTCAGCAGCACCAGCGATCACGGCATCAATGGCCGCCTGCTCGGCGGCGGGCTGTTGGAGATGAGGGTCCGCGGCGACGTCACCGCCCTCGGCTCCGGCACCTTCGGCATCTTGGCAACGAGCGATGGGGACACGCAGACGCTTTCGACTTATGCCGGCTCGACCGTCACGGCCGCCAGCAATGGCGTCAACGCGTCTCACAACGGCAGCGGCGCCATGACGATCAACGTCGGCGGGGTGATCGACTCCGGCAACAACGCGATCTATGCAACGAGCGGCACCGCGTCGGAGATCAACGTGACCACGGGCGTCGGCAGCATAGTCGGCATGACGACCGGCGGACGCAGCAGCACCAACGGCATTCACGTCCGCAACACCGCCGGGACCTCCTCGAACATCATCGTCAATGGCGAGGTGACTGGATCGAGCTTCAACGGCATCTACGGCTTCTCGAATGGCGGCGCGATGAACGTCACGGTCAACAAGTCGGGAACGGTGAACGCCGATGGCAACGATGCAACGGATTCCGCAATTCGCATTGGTGCGGGCACGACAGGTGCCGCGAACCTGACCGTTGCCGGCACCTTGAACGCGCCGAACAGCGGTTACGCCGTGCGTTTCGATCAGTCGGCAGGCCAGGACGATCGCCTGGAAATTCATTCCACGGCCAAAATCAACGGCACGGTGCTGGCGGGGGGCGGTGACGACACGCTGGCCTTCGGCGGCGGCGGCACCGGCACGTTCGATCTCGACGCGATCGACACGGGCGCGAACACGCAGCAATACCGCGACTTCGAGACGTTCGAGGTCGACAGCGGCACGTGGCGCTTCTCGGGCGGAACGACGCAGGCCTTCACCGTCAATGGCGGCACGCTGAAGGGCACCGGCACGTTCGGCGATCTGACGGTCAACGGCGGCACCATCGCGCCCGGCAATTCCATCGGCACCATGACCGTGAACGGCGCCTTTACGCTTGGTGGCGGCTCCATCTACGAGGTCGAGGTCGATGCGGGCGGGAACAGCGACAAGGTGATCGTCAACGGCGCGGTGAACCTCACGGGCGCGACGCTAAAAGTGCTGGCCGCGAGCGGGAACTACGATCCGACCACGGACTATACGATCATCGAGAACGACGGCACTGATGCGGTCAAAGGCAAATTCGCCACCGTGTCCACGAACCTCGCCTTCCTGACGCCCGAAGTGAATTACGCCGCGGGCGACGGTAATGATGTGGTGCTGACATTGCTGCGGACCGTCAGCGCCGATGGCGGCGTGGTGACCTTCAAAGACATTGCCAAGACGAAGAACGAGAAGGCCGTCGCAGGTGCTCTGGACAAGTTCCCCACAAGCAACCCGTTGTTCCTGTCGGTACTGACGCAAACAGAGGCCGGCGCGCGCCAAGCCTTCAACGCGCTGTCGGGCGAAATTCATGCGACCGTGGCGGGGACGCTGGTGGACGACAGCCGCTATGCACGCGAGGCCGTGCTCGGCCGCATGATGCAGGCCAGTCACGCGGGCCAGGCGCTTGGGTCGGGCGGCCCGCAAGTCGCAAGTTATGATGCAGGCGCCATGCGGCTCGGCGGCAATTTCGTCGGCGAAGAGACGGCGGCCGAGCCTGTGGCGCAGCCGCTCGCCTTCTGGACGCAAGGCTACGGTGCTTGGGGCACGTTCGACGGTGACGGCAATGCCGCGACGGCGGACCGCAATCTCGGCGGCTTCATCTCCGGCATGGATGCAAGTGTCGGCGGCTCATGGCGAGTTGGGCTGGCGACCGGCGCCTCCTTCTCCGATGTGAGCGTGGACCGGCGCTACAGCGGGGCGAACACTAGCACCTATCATCTCGGCGGCTATGTGAACGGCGACATTGAAGGCTTCGCCTTGCGCGGCGGCGGCCTTTGGGCCTGGAGCGAGATCGAGACGTCCCGCGCGGTAGTGTTCCCCACCTTCTTCGAGCGGCAGAAGGCGGACTACGACGCCGACACGGGACAGCTGTTCGGCGAGGTCGCATATCCCACTCAAATGGGCGGCATCGAACTAGAGCCCTTTGGCGGCTTCGCCTATGTCTCCCTCGAGAGCGGCGGGTTTCGCGAGAAGGGTGGCGCCCAATCGAGCTTGCGCACGTCCGGCATCGACCAGGGCGTGGGTTACACAACAGTCGGCCTGCGCGCGGCCAAAACGATGATGTGGGGTCAGATGCACATCACGCCGCACATCGAGGCGGCCTGGCTGCATGCGTTCGACGACGTGACACCCGGTGCATCGCTGGCCTTCGCCACCACCGGCATCGGCTTTGATATCGACGGTGTGCCGCTGGCCGAAGACTCGGCCCTGCTGGATGCCGGCCTTGACCTCGCGGTGACAGACCGGCTCTCAGCCGGCGTCTCCTACCAAGGCCAATATGCGGACAGTGTCTCCGACAACGCCATCAAAGGCCGCCTGACCTGGCTGTTCAACTAGGCGGTACTAGACGCTCCGCGAGCCCGCGCTGACTCTTCAAATCTTCGGCCGTGTCCACGTCGCTGAGCGTGGCCGTAAACGCGATCTTTCGCCCCTTAAGGTTCGCACATGTGGCCGCAAGGGCTTGATCCGTGGACCATGGTACGCCGTCGAACGGCGCGAGGCGTCCGGGGCTTCGCTTGAACCCGACCAGCCAATAGCCGCCGTCCTGCGCCGGGCCGAACACGGCATCCGCGTTGCCGAGGCGCCGGAAGGCTTCGGCGATATGGGCGCGAGAGATCCGCGGGATATCGCTGCCGACAAGGACGACCGGCCCAGGCGGCATGCAATCGAACAGCGCCCGCATGCGCGCTCCGAGATCCCCCTCGCCTTGGGGAATCCGGGGCACACGCGGCCATGACGGCCAGCAGGATTCCGCAAGCGCAGAATCAGGCGTCACCGCCAGATAGGTCCGCCAGCGCGGATCGGTCCCGAGCCGCATCAGCGTGTGGCGCAACGTCGTGCGGTGGAACCGCGCCGCCGCGACGTTGCCAATGCCCCGCGCCAAGCGCTGTTTGACGGCACCGGCCTTCGGCTGTTTGGCCATGACGATGAGGCTTGGCACGATGAGACTTGGCACGTTGAGACTTGGCACGATGAGACTTGGCGCGAAGGCGGAGGCGCCTCGCCGGCGTCCGCTGGTCACCGCCCGCTACTCGTAGAGCCGGGCAAGAACGCGCGGCGGAACGCGCAGGAGATAAAGAAGCATGAGCCCGAGATTGCGGCAGCAGCGCATCAGATAGCCCTCGTCCTGATAGCGCTGGGCGCTGGTGACGGCCCGCGTCTTCAGCCCATACAGCTCCCGGCGCTTCAACCTGCGCACGAGATCCACGTCTTCCATCAGCGGGAGCGGCCGGAAACCGCCAAGCCGCTGATAATGAGCCCGCGAGATCAGCAGACCTTGATCGCCATAGGGCAGCGACAGCAGCCCGCAGCGAAGCCCGACCATCATTTCGATCAGCCGCGGCATGAAGCCTTCGTCGTCCAGCGCGAAGCGGAAATACGCGGCCGCGGGCTTGCGGCGGCCCGTCTCGATGCGCTCGATGAAATTCATGGCTTCGTTGAACCAGCCCGGATCCAACACAGTGTCCGCATGCAGGAAGAGCAGCCAATCGCCCTTCGCGGCGGCGGCGCCCGCTTCCAGCTGCGTGCCCCGTCCCCGCGGCGCTTGCACCAAGTGAACGCCGGCGGCGTCGGCGATCACGTAGGTATCGTCGGTCGACCCGCCATCCGCGATGATGGCTTCCTGCACGATGCCATCGACCACGGCGGGGACAAGCGCCGACAGCGTCGGCACGAGAACCCGCTCGGCGTTGAGCGTTGGAATAATGACCGAGATCATAGGGCCGGACTATAACGGTTGCCGGGCCCTCAGCAATCGCGACGTATGGCCCAATCCGGGCCTGTTCTCTCTGTTCTTGATTTGTTCTCGTGGCGCGCCTATATTGCGGCTATGAACGTCGCCATTCGCAAGCCAAGCCACGACGAGAGCCTGCCCCATGAGGCGGGCGGGGTGGCCTATGCGCGCCGCCACGGGCGAGGCGCGCAGACCAACCGTTCGGGACGATTCGAGGCCAAGACCTACGAGCCCGTGGACGATGGTTGGGAGTCCCTTGGCGATCTCGAGGCGCTCCGGACAGAGGTGCAGGAAGTTCCGGCCCGGCGCATCATCACCAAGAATGACTCGCCGGATATCGGCTTCGACCGCTCGATCAACCCGTATCGGGGCTGTGAGCATGGGTGCGTCTATTGCTTCGCGCGGCCGACGCACGCGTTCCTCGGCATGTCGCCGGGCCTCGACTTCGAGACTAAGCTCTTCGCCAAGACCAACGCCGCACAGGCGCTGGAACGCGAACTGGCCGCGCCCGGCTACGAGCCCCGCATGATCGCAATCGGCTCGAACACCGACCCTTATCAGCCCGTGGAGCGGCGCTACCGCATCATGCGGCGCATTCTGGAAGTGCTGAGCGAGGCCAACCACCCGGTTGGGATCGTCACCAAGTCGGCGCTCGTCCTCCGCGACCTCGACATTCTGCAATCCATGGCGGAACGCGGCCTCGTGAAGGTGGCGCTTTCGGTCACTACGCTGGACCGGCAGCTGGCGCGGACGATGGAGCCGCGCGCGAGCACGCCGGACAAGCGGCTGGAGGCCGTGGAGACGCTCTCAAACGCCGGCGTGCCCACCTCCGTGATGGTCGCCCCCGTCGTGCCCGGTCTCACAGACGCCGAGATCGAACGGATCCTGGAGCGCGCGTCGGCCGCGGGGGCCAGTGAAGCAGGCTATATCCTGCTTCGGCTGCCGCTCGAGATCGGCGATCTCTTCGTCGAATGGCTGCGGGCCAATTGCCCCGACCGTGCCGACCGCGTGCTGTCCCTGATGAGGCAGACCAGGGGTGGGAAGCTATACGATGCGGAGTGGCACGGCCGCATGGAGGGCGACGGGCCGTATGCCTGGATGATCGGCCGGCGGTTTCAGATGGCCGCCGAACGGCTCGGCCTCGACAAGCGCCACAAATTGCGCACTGACCTGTTCACGCCCCCCACCCTGCCCGGCCAACAGCTCAGCCTGCTCTAAGGCCTTTTCCACAGCGCACAGCTAGTCTTGCCGCAGGCGGTTGCGCGCCGGGCGGTGTTCGTCGGACAGTTCCGGCATGGAATCGCCATCGCGCCCGCAAGCCAGCCTGCCGACCTTCGATCTCGAAACGGAGATGATGGATCTCCACGGCGTGCCGGTGGCGGGCGTCGATGAGGCGGGCCGCGGGCCCTGGGCCGGTCCCGTCGTGGTGGCCGCGGTCGTGCTCAACCCGGATCGCATCCCCGAGGGACTGAACGACTCCAAACTGCTTACGCCGCAGGCCCGCGAGGACCGCTACGAGGAGATCGTGGCGAGCGCCCGCGTCTCCGTCGTCATCGGGCAGGTCGGCCGTATCGATCGGGACAACATTCTGCAAGCCACGCTATGGGGCATGCGCACGGCGTTCCGGAGCCTCGAAATCGCACAAGCCGCCGCGCTGATCGACGGCAATGCCGTTCCCAAGCGCTTTCCCGGCACGGCCCGGGCCGTGATTGGCGGCGACGGAAAATCGCTCTCGATTGCCGCCGCATCCATCGTGGCGAAGGTCACCCGCGACCGGCTCATGGTGAAGCTCGCCAAGCGCTATCGCGGCTATGGCTGGGAGAACAACAAGGGCTACGGCACGCCGGAACATGCCAGCGGCATCGAACGGCATGGCGTTTGCCCGCACCACCGCCGCTCCTTCGCGCCGATCCAGCGCATCCTTGCTACGCGGGCGGATTTCGCGGACGCCGACGGCTAACCGAGCCAGTCGGCGATACGACCGGCGATCTCCTCCGCGCCGTCTTCCACCACCAGCATATGGGCGTGGCCTTCCAGCGCCCAGAACGGGCTGCCCAAATAGGCCTCCGCCGTCGCCATCGCCGTCGCCAGTGGCACGACATTGTCCTCGGTCCCGGACAGCGTCAGCACCGGGCAAGTGACGGCGGCCGTATCGACGGCGGTCGCACCGGCGCGATCGAACATCCAGAAGAACAATTCGAACAGAGCCTGACCCGATTCCGGCCCGAAGGCCTCGAACATCTGCCGTTGCCTGTCCGGCGGCAGGCGGTTGAGGCTGATGGAACAAGCGATCTCGAAATTCGGATCGAAGGCGCGCGTCCAAAACGGCCCGAGAGACATCAAGTCCTGGCTAAGCTGCTTCTCCGGATCCGACGAGGGCAGAATTCCCGCCCTCGGCGCCGGGCTCGCCAGGACGAGCTTCTCGGCCAGACCTTCGGCGGCGAGTTGCTGCGCGATGACCGCGCCCATGGAATGACCGAGCACGATCGGCTTCTTCGGCAGCGCCGCCACGAGATCGCGCATTTGGGCGCGGTAGTCGGCGATACCGACACCGGTGAGTTTCTCGATCCCGTCCGTCTTGTCGGCCCCGTGCCCGATGAGATCGGGCGTTAGGCACTCGAACCCACGCGCCTCGAACACGGCCCGAAAGGGCTCGAAGCACCAGCCGCCGCAATTGACGCCGTGCACCATGACGATCGTTTCTGCCATGTCGCTCTCCCAGCCAAAACTCTCTGCGCGCTTCCCGTCGGATGCCGTTTGCCGGGTTAAGGCCGCCTTTACCCCGCTCGGCCAGCATGGGCCGGTCTTGCCCTGTACCGGCTCTTGCCGAGTACAGCATGGCAAGCGCGTGTGTGTATTGCGTAACGCGAGTGAATATCATGGGTATGGGGGATACGGGGAAGCAGCCGCTTCCGCGCAACAAGATCATTGTGGGTGATTGCATCGAGGAGCTCGAAAAGCTTCCCGCCGAGAGCGTCGATCTCGTCTTTGCCGATCCGCCGTACAATCTTCAGCTCGCGAACGAGCTCTACCGTCCCAACAACAGCCGCGTCGACGGCGTCGACGACGACTGGGACAAGTTCGCAAGCTTCGAAACCTATGACCGGTTCACCCGCGATTGGCTGGCCGCATGCCGCCGCGTGCTGAAGCCGAACGGCAGCCTCTGGGTCATCGGCAGCTATCACAACATCTTTCGCGTGGGCACCGCGCTCCAGGACCTGGGCTACTGGGTCCTGAACGACGTGATCTGGCGCAAGACGAACCCCATGCCGAACTTCCGCGGGCGCCGCTTCACCAACGCGCATGAGACGATGATCTGGGCCTCCACGGGACAGAAAGCGCGCTACACCTTCAACTACGAATCCATGAAGGCGCTGAACGAGGACCTGCAGATGCGGTCCGATTGGCTGCTGCCGATCTGCTCGGGCGCCGAGCGCTTGAGGCAGGACGGGCGCAAGACCCATCCCACGCAGAAGCCGGAAGCGCTTCTGCAACGGGTGATCCTGGCGGCGAGCCATCCGGGCGATGTGATCCTCGACCCGTTCATGGGCTCGGGCACGACGGCCGTCGCCGCGAAGCGTCTGGGGCGCGCCTTTGTCGGCATCGAGCGCGAGAAGGCCTATGCCAAAGCGGCACGCGACCGTCTCAAGTCGGTCGAAACGCTGGATCCCGCTTCTCTTCAGGCCGCCAAGGGCAAGCGCGCCGAAACGCGCGTCCCGTTCGGAACGCTCGTGGAGCTCGGTCTGTTGTCGCCGGGAACTGCTCTATACGATCCGGCGGCGCGCCACGAAGCCAAGGTGCGGGCGGACGGATCGATTGCCTGCGCCGGCGCGCAAGGGTCCATCCATAAGATCGGCGCCCATGTGCAGGGGGCGATGGCCTGCAACGGCTGGACGTTCTGGCACTACGAGGCCGGCGGCGCGCTCAAGCCGATCGACGATCTGCGCGCCGAGGCGCGCCAGAAGCTGGCTTCCTAGCGTCACGCTTTTTTGAGACGGCGGCACGCTCGTCCAGCGCGTGGGCGAGGACCTTCCGCATGACCGTCGGCAACGCGGCCCCGGGCAGTTCGCGTTGTCGGAGCCAACGGCAACGGTCAGGCTCAGCTGCGTCCAGCACCTCGACGTCGCGCGCGGCATCGGCCCGATAGACCGTCAGTTCGAGATGAAAATGCGTGAACGTGTGGGAGACAACACCCGGCAGTTTTTTCCAGGCCGCATTTAAGGGTGCGTGCGCTACCGCGCCCTGCGATCGCGGGCTTTCTTCCCAAGGCGTAGACGGCGTCTCCAACATGCCGCCGAGTAGACCTTTCGGCGGCCGTTCGCGCAGGAGCACCGCACCGTCCTCGCGCATGGCGACGAATGCCGTCCCGCGCCTGGTGGGCCGCTCGGCCTTCGCCGCCTTGTAGGGGAGTTGCTCGGCAATGCCTGCCGCGAACCCGCGACAGCTCGGCCGCACCGGACATAGGCCGCAGGCGGGGTTACGGGGCGTACAGATCATCGCGCCGAGATCCATCATGGCCTGGGCGAAGTCCCCGGCATGGGTCTCGGGCGTCAGCTGTTCCGCCAGCGCCTTGATCTGCGGCTTCGCGGCCGGCAGCGGCGTCTCGATGGCGAAGAGCCTGGCAAGTACCCGCTCGATATTGCCGTCCACCGGCGATGCCTTCCGGCCGAAGGCGATCGCGGCGATCGCGGCGGACGTATAGCCGCCGATCCCGGGCAGCTTCCCCAAGCCCTCCTCCGTATCCGGAAACCGGGCCCCGTGCTCCTCCGACACCACGCGCGCGCAGGCATGGAGATTTCTTGCGCGGGCGTAGTAGCCGAGGCCGGCCCAAGCGGCGAGGACGGTACCCAGCTCGGCTCGGGCCAGCGCATCCACATCCGGCCAGCGGCGGACGAAGTCGATGAAGCGCGGCGTCACCGTCTTGACGGTGGTCTGCTGCAGCATGACCTCGCTCAGCCACACCTTGTAGGGATCTTGCAGGGTTCCAGGCGGCGCACGCCAAGGCAGGGCCCGGCCCTCGCGCCGGTACCAAGTCAGGAGCGCGGGCGCGATCTCGGTTCCCGCGGCGTCCGTGTGAACGTCTTGCATAAGTTCTCATGCCACGCGCAATCGCCTCGCGCCATGGTGTAGAGTCGTCGTGAATTTGCGGGAGCCATGATGAACAGCACCAAACGAAAGCCCTCGGGCGCCGCGCGAAAGGCCGGCGCGCGGCCGATCGGCGCCTTCGTCGAGAAGGCGCTGGACCAGGCGGCGCGGGCGCGCGGCTTCGCCACCACCGCGCTCCTCAGCGACTGGCGCGCCATCGCCGGCGCCGAACTTGCCCGTTACACCATGCCCGACCGCATCATCTGGCCGCGCCGCCACGACCATTGGGAAGACGAGCAGACCGACAATCCGCGCGCCCGTGGCCACCGGCGTGACGGGGCGACCCTGGTCCTGCGGATCGAAGGGCCCCGGGCCATCGAAGTACAGCATCGCGCCACGCAGATATTGGAGCGGATCAACGCCTATTTCGGCTACCGGGCGGTGACGGAGATGCGCTTCCTGCAAGCGCCGATTTCCCGCGTCGCCCGCCCCAAGCGCACGCCGAAACCTCCGCTGCCCGCCTACGCCTTGCCCAAATCCGCAGGCATTCAGGACAAAGGCCTGGCCCGGGCACTGGACCGGCTGGGCGCTCTCGCCACGCATCGCACCGAGACCGAAAGAAGACGGCCAGCGCGGCGGAGTTGAGTCTTGCGAGCACGAGGGCTAAGTGTCGCCCTCACGAGGGGTTGAAGCAAACGCGCTTGCGCCCGCTTGCCGGATCGGCGCCATTCAACGATTGTAGGCGCCGGCTGCCGCGAGGGAGCCGCGCATGAGGAAAAGCCGGAGAGTTCGACGTGGCAAAGCCCAAGAAAGATACGACCGAAGCCTCGACCGAGGCCAAGAAGAGCCATACTGGCGTTTACATCATCGGCGCGCTGGTAGCCGTCGTGCTGGCCGTAGGCCTGTACTTCTCAAGCGGAGAGACAGCGGCGGACCCTGACGCCCCCAAGGCCAATCCGGAGCTGGCCGCTCTGCTGGAGGCGGGCCCACTGGAAGACATCGTGCTCGGCGATCCCAACGCGGACAACGTGATCGTGGAATACGCCTCGATGACCTGCCCTCACTGCGCGCACTTCTATACAGAGGTGTTCCCGCAGGTGAAGGAGAAGTACATCGACACAGGCAAGGCCCGCTTCATCTTCCGCGAGTTTCCTTTGGACAGCCTTGCGGCCCGCGCGTCGATGGTGGCCCGCTGCGCCGGCAAGGACCGGTTCTACCCGCTCATCGACGGCCTGTTCGAAACCCAGGAGACCTGGGCTGCCCCGGGTCCCGACGGCCAGGAGAAGCTGAAGCTCATCGCCAAGCAGGCCGGCTTCTCCGAGGAGAGCTACAAGCAGTGCGTCGAAGACAAGGACCTGTTCAACAAGATCGTCGCCGTCCGTAAGAAGGCGCACGAAGAATTCGGCGTCGACGGCACGCCCGCCTTCTTCGTCAACGGAACGCGGCTCGAGGGCGTCGGCATCGAGTCGTTCGACGCGGTGATCGAGGGCAAGCCGGAAACGCCGCCGAGCGGCTAGGCGCGACGCTGCGCCTCGGCGGTCCCGCGCGGTAGTCTGTGCATAGTTGCTTCGGACCGCGGCCGCTCAAGCGTCTTCGGTTGTTCGAAACTAGATCGATATTCCCGGGAGATTCTTGTTGGGGCTTAGCAGGGTAGCCACGACCGTCTTGACCGGCGCCATCCTCGGGCTTGCCGCGCTGGGGCTCGGGGCCTGTGGCGGGCCCGGCGGGACGACGCCCGAGGCCGTTCCGCTCAAGGACCAGCTTCTGGAACCGGGACCGCTCGGGGACCGCGAGTACGGCAACCGCAACGCCCCCGTGACCATCATCGAGTATGTGTCCCTCACCTGCCCCTATTGCCGCGCCTATCACGCCAAGGTCTTTCCGCGCGTAAAGCGGACCTATGTGGACACAGGCCGGGTGCGCTACATCATCCGGGAATTCGCCATCGGCCAGACGGCGGGGGCGGCGGCGATCGTCACGAGATGCGCCCCGAAGAGCAAATACCTGCCGCTCATAGAGGCTTATCTCTCCCGTCAGCGCGAATGGGTCAGCCAGGACGTCCGTCCGGACGCCCTCTACAAAATCGCGAAAACCAGTGGAATGACCCGCGCGCAATTTGACAAATGCCTATCGAATCAAAGCATTATCGATGGGTTGATGGAGGTAAAGCAGCGGGGACGCAAATATGGCGTTGTCGGAACGCCAACGTTCTTTATCAACGGCCAGAAGCTCCAGGGCGAAGTGACCTTCGAGCAGATGAAAGCCTTGATTGAACCACAGGCTTCTTGATCTCCGGCGTTGCGAATCGCGCCGTCCCCCTCCAAGTTCAGGTCTTGTCGCGTTTCCGTCATGGAGCACGCGTTACCCGGTTCCAGATTACGCCCGGTAGCAGATAAGGATCGTCAGCAGGTGCAAATCTCCAGGCTTCGCCTTCTTGGGTTCAAATCGTTCGTCGAGCCCACCGAGCTCGTCATCGAACACGGCTTGACCGGCGTGGTCGGCCCCAATGGCTGCGGCAAGTCCAATCTGCTGGAAGCCCTGCGCTGGGCCATGGGCGAGACGTCCTACAAGAGCATGCGCGGCTCGGCCATGGACGACGTCATCTTCGCGGGCGCGCAGGACCGGCCGGCGCGAAACACGGCCGAGGTCACTCTTTTCATCGACAATAGCGCGCGCCTGGCGCCTGCTGAATTCAACGACGCCGACGTCCTGGAAGTGACGCGGCGGATCGAGCGCGAGGCCGGCTCAGCCTATCGCGTCAACGGCAAGGACGTGCGGGCGCGCGATGTCCGGCTCCTATTCGAAGACGCCGCGACCGGCGCCCGCTCTCCGGCCCTCGTGCAACAGGGCCGTATCGGCGAGATCGTCAGCGCCACGCCCTTGGAGCGGCGGCGCGTCCTGGAGGACGCCGCCGGCGTCGCCGGTCTGCACAGCCGCCGCCATGAGGCGGAACTGCGGCTCAAGGCAGCGGAAAGCAATCTCGCCCGCCTCGCCGACCTCATTGGCCAGCTGACATCGCAGCTTCAGGCGACCCGGCGGCAGGCGCGTCAGGCGAAGCGCTACCGCGATATCTCGACGAAAATTCAGGAAATGGAAGCCCTCTCCTACCACCTGCAATGGGTGGCCGCCTGCGCGCAGGTCGAAGGGGATGAGGCGGCGTTCCAGGAGTCTCTGCGAACCGTGGCCGAGGAGACCAAGGCCGAGGCGGAGGCTTTGCGGGCCCAGTCCGAGGCGGCGGAGCAACTTCAGCCCTTGCGGGACGAAGAGGCTGCGCGCGCCGCGGTTCTGCACCGCCTCACAGTCGATCGCGACGCCCTGGAGCGCGAGGAAGCCCGCGCCAAGGCCCGGCAGGAAGAGCTGGAAACGCAGCTCGCCCAGGCCGCGCGCGATCTGACCCGCGAAGAGGAGCAGATCGCCGAAGCCAACAAGGTTCTGGAAGGCCTGGCCGCGGAAAAGGCCGGGCTCGAAGCCGTCGGCACCGACGACAGCGTGGAGCCGCAGTTGCGCGAAGCCGCCGCCACCGCGGCTACCGTCCTGGGCGAAGCCGAAACGGCCCTTCGTGCCGCCACGACGGAGCTTGCCGAGGCGCGGGCCGAGCGCGGCCGCCTCGAGAACGATCAGACCCGACTCGCCAGCCGGATCGCCCAGCTCGAATCCCAGTCCGAGGATCTTGCGCAGCAGCTTGCCAATCTCGAGGCGGAAAGCGGCAGCGAAGCGAAACTCACCGAACTGAATGGTGAGGCCGAGCGAGCCTCTGCGCTTCTCGAGGAAGCCGCCACGGCCCTGACGCAGGCCGAAGCCGACGAGGAGCAAGCCAGGGCCGAGGAGACGCGGCTGCGGAGCGCGCTTGCCGACGCCAAGCTTGCCCGTCAGGAAATCGAGACCGAGCTTGCAACCCTGTTGAAGCTCCTGGCGCCGCCGAACGAGTGGACCCCGATCGTCGAGGATGTCCGGATCGAGGGCGGCTACGAGCACGCGCTCGGCGCGGCGCTGGGAGACGATCTCGACGCTGCCGCCGAAGACAGCGCTCCGGTGCATTGGCGCAACTTCACCGCCGGCGCCGACGATCCTGCCCTGCCTGACGGCGCCATTCCTCTCAGTCAGTTCGTGACCGGCCCTGAGGCCCTTGCGCGCCGGCTGTCGCAGATCGGCGTGGTCGAGGCCGGCCAAGGGGCCGCACTGCAGGCCGTGTTGAAGCCCGGCCAGCGCCTCGTCTCGAAGGACGGCGACCTGTGGCGCTGGGACGGCTACAGCGTGCAAGCCGGGGCGGCGACCGCCCAAGGCGCACGGCTCGAGGAACGCACGCGGCTCGAATCGCTGAAGACCCTGAAGGTCGACGCCGAGGATGCGCAGACGGCGGCCCAGGCCGCCTTCGAGGCCGCGACCGAGGCGAGTCAGGCCGCAAGCCTGAAGACCAAGGAACTCCGCCTCAAGATCAAAGAAGACCGCGCGGAGCTCGACCGGACGCGCAGCGCCATCGCCACGGTGGAGCGGGAAGTCCAGGCCAACAGCAAACAGCTCGGTGCTTTGTCGGAAGCGTTGAGCCGCACCAAGGCCGCGCGCGACGAGGCCCAGGAACAGGCGGAGGCCGCAGCCGCGGCGCTCCAGGAACTCACGGCGCTGGACGGGCTGACGGCAGCGCTGGAAGCGGCGCAAGGTGACGCGGCCAATGCCCGCTCTGAGGCGTCGCAAGCCCAAGCCAATCTCAAGAGCTTCGAGAACGAGGTGCGGCTTCGCACGGAACGCATCAAGGCCATCACGGCCGAAGAGGATCTCTGGCGCAAGCGGATCGCGAACGCGCAGCAGCACATCGAGACGTTGGGCACGCGCAAATCGGAAACGGCGGCCGACCTTGAAGCCCTCGCCAAACTGCCGGCCGAGATCGAAGAACGCCGCGCCAAGCTGATGAACACCATCGCCGAGGCGGAGCGCGACCGGTCCAAGGCCGCTGACGACCTGGCAGAGGCGGAAACCGCGTTGCGTGAGCAGGACAAGGCCCTGCGCGCCGTCCAGGAACGTCTGTCTTCGGCCCGCGAGGGCAAGGCGCGCAGCGAGGCGCGGCTTGAAGGCGCCCGGGAGCGCCGCTCCGGCTTGTCCAGACTCATCCGCGAGCAGGTCGACTGCGCACCGGAAGAATGTCTGCCGCGCGCCAATCTTGCCGAGGGCGCCGAACTGCCTTCTCTCGAAGAAGTCGAGCCGCGCCTAGCCAAGCTCAAGGCCGACCGCGAGCGGCTCGGCGGCGTGAACTTGCGCGCCGAAGAGGAAGAGATCGAGCTTGCCGAACAGCTTGAAGGCATGGAGCGCGAGAAGGGCGACGTCGAAGAAGCCATCGCGCAACTGCGCCAGGGCATTTCCAGCCTCAATCGCGAAGGGCGCAAACGGCTCCTCGAGGCCTTCGACACGGTCAACGCGCATTTTTCGCGCCTTTTTCAGACGCTGTTCGGCGGCGGCTCGGCCGAGCTGAGGCTCGTCGATTCCGACGATCCGCTCGAATCGGGTCTCGAGATCTTCGCGCAGCCGCCGGGCAAGAAGACCCAGACCCTGACGCTGATGTCGGGTGGCGAGAAGGCGCTGACCGCCTTGGCGTTGATTTTCGCGGTGTTCCTGACCAATCCCTCGCCCATCTGCGTGCTGGACGAGGTGGACGCCCCGCTGGACGACGCCAATGTGGACCGCTTCTGCCGGCTCATGGAGGAAATGTCTAAGGAAACCCAGACGCGCTTCCTCATCATAACCCACCATCCGCTGACCATGGCGCGCATGAGCCGCCTGTTCGGCGTGACCATGCAGGAACGGGGCGTGAGCCAGCTGGTGTCTGTCGATCTGGAGACCGCCGAGCAGTTGCGCGACGCGGGCTAAGCCCCGAGGAGCCAGGACTGGTCCGCGGCCGGTTTTCCAGCCGTTTTCGGGGCATTTCCAGCCTCTCGCTTGGGTCATGTCGCCCAACCGTTGCCCGCGCCTCACATGCGGCGTCACAACGGCGGGGACTTTCTTGACACTCGGGATTCCCTAACTAAAGTGCGCGCGAAGCTTGGGGGCCAGCCGGTCCTCTGGGGCTCTCCCGGAATTGAGCAATAGCCTATGGCCGGAGCCGAAAATCAGTCCGGAGCCGGAAACGGCGATCAGGACACTGAGAGCATTCGGCGGCGGTTAGACACGCTCGACGGGAAGCTGATGGAGGCCAAGGGCCTGCGTCCGCCGACGGTCAATACCGAGGGACGCGGCCGGGCCATGGGCCAAGCTTTCAAGCTGTCGATCGAGCTGGTCGCCGGCGTCGCGGTTGGGGGGGTTATCGGCTGGGCACTGGACCAGCTGTTCGGCACGAAGCCGATCCTGATGTTGGTGTTCCTGATTTTGGGCGCCGCCAGCGGGATCATGAACGTGATACGGACGGCGAAGAACATGCAGGGCGAGCCGATGCCCGGTCATCACTTGCGCACCAAGAAGGAGCGCGATGCGGTGACGAGAGATAGTGAGGACTAGGGGCTTTGACCTTGATTGGGGCAGCTTACGCCGCTGAAAGCGCGGGTCACGGGGACGGTCATGGCGGTTCGGGTATGCCCGATCCCATGCACCAGTTCGAGATCAAGCGTCTGATTGAACTCGACCTTTTCGGCTACGACGCATCTTTTACGAATTCCGCGCTCTTCATGGTCATCGGCGCCGTGCTGATCACGGTCTTTATCGTGTTCGCCATGCGCAAATCTGAAATGGTCCCGAACCGGACTCAGTCAGTCGCCGAACTCGCCTATACCTTCGTCGCCAACATGGTCCGCGAAAATGTCGGGACGGACGGGATGAAGTATTTCCCGTTCATCTTCACGCTGTTCATGTTCGTGCTCACCATGAACATGCTCGGCATGGTGCCCTATTCGTTCACCGTCACCAGCCACATCATCGTGACACTCGCTCTGGCGCTAATGGTTTTCATCGGCGTCACGATCATCGGGTTCGTGAAGCACGGCGCGCACTTCTTCAGTTTCTTCGTGCCCAAGGGCGTCCCGTTCATCCTCCTGCCGCTCATCGTGGTGGTCGAGGTGATTTCCTACCTGACGCGGCCTTTGAGCCTCTCGGTTCGTCTGTTCGCCAACATGACCGCCGGCCACACGCTGCTGAAGGTGTTTGCCGCCTTCGTCGTCGCCATGGGCTTTCTCGGTGGCTGGGCGGCGCTGGCCTTTATGGTGGCCTTCACCGGGCTAGAGTTTCTGGTGGCGTTCCTGCAAGCCTACGTGTTCGCCATCCTCACGTGCATCTATCTCAACGATGCGCTCCACCTTCACTAAGCTCACATAGACATTCGATCGTTCAAGGAGACTAAGATCATGGAAGCAGAAGCAGCAAAGTTTATCGGTGCGGGCCTGGCCTCGCTCGCTCTTATCGGTGCCGGTCTCGGTATCGGAACCATCTTCGGCAGCTACCTGCAGGGTGCGCTTCGCAACCCGTCGGCCGCTCCCGGTCAGTTCGCCAACCTGCTTCTCGGCTTTGCTCTTGCCGAAGCGACGGGCCTGTTCGGCCTCGTGGTGGCACTGATCATCCTGTTCGTGTTCTAGTCTGAGCTAAAGCAAGCTCTCTCAAAAGGACACGACCTATGCCGCAACTCAATCCGCTCGATTGGGCTCCGCAAGTCATCTGGCTGCTCATTACCTTCGGCATTCTTTATCTGCTGATGGTGTGGGTCGCGATCCCGCGCATCAGCACGGTCATCGACAGGCGTGCGGCGAGAATCGCCGGCGACCTTGAGGCGGCCGAAAAGAACAAGCGCGAGACCGAGGAAGCCATTGCCGCTTACGAGCAGGCTTTGGCCGAGGCCAAGCAGAAGGCGCATGCCATCGTCGAAGAAGGCCGCGCCAAGCTGAAGGCGGAGACCGACGCGGAACGGGCCAAGCTCGACAAGCAGCTGGCCGACAAGGCTGCGGAAGCGGCGGCACGGATCGAGAAGGCTAGGGACTCGGCGATGAAGGACGTCAACACCGTTGCGACGGAAGCGGCGGCCGACATCGTCAAGCAGCTTATCGGCGTCGCGCCTCCGAAAGCGGATCTCGAAAAGGCCGTTACAGCGGCACGGAAGGCGTAAGAGATGGAATTCCTCGCAACGGCAGAATTCTGGGTCGCGGTCTCGTTCTTCCTGTTCTTCGGCCTCGTCGTGTATTTCGGCGCCCACAAGATGATCGCCTCCGCGCTCGACAATCGGGCCTCGGCGATCGCCAAGGAACTCGCGGACGCGCAGGCGCTCCGCGAGGAGGCTGAGGCGGTTCTCGCCGACTACAAGAAGAAGACCGCCAACGCCGCCCGCGAGGCCGAGGACATCATCGAACTCGCCGCGAAAGAGGCCGAGGCGCTGGCGCTGGAGACCTCCCGCGCCATGACCGAGCAGTTCGAGCGGCGCATGAAGATGGCCGAGGACAAGATCGCACAAGCCGAAGCCGATGCGCTCCGCGACGTGCGGGCTGCGGCTGCCGATGCCGCGGTCAGCGCCGCGCAGACCGTCATTTCCAGTTCGCTGACGCCGGAGACGGCCGACAAGCTCATTGGTTCCGGCATCGACGACCTGAAGTCGAAGCTCAACTAAAAGCTCAGTTCCCCTTCGCCTTTTTGGCAATTCTGAGTGTCGGTGCGATAGTGTTCCGGCATGGTTCAGATCGTCGAACCTCGCCATCCGGTGTCGCTCTCTGATTATGAGGGCGTCGCGGATCTGGGCGCCACGGTGCGCAGCCTGCGGCAAGAGGCCGAAAGCCGCTTGGCTGGGTTCGATGGGCGACGCCTCGTCATGGTCAACAGCACCGCGCAAGGCGGCGGCGTGGCCGAGATGCTGCCGCCGCTCCTGAGCATTCTGCGCGAGCTCGGCGTCGACGCCCACTGGCTGGTGATCGAGACGCAGGAGCAGGCCTTCTTCCGGCTGACCAAGAACCTGCACAACCTCATCCACGGCGCGGGCGATGCCAATCTCGGGGCGCCGGACCACGCGGTCTACGACCGGGTCAGTGCCGAGAACGCGGCGGCGATGGAAGAATTCCTGCAGCCCGGCGATGTGCTGGTGGTCCACGATCCGCAGCCCATGGGGGCTGGCGCCCTGCTCCGCCAGAAGATGGACATCGCGGCGATCTGGCGCTGCCACATCGGTCTTGACCATGAGACGGCGGAGACGCGCGCGGCGTGGGCTTTTCTCGATCCTTACCTCAAGCCGTATGACCATGCCGTCTTCACGGCGCCTGAGTACATTCCGAGCGTTTTGGCTGGGCGCGCCACCATTATCCATCCGGCGATCGACCCGCTCAGCCACAAGAACCGGCATCTCCAAGTCCACGATCTCGTCGGCATTCTCGCCAATTCCGCACTGGTCAAGCCGTGGGGGCCCGTCATGTCGCCGGCTTACGCGGAGCCTGCCAAGCGGCTCCAGGCCGACGGCGATTGGGCACCTGCGACCGAGCCGGAGGATTTCGGCCTCCTTTTCCGCCCGATCGTCACCCAGATCTCGCGCTGGGACCGGCTCAAAGGCTTCTTTCCGCTGATGGAAGGATTCGTCTCGCTCAAACGCGGCATCGAGGCCCGCACGGATCTCGACAACCACCATTTGCGTGCCCTTCAGCTTGTCCGCCTCGTCCTGGCCGGGCCCGACCCGGCCTCGGTCGACGACGACCCCGAGGGCAAGGAGGTCCTCTCCGAGCTGTGTGCAGCCTACAGCGCGCTGCCGCCGCACCTGCAGGCTGATGTTGCGATCCTCTCCCTGCCGATGTCCTCGAAGGAGAACAACGCCCTCATCGTCAATGCGCTTCAATGCTGCTCCGACATTGTGGTGCAGAATTCGATCCAGGAAGGCTTCGGACTGACCGTCACCGAGCCCATGTGGAAACGCGCGGCGCTGATGGCGTCGAGTGCAGTCGGCATTAAGCAGCAAGTTCGCCCCGACTTGGACGGGCTGCTGATCAAGAACCCGGAAGACCCTAGCGAGATCGCCGATGGGCTCGATACGCTATTGAGCGACGGGGCCAAGCGAGCCGCCTTCGGGCGTAGCGCCCGGCAACGGGTCCACGACAATTTTCTGGTGTTCGCCCAGGTGAGGAGCTGGCTGGAGCTTTTGACCAACACGACCGCGGCGTGCTGGCCCAACTGCGATTAGGCCGGCCCCCTACTCCACCACGGCGATGATCGGCCCGTAGCCGCCGTGGCCCGGGGAATCGTTCCGTCCCAGCTCCGGCGCGTAGATTCCCGGCGCCCAACCCCCATCGAGGAACAGCGCGTTCTGCACGCCGAGCCCGTCGCGGAAGGCGCGGGCGAACTGGTAGAAGCTGACGCGGCCCTTGGTCATCACGAAATAGACCGTGCCGTCCGGAGCCACACCCACACCGTTGCGCTGCTTGAAGTCGGTCGACTTCTCGATGAAGGCCGGATGGATCTTGCCTTCGACGACGAGCATCGGTCCCGACTGCGTGGCAAACGCGACGGGCGGCTTCTGCGCGCCGAACCGGCTGCTCTCGAGAACGCCGGCACGCCCCTGCCCCCAATAGAAGACGCCGTTCGGCTTCTTATAGAAATTTGGGATCTGGCTCGGACGGCCCGTGACGGTTTTGGTGTTGAGCGGTGAGAGCGTGTTGCTCTGCTCGATATGAAGGCCGACGGGGCTGAAATCGCGCTCATACATGCCGCCGTTCATGGCGAAGACGAGGTTCCGGCCCTGGTTCTTCAGGGCGCGGGCCAGCGCATTGAAGGTGCGTAAGGGGCGTCCGTCCTGCCCGCGCCAATAGAGGCGAAGATCGTCCGCCGCCGGATTGAACGCGCAGACGATATAGGAGGCACCGAGAAGTGTGCGGTCCCGGCAGCCTTCGGCTGCGGCAGGAGCCGCGCCGAGGAAAACAGGCGCCATCGCGAGAACGAGCGCCGTCAAAACCCAGATCGCGCGCTGTCGCATGATGGGCCCCGCGTCCCTACTTCAGCGCCACGAAAATCTTGTAGTCCTGGAGCCGCGTGCCGGTGCGCACGGGCAAAGACATCTCGCGCACCATGGAAAAATAGCCCACGGTCTGATTGCCGGGCACTGTGACGCGGACCGACATACGATCTTGTCCGATCTGCGCCTTGTAGGAGTCCGTCGCCTTCACGGACACAGGCAACGAGAAGCTGCCCGGGTAGCCTTTCGGCCCGAGCAGGAGACGTCCTGCGAAGCCGTATTTCACGACGACACGCCCGCCATAGACACGGCACTCACGCGAGAGCTTCGTGATCTCGCCGCGATAGAGGATGAAGTTGGCATCGCCATCGTGGCCGTTCTGATAGACGGTCTTGAGTTTCTCGTTCGGCCAGGCCACGACCTGGGGACAGCTCGTTGCCCGTCCGTCGGCGGTGGTGATCGGAGGCGCGGTCGCCGGATCCGGTTGCGGGTTGGAGCCGGACAACGACGGCATCTTGATGGTCGGCAAGGTGTCAGGCAGGCGCTCGCTGGAGAAACCCGTGGTTCCGCCGCCGCCGCCGCAGCCCGATACGAGCGCAACACTCAGGAAGAGTGCCGCGAGCCCGATTCCGCTGCTCCAGATGTGCCCGTCCTTACGCCTCAACTCTCCCCGTCCTTCGCTTGACATGCCAGGCGTCCGAGCCTGATATGCCCGGGCGCGCGAAGACTTGTTCGATTGACGACCAGCGCGCCCCCGGGCCGCCATTTGTGCCGAAACTATCGGCCGATGTCAGTCCCTACAAGACCCGTCTCGGGCCGCCGAAGGGGGACATTCCGGTCCGCCGGAGGCAAGCTCGGCGTTGTTTTGGGCTGAAATGGGGCCGTTGGGATCGAAACAGAGCAGTTCTGGAGCATGGATGACCGGCACGACCCCCGAGACCAAGCAGAATGGCGCCCGGCCCAAACTCACCGTCTATCTCGCGGCGCCGCGCGGCTTTTGCGCGGGCGTCGACCGCGCTATCCAGATCGTCGAGCTGGCGCTCGAGAAGTATGGCGCCCCTGTCTATGTGCGCCATGCTATCGTTCATAACCGCTATGTGGTCGAATCTCTCGAGGCAAAGGGCGCGGTCTTTGTCGAGGAACTCGAGGAGATTCCCGAGTCGGACGCTCCGATCGTTTTCTCCGCGCACGGGGTGCCGAAGTCGGTCCCTGCCGACGCTCGCAACCGGCACATGTTCGTGTTGGACGCGACCTGTCCCCTCGTCTCAAAAGTGCATATCGAGGCGGAACGGCTGTTCGACCGCGGTCACGAGATCCTGCTGATCGGGCACGCCGGGCATCCGGAGGTGATCGGCACGATCGGGCAGTTGCCGCCGGGCGCGATCGCCCTGATCGAGACGAACGAAGACGCAAACAGCTTCGTCCCGAAAGACCCGTCCAAACTCGCCGTCATTACCCAGACGACCCTGTCGGTGGACGACACGCGCGAGATTCTCACGATCCTGCAGAACCGGTTCCCGGATATTGTCGTCCCGCGCAAGGACGATATTTGCTACGCGACGACGAACCGGCAGGACGCGGTCAAGCGAATCGCGCCACAGTGCGACAGGATGATTGTCGTCGGCTCACCGAATAGCTCGAATTCCATGCGCCTCGTCGAAGTGGCCGAGCGCGCCGGGTGTCCGCGCGCCATGCTTCTGGAACAAGGCAGCGAGATCGACTGGAGCGAGTTCGAGAATATTCGCAGTCTTGGCGTAACGGCCGGTGCGTCCGCACCGGAGGTCTTAGTCGACAGCATCATCGACGCCTTCAAGGAACGCTTCGACGTGAGCATCGAGACCGTGACGACCGCCGAGGAGACGATCTCCTTCAAGCTGCCCCGTCCCTTGAGAGATTCGACGGCGGCATAGATGGCTGTCTACACGGACGTTAGCGATCAAGAGCTCGAAGCCTTCATCGCAAGCTACGACATCGGCGCGCTGACATCGTTCAAGGGCATCGCCGAGGGCGTCGAGAACACCAACTACCTCGTCCACACGGACGCAGACCCCTTTATCCTGACGCTCTACGAAAAGCGGGTGCGCGCGGAAGACCTGCCGTACTTCCTGTCGCTGATGGAGCATCTCGCCGCGCGGGGAATTACGTGCCCCTTGCCGGTGCGCGACCGGGAGGGCCGTATCCTGCGCGAACTCGCCGGCCGGCCCGCCGCGCTGATCAGCTTCCTAGAGGGCGTTTGGATCCGCCGGCCCGATATCGTCCATTGCACCGAGCTCGGGACGGCGCTCGCGAAATTTCATCTGGCTGGCCTCGATTTTCCGATGCAGCGCGAGAACGACCTGTCCCTGCCGGGCTGGCGTTCGTTGTTCGAGGATGTGCGGGATGCCGCCGATGGCGTCATTCCAGGCCTGCACGACGCGATCGCGGGCGAGCTCGATGTTCTCGGCGCACAGTGGGACACGAACCTGCCCATGAGCGTGATTCACGCCGACTTGTTTCCCGACAACGTGTTTTTTCTCGGCGACAAGCTTTCCGGCCTCATCGACTTCTACTTCGCCTGCAACGATATGATGGCGTACGACGTGGCGGTCTGCCTCAATGCCTGGTGCTTCGAGCCGGACGGTTCGTTCAATGTCACCAAGGCCCGCGCGATGCTGCAGGCCTATGAGCGGGCGCGGCCCCTCACCGACCCGGAATTGGATGCGCTGCCTTTGCTCGCGCGGGGCGCGGCCCTACGCTTCCTGCTGACCCGCACCTACGATCTCCTGAATACGGACGCCAATGCGCTCGTTAAGACCAAGGACCCGCGCGAATATTTGAGGAAGCTGCGCTTTCACCAGCGCGTGCAATCCTATCGCGACTACGGGTTGGGCTCGAACTGAGGACGGAGACAATGGCGGGCCGCCCCAAAGTCGTGATTCACACAGACGGTGCCTGTTCCGGCAATCCGGGACCCGGTGGCTGGGGCGCCATTCTGGAGTCGGGCCCTCATCGCAAAGAGCTCAAGGGCGGCGCGGCGCAAACCACCAACAACCGCATGGAACTGATGGCGGCCATCGAGGCTCTGGAGGCTCTCAAAGGCCCTTCCGACGTCGAACTCTATACGGACTCCAACTATCTCCGCGGCGGCATTACCGGCTGGATCAAAGGCTGGAAGCGAAACGGGTGGCGAACCGCCGACAAGAAGCCCGTCAAGAATGTCGAGTTGTGGCAACGGCTCGAGGAGGCCGAAGCCCCCCACCAGGTCACCTGGCACTGGGTCAAGGGCCACGCCGGACACGACGAGAACGAACGTGCCGACGAACTTGCGCGCGAAGGCATGGCCCCTTTCCTACGATGACCGCGCAGCGCTGAGCGGGATGCGCGGGTCGCGACGCGTCCGACTCACAGTGCCGCCAGCATCGACTCCGCGTCCGACACGGTCGCCTCGCTGGTGTTCTCCTCGGTGTTCAGCACTTTGACGGTCCCGTCCTCGACGATCATGGCATAGCGCTTGGAGCGGGTCCCTAGGCCAACGCCGCTCCCGTCGAAATCCATGCGGATTTTCTTCGTGAACTCTGCGTTGCCGTCCGACAGAACCTTCACCTTGCCGCCCGCCCCTGTCGCCTCGGCCCAAGCCGCGAGCACGAAGGGATCGTTGACCGCCAGGCAGACCACGTCGTCCACGCCTTTCGCCTTGAAGGCATCGGCGTTCGCAATGAAGCCGGGCAAATGCTTCAGGTGGCAGGTCGGCGTGAAAGCGCCCGGTACTGCGAACAGCACGACTTTCTTGCCGCCAAAAACATCCTTCGCGCTCATGGTCTGGATCCCATCGGGGCCCAATGCGCGGAACGTTGCTTCCGGAAGCGTATCTCCTTCGGCGATTGTCATTCGGGTCGTCTCCTTGGCCTGTGATTGTGGTTGGCGGCCACCATAACGGCTTGCCCCCTATGCCGACAATCGACTAGCGGAACGCGACGCGCCGGACCTGCGTTACCCCTCACGACCGCCACTACACGAAAAGCCCTCAGGGAGACCCGATGACACGTCTTGGTATCGTTCTGATTGTAGCAGCCAGCTTTGCGGCCGGCGGGTGTACGACCGGGCAGAAACGCGTGAGCGGCGCGGCCATAGGCGGGGTTTTCGGAGCCGCCCTCGCGGGTCCCATCGGCGCGGGCGCAGGTGCCGCAGCCGGCGCGGCAACGGCCCCTGCCCTCACGCGGTAAGCATGGCCGGCTAAGGCTCGGTGCGGGTGGTCTCGCTCGAGCTCTGATCCGAAACAAGCGTGAATATCAGCGGCTTGCCCTTGATGGCAGCGCCCTCTTCAGCCGTCGGGAAAACGACGGAAAAGCGTTGCCGTCCGTCCGTGAGCGGTCCAAGCGCCTTTGGGACCGGTACCAGGATTTCCGAGCTCGTGATGAACAGATCGGTATGCGTGGCGCCGGGCGCGAAGAGCGCCTCGACCTCCAGCGTGGGCTCATCCCCCTCCAGATAAGCGGTGACGGCCTCAAGGCGCGGGAGCGTGTCCGGGCCTGCAGGCGCAGGAACGCGCTCCATGGCCTGTTCGATGAGGCGCGCATCGCCCTTGCCGAGGTCGGCAGGCAGGTCCGCCCTGAGGTCGACGGAATTGGGGATGCAGAGATCCTTGCACAGGCCGTAGTCGAAGGTCAGCGAGAGCTGGACGGGCTTGTCGGCCTGTTCAGGGGTCACCCTGACGGGAAAGACGACCTCGTCGTCGTAGCCGATCGCGGTCCCGTTCGCGTCGGCGAAGCGATGCGGGACAGGATAGAAAACCTCGATGCTTTTGACGTTCTTCGACCCGGACCAATCGAAGCTCGGCGGCACGCCGGAGTCACCCGGATTGCGCCAATAGGTCTTCCAGCCCTGCTCCATTCTAAGTTGCACACCGGCATAACGGGAGGGCTTGCCGTCCTCGTCCACAAGGCCGCTGACCAAGCGAACCTTGGATTTGCCTTGGCCGGACCAGGCAGACTGGCCGGAGGAGGCTGCAAGGCTGACGCCGGCGAGACCGGCCCAACACAACAAGGCGCCCAGGACGGCGAGCGTCGGCCGGCGGATCGATCCGTGTCTCATCACTAAGTCCAACATCGCTTGCGGAATCTACTCGCAGATGTCTACCCAAGCGAGCTTGACCAAGACCTTAAGGATTCACTGTTTTGTGACCGGTGCGACGAGAGTGCACGACCCTGCCTTATTTGGCTCCGCCCTCTTCCCTGAAACGGGAACTGCTGTAGCATGATGCTATGGACCCAGACTTTCACTCCGATGAGGAAGGCTATCTCGACGGCCAGCTTTTACTTGCGATGCCGTCGATGGGAGACCCCCGCTTCTCCCGCTCGGTGATCTATATCTGCGCACACTCATCGGAAGGCGCCATGGGCATCGTCATCAATCAGAGGGCGCCCAATATCAGTTTCGCGGAACTGCTGGAGCAGCTGAAAATCGTCCCCACCGAGGAACGCATCTCCCTGCCCTCTGCGCTGAACGCCATGGATGTCCATCTGGGAGGGCCCGTCGAAACCGGGCGCGGGTTCGTCCTCCACAGCGCCGACTATTTCAAGGCCGAGAGCACGCTCCCGATCAACGACAGCGTATGCCTGACTGCCACGATCGACATCCTGCGCGATATCGCCAAGGGCAGCGGCCCGGCAAAGGCCCTGCTCGCCTTGGGCTATGCGGGCTGGGCGCCGGGTCAGCTCGAGGACGAGATTCAATCCAATGGCTGGCTCAACTGTCCGGCGGACCCCGAAGTGGTTTTCGATCCGGCGGTCGACCGAAAATACAATCGGGCGCTCGACATCCTCGGCGTCGACCCCAGCCACCTCGTGAGCGACTCCGGCCACGCCTAGTCGTCGCGACTCCCTCAACAGTCTTTTCGATTAGGTCTTGGGCTAGGCCTGAGCCGTTGACGGCCCCGGCAGGCTCGGCAGGTCGCCTTGGTTCTGCACCTCGACGTCGAGGCTGGACGGCGCGCGTTCGGCTTGCGCCCGCTCGCGCTCTTTGCGGCGCCGGTGATTGGCGAGCGCGTTGAGTAGCGCGCCAACATCCCGCGCCGACATTGGTTCGCCGTAGTAGAAGCCCTGTCCGAACTCACAGCCGATCGAGCGTAGATAGTTCGCATCGGCCTGGGTCTCGACCCCTTCGGCGACCACTTCCTTCCCGAGCTCGTGCGCGAGCGTCACGACCGAGCGCAGGATCAGCGGCGTCTGCTCGTTGTCCGAGTTGTCGTGTACGAGCGACTTGTCGACCTTGATGATGTCGAATGGGAAGCGGTGCAGATAGCTGAGCGAGCTGTAGCCCGTGCCGAAATCGTCCAAGGCGAGGCTCGCCCCATAAGTCTTGAGCCAGGTGAGAATCTCGACGGCGCGCTCGGGGTTCTCCATCACCAGTGACTCGGTGACTTCAAGCTTGAGCGTTCCGCGCGCCACCTGCTCGCGCGCGAGAAGCAACCTGATCTCCTGCACCATGTCCTGGCGGAAGAGCTGCCGGCTCGAGACGTTGACGCTGACGAACAGCGGATCGCGGTCGCGCGGCAGGACGCGATGCCATGTGGCCGCCTCGTCCAAGGCTTGGCTGAGCACGTAGCTGCCGAGCTCGACAATGAGCCCCGACTCTTCCGCAAGCGGAATGAAGTCCTGCGGGGACAGGCGGCCACGGGTCGGATGATCCCAGCGCATCAAAGCTTCGAAGCCGGCGAGCTGGTTCGAGGCCAAGCGTGTGATCGGCTGATAGAGCACCGAAATCTGCTGGCGCTGAAGCGCCATACGCAGCTCGCTCTCGAGCGGAAGACGGTTCTCCTCCTCCGTGCGCATGGCCGGATTGAAGATCTCGATGCGATCCGCGCCGCGGCGCTTGGCGCGCAGCATCGCCAACTCGCCGTCACGCAGCATCTCTTGTGCATTCGCCTGCGAGCCGTCGTGAACCACGATGCCGATCGAGGCGGTGAGGATGATCTCCTTGGTGCTGATCTTCATCGGCGTGCGGAGCGCTCGGCGCACCCGCTCCGCCAAGGTCGCGACGTGATGCGGATCGCTGTCCGATATCAGCATGATTGCGAACTGATCACCGCCGAGACGCGCAAGTGTGTCTTGCGGATTGAGATGGCGAGAGAGCCGGCGCCCGAGCGTCAAGAGCATCGAGTCCCCGATCACGAGGCCGAAGCTCTTGTTGACGTTCTTGAAACGGTCGATGTCGATGAAAAGGATCGTCGGTCGGTTCGACTGTCCTTCGGCCGCACGGGTGATGGCACCATCCAGCCGATCCATGAGGAGCTGGCGATTGGGAAGGCCCGTCAGGCTGTCATGCACGGCGTCATGCATGAGGCGCTCATGGGAGCGCTTCAGATTGGTCACGTCGCGCAACAAGCCGACGCAGCGCAGAAGGCGGACGTTCTCGTTTGGAGCCGCCTGAGCGTTGAGCTCGTACCAAAGATACGTCCCATCGTGACGGCGCAGACGGAAGTCCGTCTGGAAGTCGCCGCCCTTCTTTTCCTGCAAGGACTGCATGAGCAGCCGGAAGCGCTCCCGGTCCGAGGCATGCATATGCTTCAGGAACTCGCTTACGGACACGTTGAGCGCCCCGGGCTCCAGCCCGAGTTCCGCTTCGACTTCGTGGCCCACGGTGATGAGATCGCGACCCGCGTGCCATTGGAACACGTGGGTGCCGGATCCATCGACGGCCAGAGACTTCATCTGCACGAGACTGGGCGGCCCCAGGCTCATCGCCGACCCGCCTGTGTGGAATGCGAACTGGGTAACGGTGAAGCCGAGCAACACCAAGATCAGTACGAGGCCCGCGATGAGGCTCGACCCGACGACCTCGCCGGAGAGCTTGCCCGTGACGATCATCGAGGCGCCCAAGAGCCACACGATCAGCAGCATCCAACTCGGGATCAACGAGAGCGCCCTGTCCTGGCCGCGAAGCGCGAAATAGGCGATGAGTACGGTTCCGACGCCCGCGATGATAATGGTCGAAGCGCGCGCGAGCCCGGCGGCCGTCTGCGGATCGACGATCGCGACGACGATCAGGATGAACTGCGCCGCGATCCAGACCCAGAACACGCTGCGGATCCACACGTGCCAGAGACCGATGCGCAAGAAGGTATAGAGAAACAGCGCCAAGCTTGCGGCAAGGCCGGCTTCCGCCGCCGCGCGGTAGGTGGCCGTGCGGTCGGGGCCGACCGGGAACAGCTTGTTCCAGAAGCCGAAATCGACGCAGAAGTAGACCAGGGCCGCCCAGGCGACGAGCGCGGTGGCCGGGAAGATCGCGCGGTGGTTGGCGGCGAAGATCGCCGTCAGGAAGATCGCCAGCAGACCCGTGATGCCAAGAAGCACGCCCTTGAACAGCATGCTGTCCTGCTGTTTGGCCTGGTAGAATTTCGGGGTCCACAGGGTGAGCTGCGGCACCTTCGAGGACGCCAGCTCCGCCGCGTAGGTTACGGTTTGCCCGGGCTCCAAGGTCAGCCGGAACATGTCGGCGCGGTCGCTTTGCAGGGACTCCGGCCGGAAGCCGAGTGAGGGCGTAACGGCCGTGATGCGGGGCGCGTCTAGTTCGGGGCGGAACACGCCGGAATTCGCGAGCGTATAGCGCGGGGCCACAAGCCAGCGCACGATGCGGCTGTCCGTCGGGTTCGACAGCGCAAACACCAGCCAGCTGGGATCGGTGCCGGGGGTCGAGGCCGAAACCGCCATACGGCCGATATAGCCATCGGGTCCGGGCGCCGTTTCGATCTGCAGCCGGTCTCCCCGCCCCTCGTAGAGCTCGCCTTTTGTGGTGATCTCCATCTTCGCGGCGTCGGGGTCCACGGCGAGGGCTTCGATCGCGTTGGCCACACCCGCAAGCGGCGGACAGAACTGCAACAGGGCCAGCAGAAGCCCGTAGGCGAGCACAAGCGCTCCGACCCGGCGCTGCCGCCGGGAGTCGGAGTGTCTTGGCACGGCGCGATGGGCGCTCACCGAGCCATGTGGGGCCACACTCACCCTCCGTTCCCCGGTACGCGCTGATCCGTTTCCAGAAGCGCATAAAGCAGATGGTCGCGCCAGTCGCCGTTGATGCGCAGATATCGGCGCGCGAGCCCTTCCTTCTTGAACCCGACCCGCTCCAGAAGCCGCATCGACGCGGTGTTCGTCGGCAGACAGGCTGCTTCGAGCCTGTGCAGCTCAAGCGAGTCGAATACGAAGGGTACGACCGCGCGAACCGCGGCGGTTATGTATCCTTGCCGCGCGTATGCCTCGCCGACCCAATAGCCAAGCGTACACGACTGCGTCACGCCGCGCCGGACATTGCACAAGGTGATCCCTCCCACGAGAGCCGTGGACTGTGCATCGTAGACGAACAAGGCGTAGCCCATGTCCTCACGCATATCGCGCAGATAATGGCGGATACGGCGGCGGAAGGAGGCTCTGGAGAGTTCGTCCGGCGCCCAGAGAGGCTCCCACGGGACGAGGAAATCCTGGCTTGCGGCGCGGAGTTCCGCCCATGCCGGATAGTCCGACATTTGAGGCGCGCGCAGCAACACCCGATCGGTCTCGAGAACCGGACCGAAATCCCCTGGGGTTGCAGCTCGCAGCAAGGCCATACGTCAACACCCTCTTCAGGCGGCTCGGCTCGCCGGCACGATAAACTTGTCGGCCACGGCTTCGAATCGTCCAAGATTAGCAACGGGCCCCACAGTCGCAAGACTGAGAGGCGTGCCCAAAATCCTCTGCAGCAAGGCCTGCAGGTCCGCGGTACCGACGGCCTCGATCCGCTCGACGAGTTCGGTGGTCGGCAATACGCGTCCGCAGAACAGGACGTGGCGCGCCAGTTGTTCGGCCCGCGCGCTCGAACTCTCAAGCGCCGCCAAGAGCCCCATCTTCATCTGGGCTTTCACGCGTCCGAGCTCGGCCTCGGCGAAGCCGGCATTCGCCGCCCGGTCCAACTCGTCGCGAATGACGGAAAACAGCTCGTGGGATTTCTCAGGGGCGCCGGCCGCGTGAATGACAAACATGCCGCTGTCGGTCAGACCCGTCGAAAAGGCGTAGACAGAGTAGCAAAGCCCGCGCCGCTCCCGGACTTCCTGGAAGAGCCGAGAGGACATGCCGCCGCCGAGCGCGCCGGCCAGGATCTGCGCGGTGAAATAGTCGGGCTGGTGATAGGCGGGCGCTTCCAACCCAATCATCAGATGCGTCTGCTCGAACGGTTTGTCCGACTGACGCCGGCCGCCGCGATAGATCGCCTCCTGAGGGGTCGGGGTGCCGTCGGAGGGCAAGCCGGACAGCCGGCGCTCGGCTTCCGCCACAAGCGCCTCGTGATCGACCGCACCCGCGGCCGCCAGAACCATGTTCGGCCCATGATAGTGCGTGGCGAGATAGGACCCGAGATGGTCCCGCTCGAAGGCACAGACGCTGTCCGCCGTGCCGAGAATGGGGCGCCCCACGGGCTGATCGGGAAATGCGGCTTCCGACACGAAGTCGTAGACGATGTCGTCGGGCGAATCCGAACTTGCGGCGATCTCCTGGAGAATGACGTCGCGCTCGCGCGTGAGTTCGCCGCCGTCGAAGCACGGTTCCAAGATGATGTCGCTCAGGATGTCCAATGCGAGCGGCAAATCCTTCGGGAATGCGCGTGCATAGTACCCGGTCGAATCGACTGAAGTTGCCGCGTTCAGGTCGCCGCCGACCGACTCGATCTCCTCGACGATCTCACGCGCCGTCCGCCGCTTGGTTCCCTTGAAAGCCATGTGCTCCAGGAAATGCGCGACGCCGTGCTCCATCAGTTGTTCGGAGCGGCTGCCCGCACCGACCCAGATGCCGAGCGACACGGTCTCTACTTCGGGCATGGTGTGGCTGACAATAGTCAGTCCGTTGCTCAGGGTGGACCGTGTGACGCTCACGCCTCGGCTCCCGTCAGCGGTGCGGCGGCTCGTGCGTGATCGAAGACGAAGTTCGCCACCGCCGCGAAGTCGGCAGGCATATCCGTACAGCGCTCTTCGCTGCCGAGCTTCAAGGTGAGGCGTTCGGGCTGGGCCGGCTCGATACCGATGGCCTGGCGCACGGCATCTGGGAACTTGGCCGCGTGCGCGGTCGACAGGATAACCATGGGCGTCGTGCCGAGCCCCGTTTCCTGCTTGGCGGCCGCGATGCCGACGGCTGTGTGCGGGTCAACCACCATGCCGGTCTCTTCGAATACCCCCCGAATGGTCATTTGCGTCACGTCTTCTCCAGCGGAATGGGCACTGAAAAGATCGCAGAGCTGCCCGAACTCGCCCTGGCTCAGCGTGAACGAGCCCTGAGCGCGCAAATCCTCCATCAAGCTCCGAACCCTGGACGAATCCCGCCCGGCAAGCTCGAACAGGAGGCGCTCGAAATTGCTGGCAAGCTGGATGTCCATGCTGGGACTTGAGGTCGCGATCACGCCCTGCGGCTCGTAAGTCCCTGAGGCCAATGCGCGGGGAAGACTGTCATTGAGGTTCGTGGCGATAACGAGGCGTTGGACCGGCAGGCCCATAGCGCGGGCGGCGTAACCTGCGAAAATATCACCAAAATTTCCGGTGGGCACTGAGAAGGCCACCGGCCGGTAGGGCGCGCCGAGCGTCACGGCCGAAGTGAAGTAGTAGCCGATCTGGGCAAGGATCCGGGCGAAGTTAATCGAGTTGATCCCGGTCAGCCCGAGGCGCGCGTTCAACTCCCGATCCCCGAACAGCGCCTTCACGATCGCCTGGCAATCGTCGAAGGTCCCTTCGACCGCGATGTTGTGGATGTTGGCCTCTGTGGCCGTGGTCATCTGGCGGCGTTGAACGTCGCTGACGCGCCCCTTCGGATGCAGGATGAAGACGTCGATGGCGTCCAGGCCGCGGAACGCCTCAATTGCGGCCGCGCCCGTATCGCCGGAGGTCGCACCGACGACCGTGGCGCGCTGTCCGCGTCGCTTGAGCGCACGGTTCATGAACCGCGACACGACCTGCATGGCCAGATCCTTGAAGGCCAGCGTGGGGCCGTGAAACAACTCCAGGACGAAGCTGTTGGGCCCAATCTGAGTCAGTGGCGCGACGGCGGGATGGTGGAACCCGTCATAGGCTTCCGACAACACCTCTTCGAGGTCGTTCAGACACGGGTCGCCCTCCAGGAAGGGACGCATGACCCGGTAGGCGGCGTCGGCATAATCGAGGCCTGCGAGGGCGGCAATCTCGTCCGGTGACAATTTCGGCCAGCTCTCGGGCAAGAACAGGCCTCCATCGTCCGCAAGCGCAGCCAAGAGCGCACCCTCGAAAGAGAGCGCCGGGGCAGACCCGCGCGTTGAAATGAACTTCAATATGTGCCTCTCACCGGAATTCTAAGACTTTTTGCCAGACCCTAGCCCCCGGAGCGCGGACCCGCAATATGGCGGGGGAGCACTGTTAAGACCGCCTCCCGGTCATCACGCTCCAGACATAGGCGGCATAGATCACCAGCAGACAGGCAGCCAGAAGGAACCACGTCAGGGCATATTGCAGGTGTTTATTGGGCAGTTCCAGCCGCGTTTGCCCGCCCTTCGGCCAACCGCCCGGAACGTCGCTTGCCTCCGCCTCCAGGAAGAAGGGTAGCACCTGCACGGTCCCGCCCGGGAACATGGATCGGGCCATACCGCCCAGATCCCGAGTGAACCACTGGTTGGCCTCCTCGTCATTGTCCGGCGAGAACAGGTTTGGCTTCTCACTGGTTCGCACGAGCCCCGTCACCGTGACGATGTCCTGGACCTGCCCCTCTTGCCGGGTGCCGGGCTCCCGGTGGTCGTCCGGCACGAACCCGCGGTCGACGAGGACAACGCGTCCCGAGGCCGTCTCCAGGGGGGCGATGACATGCCAGCCCGGCTCGCCGTCCGACGAGATGGAGTAAAGGTAGCGCTCCAAATTGTGGTGGAACCGGCCCTCGGCGCTCACCCGGAGATAGTTCGGATCGCCCCACTGTTTGGCGAGTTCGACGGCCTGCTCCAGCGAGACAGGCTTGCGCTCCGTCCGCGTCTCGATGCGCTGGATGATGCGTTCTTTCCATTCGAGGCGTTGAAGCTGCCACTGGCCGAGCCAAATCAGAAGGCCAAAGCCGATCAGAGTGGCTATCGTGAGCCTGATGAGAGCCGGAGTCGTCATGATCCTAGGCTAGCGGTCCGAGACCAGCTTGCCTTCTTCGGCCTTGTTCCGGAATTGAAGTGCGATCAAGACACCCTTGAAACTGCGAAGCAGGAGAAGTGGAAGAACGAGAGCCGCCGTCCCCCAGACCAGGGCGTGTACCCAATAAGGGGGCTGGTAGACGGCTTCGACATAGAGTGCGGCGCCGACGATGATGAAGCCCGTAAACAGCATTACGAAGATGGCCGGCCCGTCTCCGGAATCGGCAAAATCGTAGTTGAGACCGCAGACATCGCAGGCCGGTGCCAAGGTCAGATAGCCATTGAACATCTTCCCCTTGTGGCAGGACGGGCACCGCCCGCACATCCCGGCCCAAACCGTGGAGCCCAAGGGTAGATGTACTTTGTGGCTATGTGGCTCGCTCATCTTCAACCCGCAATCATCTGTTGTCCGAAACGGACGGTGGCCAAAACAGAAAGGGGCGGCCGCTGGACCGCCCCCCTCCGATGTTCGTGCCTTTCGCCGCTAGTGGCCGGCGTTCGCCCCCGCGCCCCAGATATAGATGGAGCAGAACAGGAACAGCCAGACAACGTCGACAAAATGCCAATACCAAGCCGCCGCTTCGAAGCCGAAGTGCTTGTGCGGCGTAAAATGGCCGGCCAGCGCGCGGAAGAGGCAAACCAGCAAGAAGATCGTACCCACGATCACATGGAAGCCGTGGAAGCCGGTGGCCATGTAGAACGTCGAGCCGTAGATGTGGTTGGAGAAGCCGAACCCTGCATGCATGTACTCGAAGGCCTGCAGGCAGGTGAACAGAAGGCCCAGCACCACGGTGCAGGTCAGACCCCAGATAAGTCCCTTGCGGTCGTCGTGCAGCATGGCGTGGTGCGCCCAGGTCGCCGTCGTACCGGATGTCAGCAGGATCAGCGTGTTGACCCAGGGCAGACCCCAAGGATCGAATGTGTGGCCAAAGAAGCCGAGGCCCGGCACTTCAGTCTCGGCGCTCGGGATCGGGGGCCACTGGCCGCCCGTAACGACCGTTCGCGCATAAGTCACCGCATCGTCGGGGAACAGCGCGACGTCGAAATACGCCCAGAACCAAGCGACGAAGAACATCACCTCGGAGGCGATGAACAGGATCATGCCGTAGCGGAAGTGAAGCTGAACCACGGGCGATTGGTGACCCTCGGCTTCCTCCTTGATGACGTCTCGCCACCAGCCGAACATCGTGATCACCACGATTGCGAGGCCAGGGAGCACGTACCAAAGCTGCGGGTCGCCCGCTTTCTTGCCCATGAAATACATGAGGGCGCCGAGCGCCAGCACCAAGCCACCGATCGACCCGACAAGCGGCCACGGGCTCGGATTGAGTAGATGGTAGTCGTGTTGTGGTTTTGCGTGGGCCTGGGCCATCGTGAGTTCCCCTTCCTCCCCAATCGATCTTTTGGCGCGCCTAAGTCACGCCGTGTCGCTTACGATCCCGACGCCCTATCCCCCGGCGCGGCAGCGACATCCGACGGGTCGTCGCTCCGGTAGAAGGTATAGGACAGCGTAATCTCCTCAATGTTTTTCGTACTCTCGTCATCGACGATCGCGGGATCGACGAAGAACGTAACCGGCATTTCGATGCTCTGCCCTGCGGCGAGCGTCTGCTGCTTGAAGCAGAAGCATTCGATCTTCTTGAAATAGCGGCCTACCGATTCCGGGGCCACATTGAAACCGGCCGTGCCGCTGACGGGCTTGTCGGTGTTGTTGTGCGCCTTGAAGAAGACCAGCGCCGTATCGCCGATCTTGAGATCCACGGAACGCTGCTCCGAGCCGAACTGCCAGGGCAGATCCTTGTCGACGTTGGTGTCGAACCGCACCTTGATCGTTCGATCGAGGATATGGTCCGGCGCCACGGTCGCCACCTGGGTCGTCCCGCCATAGCCCGTCTGCTGGCAGAACAGGCGGTAGAGCGGAACCGCGGCAAAGGACAGCCCGACCATGCCGGCGACGACGCCGGCAAGAACCAGCGCGACAAGCCCGCGCTTGTCGCGACGCCCTGCCATCTCAGAACCGTTGTCGCCCGTTTGGGTCACGTTCAGCGCCTTACCTATCAAATCTGCCGGATGGCGACATTGCCGCCGAGCCGGACAATGGTCACGACAAAGAACAGAATAACAAGAATCGCGAGGGTCCAGGCGATTGCCAGAGACCTTCTGCGTTGTCGGCGTTTGCGTTCGGCTTCGGCATTTTCCATCACAACGTCCAGATGCGTGGCAGTACGCCACCGTCCAACCCGAAGCCATGCTCGACGAGGAGCACCGCGAACAGCACAAACAAATACAGGATCGAATAAGCGAAGAGGTTCTTGGCCGCCCGCTCGCCAGCGGCGCCCTCGCGCTCCCGGTAGCAGTCGAAGGCAAGCACCAGGAAGAACGCGCCGAAGATGGCCGCGACCAGCGTGTAGAGCGAACCGCCGAGGCCTATCACGGACGGCACCATGCCGAGCGGCACCAAGATGATGCTGTAGATCAGGATCTGCCGACGCGTCTCGTCCGCGCCATGGGTCACCGGCAGCATGGGCACGCCGGCGCGCCGGTAGTCGGAGCTGCGGATCAGCGCCAGCGCCCAGAAATGAGGTGGGGTCCACATGAAGATGATGAGGAACATCACGAAGGATTCGAGGCTCACGGTCCCCGTGGCCGCCGCCCAGCCGATCATCGGCGGCAAGGCGCCCGCCGCGCCGCCGATCACAATGTTCTGGGGCGTCAACCGCTTCAGCCACATCGTATAGACGAACACGTAGAAGCCGATGGTGAAGGCCAGCAACCCTGCCGCGACCCAATTGACCATGAGCCCAAGGCAGAGAACAGAGCCGATCCCCAGGACCGACCCGAAAGCCAGGGCCTCGTTCGGGGTCAGCGCACCTTGCGGCAACGGCCGCGATGCGGTGCGGGCCATGCGGGCATCGATATCCGCGTCGTACCACATGTTCAGAGCACCCGACGCACCGGCGCCGACGGCGATGCAGAGAAGGGCCGCGATCGCGAGGACGGGATGCATGTGCACGGGCGCGGTGACGAGGCCGACCAGCGCCGTAAACACCACAAGGAACATGACCCGCGGCTTGAGCAGCTCCGCATAGTCGGAGATGTCGCCCCCAAGGTTACTCCCAAGGGCGACATCCAACCTGCCTGGTGTCGTTTCGACAGTCGTGTCTGTCATTGGCCTACTTACTCCAGCGCCTCACTTCGGCGCCCCTGGACCTTATTTGACCCGCGGGAGCGTATCGAAGGTGTGGAACGGAGGCGGCGAGGAGACAGTCCACTCCAGCGTCGTCGCACCCGCACCCCAAGGATTGTCGGCCGACTTCACCTTGCGGGTGAACTGCACGATCACACCGATAAAGAAGATGATGAAGCCGAGGAATGCGAGATAGGCACCGAGCGAAGACACGAAGTTCCAGCCCGCGTAGGCATCCGGATAGTCGGCATAGCGGCGCGGCATGCCGGCAAGACCCAGGAAGTGCTGCGGGAAGAAGGCCAGGTTCGCACCGATGAACATGGTCCAGAAGTGCAGCTTGCCCCAGAACTCCGAGTACATGTAGCCGTACATCTTCGGCGACCAGTAGTACCAGCCCGCAAAGAGCGAGAAGACGGCCCCGAGCGACAGCACGTAGTGGAAATGCGCCACCACGTAGTAGGTGTCGTGGAAGGACCGGTCGACGCCCGCGTTCGACAGCATCACGCCCGTCACACCGCCGACGGTGAACAGGAAGATGAAGCCGAGCGCCCAGACCATCGGCGTTTTGAACTGGATCGAGCCACCCCACATGGTCGCAATCCACGAGAAGATCTTCACGCCCGTAGGCACGGCGATCACCATCGTGGCGAACACGAAGTAAGCCTGCGTGTTCACGTCCAGACCTGCGGCATACATATGGTGCGCCCAGACCACGAAGCCGATCACGCCGATCGCCACCATGGCGTAGGCCATGCCGAGATAGCCGAACACGGGCTTACGCGAGAACGTCGCAACGATCTGGCTGATGATGCCGAAGCCCGGCAGGATCATGATGTAAACTTCCGGGTGGCCGAAGAACCAGAACAGGTGCTGCCACAGAAGCGGATCGCCGCCATGCTTCGAGTCGAAGAACGCGGTCCCGAAGTTACGGTCGGTCAGCAGCATGGTGATGGCGCCAGCCAGAACCGGCAGCGACAGCAGCAGCAGGAAGGCCGTAACCAGAATCGACCACACGAACAGCGGCATCTTGTGCAGGGTCATACCCGGCGCGCGCATGTTCAAAATCGTGGTGATGAAGTTGATGGCACCGAGGATCGACGACGCACCGCCAAGGTGAAGGGCCAGAATGGCGAAGTCGACGGAAACGCCAGGCGTGCCGTAGGTCGACAGCGGCGCGTAGATCGTCCAGCCAGCGCCGGCGCCTGTCGATCCGGGAGCACCCGGCATGAACAGCGACGAGATGAGGAGGACAAACGCCATGGCCAGCAGCCAGAACGAAATGTTGTTCATGCGCGGGAAGGCCATGTCGGGCGCGCCGATCATCAACGGCACCATCCAGTTGCCGAAAGCACCCATCGTGGCCGGCATGACCGCGAAGAACACCATGATGAGGCCGTGCGCCGTGACGAAAACGTTGAACATCTCCGGATTGCCGAAGATCTGCATGCCGGGCTCCATGAGCTCGGCGCGCATGCCCATGGACAAGAGGGCACCGACGATGCCGCCGACGAGCGACAGGATCAGGTAAAGAGTGCCGATGTCCTTGTGGTTGGTCGAGAACAGCCAGCGCTGCAAACCGTGCGGGTGATCGTCGTGATCGTGGTGGGCCGCTTCTGCCTGGGCATTGTTCGCCATGACTGTTTTCCCTTGTCGTCCTTTGGTTCTTGTAACCGGCCGTCAGGCCACGTGTTGATTTGCCGGCGCGCGACTAGTCGCGCGCCGACGCCAGCTTACCCTTCGCATCGATCGAGGCCGACTTTTTGCCTGCGACCCAGGCATCGTACTCGTCCTGCGAGACGACGCGCACGGCGATCGGCATGAACGCGTGATTGCGCCCGCAAAGCTCCGAGCACTGACCGTAGAACCAGCCCTCTTTCTCGGCCCGGAACCAGGTCTGCTGCAGCCGGCCCGGCACAGCGTCCAGCTTGACGCCGAAGGACGGGACCGCCCAGTCGTGGATCACGTCGTTCGACTTGAGGCTCACGACGACGTTCGCGCCGACCGGAACCACAACCTCGTTGTCGACCGTCAGCAGGCGCGGCTGCCCTTCCTTGAGCTGCGCGTCCGGCACCATGATTGAATTGAAGCTGATGTTCTCGTCCGGATATTCGTAGATCCAGTACCACTGGGCACCGGTGGCGGTGATGGACACATCCGCCTTGGGAAAGTCGTACTGGGCAAACAGAAGCCGGAACGACGGGATGGCGATCGCCACCAGAATGAAGATCGGAATGACCGTCCAGGCAACTTCAAGCAGGGTGTTGTGCGAGGTACGGGACGGCTCCGGATTGCTCTTCTCGTTGAACCGGACCATCACGATGACCATCAGCGCCAGAACGAACAACGTGATGGCGATGATGATGGCCGTCACATAGGTATGGAAATCGTTGATCTGCGCCATGATGGGCGTCATCGCTTCTTGGAAGCCAAGCTGCCAGGGATGCGCGCGCCCCGGCGGAAGTTCTTCAGCAAGCGCCGAGCCGCTAGCGCCGAGCCCCGCAAGCGCGGCCAGAACCATCAATGCACGATGCAACATCCCCATCCCATCACTCCCAAAGCCTGCTCTCCGACCACTCCTGGTTGGGAGGGTCAAAGTGCGATTATCGCCGAACGCGGGCCTTTTGGCCCTGCGCCCACTGTCGCAGTGGCGACGCTTATCAGCTTGCGCAAATTTTTGGCGTCGCCCCCGCAAAAACGCATTCTTGAGCCGACCGAGCGTAGCCCAGGTGTCAGCAGTTATTGTGTATTTTTAAAATCATAAAGGATATTGATTGGCAACAGTCATGATTCAGTTTTCAGTTTCTCTAAGGGCGACTTTGATGAACAAGTTCGCCCGGAGGTTGATTCCGTAGCAAGCCGCCAAGACGCGACGTGAATTCGCTGACCCACGTCAAACTTGCCGGCGATAGACCTGGTCGAATTTTGGCCCTATTGCCCGGCGAATGGCCTTGTTACTCCGTTGACCTGACCGCGACAGGGCGCAGGTTCACAGTCTTGTCCCAAGGGTTTTAGCCACCCTAGATCAGCTGCAGGAGGCCGGTTCGCCCTATGCTTACGCCATTGCTCTTGGCTTGCCCTCGTCTTGCCGCCTCCGGCAGCCGGATTTGCCGGCAAAACCTAAAGTCATGGGTGCTGCCCTTAGCTCTCGCCACTGCGGTTTTCGTCCTATCCGCGATCGAATCGCCGGCCCGCGCACAGGATGACGGCGGGGCGCAGAGTCCGGCGGGGCCTGCCGCCGTGCTGCGCGGAACCTTCGGCGCCTGGCAGCTCTATTGCCGCACGCCTCCCGGAGCCCGGGAAGAGAAATGCGCGATCGTACAGATGGTGACCGACGAGCAGCGGCCGAATGTCGGCCTGAACGTCCAGCTCTTCAAGTCGATCGGTGACGACACCAACATGATGCGCGTGGTCGCGCCGCTCGGGATCTTCCTTCCCCGGGGCCTCGGCGTGAAGATCGACGGCGAGGATGTAGGCAACGTACCCTACATCAAATGCGGGAAAACGTCGGGCTGCATCGCCGAATTCGAACTTCAGGACGAAGTCGTGACGAAGTTGAAGTCGGGCCAGAGCGCGTTGCTGATCATCTTTCCGACCGTCGAGGAAGGGATCGGCATTCCGGTTTCTTTGGAAGGGTTCACGCAAGCGTTCGCGACGCTCAAATAGCCAAGAAAAATCGGCGGCAGAAAAGGAGATATCCGCCGCCGATTCGTCCGTCTTTGGGGGACGGAAAACGCCCACATCCCGTGCAGGGTTCGGAAAGGGGCGTGGCTTGTAGAGTATATGGCTGCCCCACCCGGCCGTTCAAGTCGCGGCGCAGCATTCGCCCGACGGCGCAGCAATCATCCTAAACGTCATGGTCGACGCACCAATCGTGCAACGACTCCAAGATGCCGAGCGCCGAATGACCGAACGGCGTGAGTTCATAGGTCACGGCCACGGGCTTCGTGGCAATGACCTGCCGGCTCACGAGCCCGGTCTCTTCCATTTCCTTGAGACGTTCGGTGATCATCTTCTTGCTCGCGCCACCTAGTTCCCGCGACAACGCATTGAAGCGCGTCGGCCCCGCCTGCAGGTGCCAAAGGATCGAGGCCTTCCATTTTCCGCCGAGGATGCGCATGCCGCGCTCGACCGGACAGGGCTCGTTGCACTGTTTCGGCTCCGGGGAACTGGCTAGCGGCTCATCGCGCGCGGTGCGGCTGTCGGTCACGGTCGATCCTCGGCAATCCTTGGGCACAGTCCAAATCAGCACTCTCGTTCCGGGAGCGCTCACTAGGTTACGATTTGTATACTGGTTGATTATCGAAACCTGCACGCCTACGTCAAGCGGCATTGCCCGCCCGCATTCCGCATTGGCGGGACCCGACATCACGCTGCGTATCAGGAGGCTGACAGAATCATGGACCCGAAGCTTTTTAGCCCGCTCAAACTTGGCGACCTAACGCTCCCAAACCGGATCGTCATGGCGCCGCTGACACGAAACCGCGCCCTGCCCGACGGCGACGTGCCGCATGCGCTCAACGCCACCTACTACGCCCAGCGGGCGGGTGCGGGCCTGATCATCAGCGAGGGCACGCAGATCTCGCCCGAGGGCAAGGGCTACATCCAGACGCCCGGAATCTATAGCGACGCGCAGGTCGCCGGCTGGAAGGCGGTGACTGCCGCCGTTCACGCGGCCGGCGGGCGGATATTCGCGCAGCTCTGGCACGTGGGACGCATTTCCCACGTAAGCCTGCTGCCTGACGGTCAAGTACCGGTCGCCCCCTCCCCCATCACGGCCAACAGCCAGACGTTTACCGCTTCCGGTTTCGCCGATGTCTCCGAGCCGCGCGCGCTCGAGACGGACGAGATCGCCCGCGTGGTCGCCGACTACCGCAAGGCTGCCGAGAACGCGAAGGCGGCCGGCTTCGATGGAATCGAGGTCCATGCCGCCAATGGCTATCTACTCGATCAGTTCCTGCGCGATGGGACGAACAAGCGCGACGACGCCTATGGCGGGACGGCCGATAACCGCACGCGCTTCTTGGCCGAAGTCTTCGAGGCGGTCACGGGCGTCTTTCCGTCCAAGCGTGTCGGGGTGCGTTTCAGCCCGTTCTCCGGGTTCAACGACATCGCCGATAGCGATCCCGTCGCCACGTTCAGCGTGGCCATGGCCCGCGCGAACGATGCCGGGCTCGGCTACGTTCATCTCGTAGAAGGCCAAACGGGCGGTCCTCGTGAGTTTCCCGCGAACGCCATCGAGACGCTGCGCGCGAATTTCTCGGGCGCCTATATGGCGAACAACGGGTACGACCGAAAGATGGCGATCGACGCCGTCGAGACGGGCACAGCGGATCTCGTCGCCTTCGGCTCCTTGTTCATCGCCAATCCGGATCTCGTCGAGCGCCTGCGCCTCGACGCGCCCCTCAATGCGCCTGATCCGCAGACCTTCTATGGCGGCGATGCGGCGGGGTACACCGACTATCCCTCGCTCGAGCAAGCCGCCTAGACCGATATGCCGAGCCGGAGAGAGGCAGGCACCAACTTGTGCCCGCCTCTCCCGCGCACCTTTGCCTCACCGCGCCGGTCGCCCCAATTCCCGAGCAAGCGCGAGCAAAACGCCTTAGAGTTGCGAAACTGCAAGCAACCGGCGTGAGGCGAACCATGGCTTGGTACGATTGGGTCCTCTGGCTTGGCATCCTCTATATGTTCCTCGGGACGGATTTCACGCTGAACTGGCTCACGGGCATCGCCTATGGGCGCCGCATCGACAAGAACTCTCCGAACTTCGTCACGCGCCTTTATTACCGGGTCTGGGCCTCCGCGGATCCCAATGCGCGAGCTGACCGTGTGGACGGCCCAAAGAGCGTGCCCGCGCCATGGGTTACGGCGCTATGCGCCACAAATGCCCTCGCGACCTGCCTGATCGAGCTCCTTCTTCTCTACGGAATGTTGCAGGACCCACGGCCGGGCTACGTGACCATGGCCGCCTTTGCCTTTCTTCTGCGGGCAGAGATCGAGATCATCTATGGCTCCCAGCTGATCTGGGGTCCGGCGAGACTCCGCGGCGGACCGCTCGCCAACTACCTGATCATCGGCCTCGTCCCCCAGGTCCTGATTCCTTGTCTCGCGGCCATGCGCTTCTCGGGGCTCGGCCTCACACCGCTGTCGCTTGCGATCTTCGTCGGCATCCCCGTGGCGATTCTCGTATGGACTTGGATCGTCTACCGCCACGACCCGGTGCCGGCTCTGGACGAGGCGGCGCCCGGCCCGGCGGAGTGAGGGGCCGCCGGCGCCCACAATTTCGGCGCGGTCTTGGCTAGACTGCTGTGCATCTTACCGGCCTCAAGGAATCGGCCTTGAGGAAAGGTTTTGGAGCGGTCGGCATGCGGATTGGACCTTTGCGCTTCTGGACGAGCTTGCTCGGCATCGCGTTCCTTTGCCTTGCCGGGGCAAGCACCGCGTTCGCGGAGGCCGCACCCAGTGACAACGAGATCCAGGCTTCGTACCGGGTCGGCGTGGCGTCGATCGATCTCGGCACGTTCGATCTGACGGCGAACGTCGGCCGCAAGGATTACACCCTCAAGGCAAGAGGCGAGTTCTCGATCCTCGCGGGGCTTCTCTACAGAGCCAAGGGAAAGGCACAGAGCAACGGCAAGCTCCTCGATGCGACGCCCGCGCCGCAACAGTTCGACTTCTCCTACGCCGACAGCAACAAGAAGCAGGCGCTGCAGATCGACTTCAATGGAACAGCTCGTCCCGCTGTGACACGAACGCCGAAGAAGCGGCGCGACAAGAAGGCCGTGCCTCTTTCGGACGAGCAGCTTCGCAACGTGCTCGATCCGCTGACGGCCGCATTCCTATCCGTTCACGCCAGCGTGCCTCCCGGGGACCTCGCGGTCTGCAATCAGACCCTGCGGGTGTTCGACGGCAAGCAGCTCTTTGAACTGGCTCTCACACCGAAGCGCACCGAACAGCTCGGGCCGAAGGCTGCCGGAGACATTCCGGCCGCGGCGGTGTGCGCGGTCCGCTACCAGCCGATCGGCGGCCACCGTCCCGAGAGTTCGGCTGTGAGCTTCCTGCAGGAAACCGAGGGCATCGAGGCCTGGCTGGTGCCGGTCCCGGGAACGGAGATGTTTGTGCCCTATAAGGTCGTTGTGCCCACGTCGTGGGGAGACGGCATGGTGAAGCTCACCGGGCTGAAGACCGAGCCCGCCGCGCGCCGTGCCAGCGCGCGCTAGAGCGCCTCGCTCTCGAACAGCCTGTCGATATTGCCCTTCCAAGGCCCTTCATAGGCGGCGATGAGGCGGTCCGACTCCGTCCGGCCGGTCTCGACGATCTCCATAAGGGGGCGGAGCATGTGCGTCTCGTCCTGGCCCTTGTCGTTGCGTTGGGCCCGCCGCAGAAGGCCGCCCTCCGCCAGCGCCAGAACCTCGCGGGCAAGCTCCCGCAAGGTGCGGCCCCGGAATGGCGTGGCCAATCCTGTGCGCGGCACGGCGAGGCGCATCTCGTTGCGCTCCTCCTGCGTCCAGCTCGCGATCAGCGAGGCGGCGCCGTCCAGCGCGGTCGTGTCGTAGAGCAGCCCCGCCCACAGGGCCGGCAGCCCCAGGAGGAGACCGAACGGTCCGGCATCGGCACCGCGCATCTCGAGAAACTTCTTGAGACGCACCTCCGGGAAGAGCGTCGTGAGGTGATCGGCCCAATCGTCGATGGTGGGACGCAGTCCCGGCAGCGCTTCCAACTTGCCGCTCAGAAAATCGCGGAACGAGGCACCGGCGACATCGACATAGCGCCCGTCGCGATAGACGAAATACATCGGTACATCGAGCGCGTAGTCCACGTAGCGCTCGAAGCCCATGCCGTCGTCGAAGGCGAAGGGGAGCCCACCAGTTCTATCGGGATCGGTGTCTTGCCACATCTGCGCGCGATAGGACTGAAAGCCATTCAGCTTCCCTTCCGTAAAGGGCGAACTCGCGAACAGCGCGGTCGCGATGGGCTGGAGGGCAAGGCCGACCCGCAGCTTGCGCACCATGTCCGCTTCGTCGCTGAAGTCCATGTTCACCTGCACGGTCGCCGTGCGGAACATCATGTCGAGACCATGGCTCCCGCGCTTGGGCATGTACTGCATCATGATGCGGTAACGGTCCTTCGGCATCACGGGAATCTCGCCCAGCGTCCACTTGGGCGAGAAACCGAGCCCGAGAAAGCCGATACCCAGCTGATGCGCGACGGAACCGACTTGGCTCAGATGCTGGCGGAGTTCGGCTTCGGTATCGTGGATCGTCTTCAACGGTGCGCCGGACAGTTCCAGCTGTCCGCCGGGCTCGAGGCTAATCGATCCGCCGATGGGGCAATCCGAGCACGACAGCGCGATGATCTTGCCGTTCTCCCGGACCGCGTCCCAGCCGAAACAGTTGTGGTGGGCTTCCAAGAGCGCGCCGATGCCGCGGGGGCCTTCATAGGGGACCGGCGAATTGTCCGTAACATTGAAGACGAACTTCTCGTGCTCGGTGCCGATGCGCCATTCGGACTGCGGCTTACACCCCGACTCCAAATACCCGACGAGTTCATCGCGCGACTCGATGATGAGGCTCTCGGGCCCGTCCACGCGTGTCGACATGTGAGGAGAACTCCGCTTGGGTCGTTTGGAATAAGAAAGCCGATGGGCGATGCGCACCGGCGCGCCCCGGGGGGCGCGAACAAATCACTCTATTGCGGGCCAGTATATCGTACGGAGCGACCGGCGCGGCAAGAGACAGTTGCATGCCATAACAAAGCGTTGATCGGCGCTGCGCCGGAGGGTCAAACCGCCCAATGCGGGCTCAGACCATCATGCGATGGTACAGATCGAACATGATCCAGAGGCTGCCGCCCACCATGATGAAGATCAGGACGAGCGCGAAAGCCAGCGCTACGAGATTCTCGCGCGGGGTCGTCTTCAAATCGATGTGCAGGAAGAATGACAAATGCACCAGGATCTGCACCACGGCGAGCGCCGCAATGATGATCAGCGTGGTCTCGCGTGGGAGCACGCCCGTCGCCGCAAGACCGAAGGCTATGACCGTCAGGATCACGGCCAACGCGAGCCCGATCAGATAGGGCTTGATGGTACGCTCGATCTGAAGCCCCGACTTGATCTCCATCACAGCACCCCCGGCAAATAGACGACGGAGAAGATCACGACCCAGATAATGTCGAGGAAGTGCCAGAACAGGCCGAGCCGCATGAAGCGCGAGGCGACCGGCGCCGTGAGGCCTTTGAAGAACACCTGAGCGAACATCACAACGATCCACACGAGGCCCACACTGACGTGGAAGCCATGGGTGCCGACGAGCGTGAAGAAGGCCGACAGGAAACCGCTGCGGTCCGGTCCCGCCCCTTGCGCGATCATGCCGGTGAACTCGCCGATCTCCAGAAAGATGAAGCCCGCGCCCAAGAGGAAGGTGATGGCGAGCCAGAGCAGCACCTTGCCCCGGTCGCCGGCCGAGAGCGCGACGGCTGCCACGCCGAACGTCGTACTGCTCAAGAGCAGTAGCGCCGTCTCGGCCGCGGCTCTATCGAGTTCGAATACGTCCTTGGGCGTCGGCCCGCCGGCCGCATTGCCGACCATGACGAGATAGGTGGCAAAGAGGCAGGCGAAGATGACGGCGTCGCTCATCAGATAGAGCCAGAAGCCGAAATCCTTCTCCTCGTAGCGCTCCGCGTCACGCGGGCTGATCGTCATGCTGGCGACACTACTCATTCGGCGGGCTCCGGCGCGGCGTTGCCGGCAAAGCCGGGCTCGTCCGCCATTTCGTTCTTCGGGGCTTTGGCGAGCTGGGCGAAGCGCTCGTCTTCGATAGCCTTCACCTCGCTGGCCGTCATGATGAACTCATCGTCGTCGTCGGAGGCGCGGTAGATGATTGTGCCGGCGATCACGACGAGCGCCAGAAGCGCCAGCCACCACATCCACCAGATCGCGGCGAAGCCGAACACGCCGCCCGCGACGCCGATCACGACGCCGGCATAGGTGTTCTTCGGCATGACGATGTCTTCGTATTCGGCCGGGCGCTCATAGGCGACGCCGCGCTGTTTCATGTCCCACCAGGCGTCCCGGCTCTCCACCTTGGGTACGACCGCGAAATTGTAGGGCGCCGCCGGGGACGACGTGGCCCATTCGAGGGAACGGCCGTTCCAGGGATCGCCGGTGAGATCGAGCGCCTGGTTGCGCTCACGAATGCTGACGACGAGTTGCACGCCGAGACAGATCATACCGAGCATGATGATGAAGGCGCCGACCCAAGCCACGATGAGATGGGGCTGCCAAGCCGCGATGTCGTAGTGCTCCATGCGGCGGGGCATGCCGAGCATGCCGAGCACGTAGAGCGGCATGAAGGCGACATAGAAGCCGATGATCCAGCACCAGAAGGCGCGCGTGCCCCATTTCTCGTTGAGCTTGAAGCCGAAGGCTTTGGGGAACCAGTACATGTAGCCGGCGAGATAGCCGAACAGCACGCCCGGAATGATCATGTTGTGGAAGTGCGCGACCAGGAACGTCGTGTTGTGCATCATGTAGTCGATCGGCGGCAGCGCCAGCAGCACGCCCGACAGGCCGCCGATGACGAAGGTCACCAGAAACCCGATGGTGAAAAGCATCGGCGGTTTGAAGATGATGCGGCCGCGATACATGGTCAGCAGCCAGTCGAACACCTTCACGCCCGTGGGCACCGAGATGATCGTGGTCATCGTTCCGAAGAACGAGTTGACCTTGGCGCTCGATCCCATGGTGAAGAAGTGATGCAGCCACACCGTGAAGGACAGGAGGCCGATGGCGCAGGTGGCGAGCACGAGCGAGATGTAGCCGAACAGGCGCTTCTGGCTGAAGGTCGAGACCACCTCGGAGAACACGCCGAAGGCGGGAAGGATGAGGATGTAGACCTCCGGATGACCCCACAACCAAAACAGGTTGATGTAGTTCATCATGTTCCCGCCCATGGCGTTCGTGAAGAAGTGGAACCCGAAGTTCCGGTCGAGAATCAGCATGGCGCAGGCCACGGTGAGCGCGGGGAACGCAAAGATGATTAGGACCGACGTGATGAGCATGGTCCACGTAAAGAGCGGCAGGCGGAACATCGTCATGCCGGGCGCGCGGTTTTTGATGATCGTCACCAAGAAATTGATGCCCGTCATCGTGGTGCCGAAGCCCGCGACGAACACCATCCAAAGCCAGTAATCGACGCCGACGCCCGGCGTGTATTCAACCCCCGAATACGGTGGATAGCCCGTCCAACCCGCGGTGGAGAACTTGCCGACGACCAGCGAGATCAGCATGAGGCCCGCGCCGGCCGTGGTGAGCCACAGGCTAACGGAGTTCATGAAGGGGAACGCTACGTCCCGCGACCCGATCTGCTGTGGCACGATGAGATTGGCCAGCCCCGACAGGAACGGCATGGCCATGAAGAAAATCATGATCGTGCCGTGCGACGAGAATATCTGATCGAAATGGTCCGGCGGCAGATAGCCGTCGCTGTTGTAGGCGACGGCCTGCTGACTTCTCATCATCGCCGCGTCGACGAAGCCGCGCAGGAGCATGACGAGCGCGAGCATGATGTACATGATGCCGATCTTCTTGTGATCGACGCTCGACACCCACTGGGTCATCACCATGCGCCAAGCGCCGAAATAGGTAATGGCCCCGGCGACCGCGAGTCCGCCGAGTACGGTCACCGCGGCGCCGGACGCGGCGACGGCGCTGTAGAACGGCAGGGAATCGATTGTCAGTCGTCCGAAGATATCCACTGATCTATTCCGTCGTTTCGGCTTGCGAGTGATGCGGCATGCGGTCCATGTCGCCATGGGACCATTTGGCGATGATCTTGTCGAACAGTCCCGGCTCCACGCCCGAATAGTAGGTCACCGGCACCTTCTCGCTGGGCTTCGCCAGCGCATCGTACGTGGCCGCGTCGAGAGATTTGCCCTCTTGCTTCACCTTCTCCACCCAGGCATCGAAATCCTCTTTCGACTGCGCGTGGGTCTGGAACTGCTGATCGGCGAACCCGGTGCCGCTGTATTGGACATTGCGGCCCCAGAACGTGCCCTTCTCGTCGGCGAGCAGGTTGAGCCGCGTCTGCATGCCGGCCATCGCATAGATCTGTCCACCAAGCTTCGGGATCACGAGCGAGTTCATGACGGTGTCGGAGGTGATCGTGAGGCTAACGGGCGTACCAACCGGCATGGCCAGCTCGTTCACCACGGCGATGTCCTGCTCGGGATAAACGAACAGCCACTTCCAGTCCTGGGCGATGGCCTGCACCTGAAGCGGCTTCACGCTCGGATCGATCTCCGTGTAGGGATCGAGCTTGTACGTGTACTCCCAAAGATGGAAGGCCAGCCAGACGACGATCGCGGCCGGAATGCTCCAAACAATGATCTCGGCAGGCCAATAGAAATCGAAGTTGGGCGTGTACCGTGCTTTCCGGTTTGTTCCGCGATAGCGCACCGTGAACCACGCCGCCATGATGAAGACCGGAACGATCACGATCATCATGATGGCGGTTGCTTTGAAAAGGAGACCGCGCTCGGTCAGCGCGATGGGCCCTTTGGGGTCGAGCGTCGGCCCGTCGGCCACACCGCAGCCCGCGCACAGCACCGTCAGCCCCACGATGGCGATCGCGGCCGTTGCACGGGTGGTCCATCGAAGTGAGCGTGCGTGTCTGACGATCATTCCTTCGCTGCTTCGATTCTCAGGCGATACGGCAAGGCTGCGCAAGATCGTAATGACTTGCGGCCACTATTGCGAGGATAGACCACGCTTGGTGCACAACCTGTGACAATCGAGTCACAGAGTTTTATCGAATTGCAAACAGCCTAGCGCCAATCGCCGCAGACGGCGTTGACGAGCGTCAGACAGGCGACCGCAGCCGTGTCCGCGCGCATGACTCGCGGGCCCAGCGAGATCGGCAGCACGAAGTCTTTCTTGAGGAGGAGATCGCGTTCCTCAGGATCGAATCCGCCCTCGGGCCCGATCAAGACCGCGTGCGGACGAGATGCATCCGATGCCAGCGCCTCGAGCGGCGACGCGATGGCCGCCGTCTCGTCGGCGAAGACGAGGCGCCGCTCCGGGTCCCAGGCTTTCAGAATTTCTTCGAGCTTCTGCGGTGCGTGCACTTCAGGCACGCGCAGGATGCCACATTGCTCCGCCGCCTCTACCGCATTGGCCTCGAGCCGTTCGACCTTGACCCGCTCGGCGATCGTGCGCCGCGTGATGACCGGCCGCAAAACGCTGGCGCCCATCTCGGTCGCCTTCTGCGCCATGTAGTCGACGCGGGCACGCTTGATGGGCGCGAAGAGATAGTGGAGATCGGGACCCTCTTCCTGAGGCCGCGATTGGTGCTCGGCGACAAGTGTCATCGACTTCTTGCCGGCAGCGCCGGCACGGGCGCACCACTCGCCGTCCGTTCCATTGAACACGAGGACGTAGGAGTCCGGCTTAATCCGGAGCACATGCGCTAAGTAATGCGTCTGGTCCCGATCCAGCGTTATTTCGGCGCTCGCTTGAAGCGGAGACTTGACGAACAGCCGTGGCAGTTTAGAGGGCATGGACAACCCGCGGCAGCAGAAGCGAAACGGCAGGACACATGACACGTCCGGAGAATGAAGGCAAAGCCGGCGCTCCGGCCCAAGCACCCGTGACCGATGCCCCCGCGGCCGACGCACCCGTGGCCGACGCCCGAGCCAAGAACTGGGCGGACCGCTATGCCCCGCCCTGGGCGTTGCCGTATCTGCGGCTAGCCCGGGCGGACCGTCCGATCGGCTTTTATCTGTTGGCGCTGCCCTGCTTCTGGTCGGTGGGCCTGGCCGGCATCCACACGGGCGCGGCCTACCCCGATCCTGTCCTGCTCTTGCTGTTCGCCGTAGGCGCCATCGTGATGCGTGGCGCAGGCTGTACGTATAATGACATTGTCGACCGCGACATCGACGCAAAGGTCGCCCGCACCCGGTCGCGGCCCCTGCCGAGCGGACAGGTCTCGCTCAGAAGCGCTGTCGCTTTCATGCTGGCCCAGTGCCTCGTGGGCCTCGGCGTGCTTCTCAGCCTGAATAGCTTCTCGGTCTGGCTGGGCTTCGCCGTGATCCCCATCGTGGCGCTCTACCCGTTCATGAAGCGGATCAGCCATTGGCCCCAGGCCGTGCTCGGGCTCGCGTTCAACTGGGGCGCCCTGATGGGCTGGGCCGCGGTCACGGGGCGTCTCGATTGGGCGCCGGTGGTGCTTTACGTGGGAGCGGTCGCCTGGACCGTCGGCTACGACACCATCTATGCGCATCAGGACCGTGAGGACGACGCGCTGATCGGCATGAAATCCACCGCGCTCCGGTTCGGCGCCGACACCAGATATTGGCTGAGCGGGTTCTACGCGGTGACGATCGCGGCGATGGGGCTCGCGGGATGGCTGGCCGGCGGCGGCCCGCTGTTCTACACCGGACTAGCTTTCGCATGCGGGCAACTCTTGTGGCAGGTCGCGACTCTCGACATCGACGACGCCGACAACTGCCTTGCCCGTTTCAAGTCCAACCGAGACTTTGGTTTGATTGTTTTTTTCGCAATTCTGGCCGATATGACGGTTGCATCTTCCCTCTAGAGGGACGATGTGACGGGAATGGACGAATGGCCCGGGAAATGCACGGGCGACTCACATAAAGTTCCCGCAACGCAAGCGGGCCCCGGTGCGTATCGCATCCGAGGCCCGTGTGACGCCTTGCTGTTAGCTTCCTTATTGGCTGCCTTGAGGTAGCCTTGATTGCGTAGATGGTGCCACGGAAGACTTCCCGGACGCTTAATGGACGTCATTAACGACCGGTAGCTTCGAGCATGGTTGAGAGAGTGTTTCTATCCCCCGATGACCGCGATTACGCACAACAAGACCCACGAAAAGGCGCACGGATCGTCGCCTAGCCGCGAGCAGGATTTCGATATCCTCGGTCGCGCCGTGCGGGAAGCCGGGGCCCTGGCGTCGAGCTACTTCAAGGAGTCGCCCAAGGCCTTCACCAAGGCGGACGGCTCTCAGGTGAGCGAGGCCGACCTCGCCGTCGACGCCGCGCTGAAGCTCGACCTCACCACACGCCGCAAGGATTACGGCTGGCTTTCCGAGGAGAGCCCCGACGACCGCTCGCGCCTCAAGTACTCGCGGGTCTGGATGATCGATCCCATCGACGGAACCGGCGCCTTCTTGCGCGAGATTCCCGAATGGACCGTCTCGGCGGCCCTGGTCGAGGACGGGGTTCCGGTGATTGGCGTCGTTTACAATCCCGAGAAGGACGAGTTCTTCCACGCCATTCGCGGCGCGGGCGCGTTCCTGAACGGCGAACCGATCCACACGACCGACCAGGCCACCCTGGAAGGGGCCCGGATGATCGCGAGCGGGGGTCTCTTCAAGAAGAAGATCTGGGAAGATCCCTGGCCCAACGTGACGGCTCAATGGGTCAATTCCGTCGCCTACCGTCTGGCGCTGGTTGCCTGCGGGCGCGGCGATGCCACGATCTCCCTCACGCCCAAGGCCGAATGGGACTTGGCGGCGGCGGCCGTGATCGTGGATGAGGCCGGGGGCGTGATTACCGATCATCGGGGCGCGCCACATGCCTACAACAGCGAGATTCCCAAATTTCCCAGCCTCGTCGCCAGCGGCCTTGCCCTCCACCCTGCGCTGATCGAACGCACAAGCCGCGTAGACCTTTAGATCACAATTCGGCACATTGCCCGGCGAACAACCGAGCTAGGGGGATTTCGCATGGCTGCAGACAAGGGCGCATCGGAAACGGCGGAGAACGGCAAGCAGTTGCTGCATCTCGTCTTCGGCGGGACGCTGACCGAGCTGGACAAGGTCAAATTCGACGACCTGAGCAAGCTGGATATCGTCGGCATCTATCCCAACTATGCCAGCGCCTACGATGCTTGGAAGGACGCCGCGCAACGGTCCGTGGACGACGCCCATATGCGCTACTTTATCGTTCATCTTCACCGGCTGCTTGATCCGGAGACGGCCTAGCCTGCAAGCGGCACGCCCTCCCCGCCTCCGCGTACTTTGAGCGCTGGTGTCGAAGGGCTTTTCGCCGTAAAGGGCCCATGGCTCTCCCGACGGCTCTCGTGCTAGACAGGGGAACCAGGAGGCGGTGCGTACCCGCCGTGCCTCACAGGAACCGGGATAACCCTTGAAAGACAACGTCTTCATAGATGCCCGCGTGGCTGCTCGCGGTGGCGACGAACTCACGGGCGAGCGCTACACAACGGGCCAGATCGTCAAACGCATCTGGCGGGAGCATCTCCGGCCCCACAAGGCGCTGCTCGCCTGCGGCGCCATCGCGATGCTGCTGACCGCGGCGACGACCGGCGCCATCCCGTTCGTGATCCAGCGTACGGCCGACGACATCTTCGTCAACAAGAACGCCGACGTGGTGATCTACATCACCATCGCCATCGTCGTCATCACCGTGGTCAAGGCCATCTCGGAATATGTGGCCAACGTGACCGTCGGCTATCTGGGCCATCGCTTCATCGCGGACCTGCGCCTGCAGATGTTCAACAAGCTGGCCGAGGCCGACCTCGGCTGGATCCAGACGGTCCATTCGGGCCGCATTCTCTCCGGCTTCCTCAACGACGCGACGCTCATCCGCGCCACGGCCAGCCGCACGATCGTCACGCTGTTCGAGAACGCCTTCAAGGTCGTGATCCTGATCGGATCGATGTTCTACATGGCCCCGCGCCTGTCGATGCTGGTGATGATCTTCATGCCCTTCGCTTGGTTCATGCTGTCGCGGCAGCGGCGAAAGATGCGCAAGTCGACCACCAAGTCGCTCCAGGAAACCGGCGATCTGTCCGCATTGGTGACCCAGACGCTCCAGGGCATGCGTGTCGTGCGCGCCTACAAGCAGGAAGCCCAGGAAGAGGCACGGGCCTCGGCCGCCATCAACCGGGCGTTGGAGTTCACCATGCGCGGCATGCGCGCGCGGGCTCTGTCGAGCCCCGCTATGGAGCTTATCGTCGGGCTCGGCTTTGCCGCCGCCGTCTATGTCGCCGGCATTCACGGCATACGCGGCGAGGCGACCCTCGGCTACTTCATGGGCTTCACCACGGCGGCTCTGCTGATCTACGGGCCGCTCAAGAGCCTGGCGACCCTGCAAACGCAGTTGCAGGAAGGCGTCGCCGCGGCGAGCCGCGTGTTCGGTATCGTCGACCGCGAGAGCAAGCTCGTCGAGGCGGAGAACGCCAAGCCGCTCGATCTGACCGCCGGCGAAGTCGCATTCCGCGATGTCGGATTCTACTACGATCCGGAAAACGTCGTGCTGGAGGGCGTGACGCTGACCGTCCCGCCGGGCAAGACCGTCGCGCTGGTTGGTCCCTCGGGCTCAGGCAAGAGCACGCTCGTCAATCTGTCGCTGCGCTTCTTCGATCCGCAGGAAGGCGCGGTCCTCATCGACGGCCAGGACATCAAGGACGTCACGGTCTCGTCGCTGCGCGATGCCATTGGCCTCGTCACCCAAGACCCGGTTCTGTTCGACGACACGATCCGCGCCAACATTGCCTATGGCGCCAAGCCCCTGGTCGAAGAGGAAGTCATCGCGGCGGCCAAGGCGGCCGCGGCACACGACTTCATCGTGGGCTTGCCGCGCGGCTACGACACCCGCGTCGGCGAGGCAGGCACACTTCTGTCCGGCGGCGAACGGCAACGTATCGCCATCGCCCGCGCCATCTATAAGGACGCGCCGATCCTCATGCTGGACGAGCCGACAAGCTCGCTCGACTCCGAGTCCGAAGCCAAGGTTCAAGCGGCGCTCGAGAAACTCATGCAGGGACGCTCCGTGCTGATGATCGCCCATCGCCTGTCCACGGTGAAAAAAGCCGATCTCATCTGCGTGCTCGACAAGGGCCGTATCGTCGAGACCGGGCGCCATGACGAACTCGTCTCGCGCGGAGGGCTTTATACGCGGCTGCACCGTACGCAGTTCGGCATTGCCGGCGCTTTGGAGCAGGCCTCCGCCGGCGACGAGCCCGCCGTCGCCGTTCCAGGCGAATAGCGGCGCAGCGGGATGGTGAAGCGTTTCCTCGCATCGGAGCAAGGCACGGCCTTCCTGAGCAAGCTTGCCTCCAGCTACATCCGCTTTGTCTACGCCACCAGCACCCTGGTGCGCGAACCGGAAGACACCGACGCCAAGCTGTTTGCCCAACACCCGCAAATCCTCTCGATCTGGCACGGCCAGTTCATGATGCTGCCGATCATGAAACCGGAGCGCGAGGCGGAGGTGAAGGCCATGGTGTCGCGCCATGGCGACGCCGAGCTGATCGGCGATGTGCTGCGCCGCTTCGGCATGGAGCTTATCCGCGGCGCGGGCGCCGGAAAACGAAAGCGCAATCGCGGCGGCGCCTCGGCCATGCGGGAAACGCTGAGGTCGCTCGAATCGGGCGCATCCGTCTGCATGACGGCGGACGTGCCACCGGGTCCCGCACGGCGCGCGGGGGTCGGCATTGCCACGATCGCCGCGAAGTCGGGACGCCCCGTCGTGCCGCACGCCATTGCCACAAGCCGCTCCATAAAGCTCTCCACCTGGAGCGCCTTCACGATCAACCTGCCTTTTTCCAAAATGGCCTATGTGGTCGGCGAGCCCGTTCGTATCCCCGACACCGAGGATCCGGAAGTGATCGAGGCAGGACGGAAAGCGATCGAGAGCGCACTCGCCGAGACGATGGCGCGCGCCTACGCCTTGGTGGGTGCGACTGATCCTCTGAGCAAGGAAGAAGCCTTGAAACCGGGCGCCGCCCTCAAGACCTACCGGCTAGCGACCCAGCTTGCGGCGCCTGTCGCCCCGTTGCTGCTGGCGTGGCGGACGCGTAAAGGCAAGGAAGAGCGCGACCGGCGTCCCGAACGCTACGGGATCGCGACCCTCCCCCGGCCCTCGGGCTTCCTCGTTTGGTTTCATGCCGCGTCGGTGGGCGAAACCAACGCCGCGCTTCCACTCATCGAGCACATCGCGAAGGCCCGGCCGGACATCCGCATCCTGCTGACGACGGCCACGGTAACGTCGGCACGTCACGCCCGCACGCGCCTGCCCGAAGGCGCGATCCATCAATACGTTCCGCTGGACCGAACCAGCTACCTCAAGCGCTTTCTGGACCACTGGCGTCCCGATCTCGCCGTTCTGGTGGAATCGGAGGTGTGGCCGAACCTCGTGCTGGAAACGAAGGCGACGGGCGTGCCACTGCTGCTGATCAACGCCCGCATGTCCGGCCCCTCCTACAAGAGGTGGCGACGTCGCCCAGGCATGAGCCGACCGATCTTCTCCGCCTTCGACCTTGTCCTGGCGCAGAACGAGCGGCTCGCCGAACAGATCGCGCAACTCGGCGCGCCCAAATCCTATGCTGCCGGCAATCTGAAGGCGGATGCGCCCCCGCCGCCCGTCGATCCTGCCGCGAAAGCGGACCTGTCGGCCGCATTCTGGGGACGGCCGGTCTGGCTGGCGGCCAGCACCCATCCCGGCGAGGACGAGATCGTCGGGGCGGCCCACGCCAAGATCAAAGAGGTGTTGCCGGATATCGCCACCGTCATCGTCCCGCGCCATCCCGAGCGCGGTACGGCAATCGCGGAGACGCTGCGTGCCCGCGGCCTGAAGGTCTCGATGCGGTCTCAAGGCGGCGGCATCGACGCCAACACGGACGTCTATGTGGCGGACACGATCGGCGAGCTCGGCCTGTTCTACGCGCTCACGCCGGTCGCGTTTATCGGTGGTTCCCTGGTTAAGCACGGGGGCCAGAACCCGGTGGAGGCGATCAAGCTCGGCGCCGCCGTCCTGGCCGGCCCGCACGTACATAATTTCCGCGAAATGTATGCTGACCTCCTGAAGGCAGGCGGCGCGCGGGAGGTCGAGGATGCCGGCAGCCTCGCCGATGCGGTGCTCGACCTGCTTCAGAACGAGGTGGCCCGCAAGGAAGTCCACGCCAAGGCCGAGGCCTGCGTCGCCGCGATGACGGGCGCGATGCCGAAGACGCTGGAAGCGATCGAGGCCTACTTCCCGGAGAAGGTGCCGCTGCAACATGCCTCTTGAGACACCGTCCTGGTGGTATGGCAAGCGCGCGAGCTTCGCGAAAGTCGCGCTCGCCAAAGTCATGCCCGCCCTGCTCTCGCCCGTCGCCGCACTCTACGGCCGCGGCACGGCCTCGCGCCTGGCGCAGGACCCGGAATACCGGTCTCGGCTCCCCGTAATCTGCATTGGGAACTTCACGTCCGGCGGCGGCGGCAAGACCCCGACGGCCATTGCTCTGGCGGGGCTCCTCAAATCCATGGGCAAGACGCCCGCCTTTCTAACGCGTGGCTATGGCGGCAGCGCCAAGGATGTGGTCCAGGTCGCCGGACACGATGCGAGCGAGGTCGGTGACGAAGCCCTGCTGCTGGCGGAGACCGCGCCCACGTTCGTTTCCGCGGACCGGGCGGCCGGCGCGAAGGCCATCGAACAAACGGGCGCCGACGTCATCGTCATGGATGACGGGTTTCAAAATCCTGGGCTCGCGAAGGATTTGTCGCTGATCGTGGTCGATGCAGTCTCGGGGCTCGGCAACGGCAAGGTCATTCCGTCCGGCCCGTTGCGGGCACCGTTGGCCGCCCAGATGCCGCGTGCCGATGCGCTGCTTGTCATCGGCGAGGGCAAGAAAGGCGATGCGCTCATCAAGCGGTTCGAGGCGGCCGGCAAGCCTGCCTTGCGGGCGAAGATCACACCCAATTGCGACCCGCGCTGGCTCACGGTGCTGCCTGCGGTCGGCTTCGCCGGCATCGCGCGGCCGTCGAAATTCTTCGCAACGCTGAAGTCGAACGGGGCGCGCCTCGTTGCAAGTTACGGCTTCGGCGATCATCACCGCTTCACCGAGAAGGAAGCCCGGCGCTTGTTGAACGAGGCGGAAGCCAAGAAGGCGATGCTGGTGACGACCGAGAAGGACTGGGCGCGCCTCACCGAGGACGACGACGATGAGGAAGAGAGCGCTGTCGCCGAGCTCAAAAAGCGCTCGCGGCCGTTTCCGATCATCGTCAACTTCGACGACGAGGATGCCGTGAAGGCGTTGCTCGAAGAGACGCTCGAGAAGGCGTCTTCAAAAAAGTAGCAGCTAGGATTTCTCAGATGTCTCGCGGACCCGCTTGAGCGAGGCGGCGGCATCCACATACGGCTCCTGCAACGCGACGCTCCAATAGCGCAGCTCGTCGAGCGGAATGGTCGTGCCTGTCACGGCGCAGCGGACAAACTCGCCCGGCGTGACCACCTGCACCTCTCCATCGAGATAGCGGAGCTTGGCCTCACCCTTGAAGCCGAAATTGCGTTCGAAGCGATTCATCACGGTCGTGGTCTTCCTCGTTTCGGGCACCTTAGCGTCAGCGCGGGGCACGTGCCAGCGCTAGAGCAGGCTTCCCTGAGAACCGTCAGGGTTCGATTTGGCTTTTTTCCTCGCCGTCCCAGCTGGCTTCGGTTTCGGCGCCGCAGGCTCGGCTGGTGTGTCGCCCAACACCTGGGCACCGATATGGCCATCCGAGAACTGAATGTCGAGCGCCTCGCCCGCATGGACGGCGCCGGCGCTGCGCACCATCGCGCCCTCCGCGTCTCGGATGAGCGCAAATCCGCGCGCAAGGACGTTGTGATAGCCGAGCGTACCCAAGAGCTTCGCCTGCGCATCGAGCCGCTGGCGCGCCTTCTCGACACGAGCGGTGATGGCCCGGGCACGGTCCCGATCGAGGCGCTTGAGCAAGTCGCGTGCCGTGGCGGCGCGGCGGGCTACTAGCCCGGCCGCAAAGCAGCCGCCGTACGCGCCAGAACGGCCCGATGGCTCTGGGTGTTCGCCCGCAAGGACTGGAGAAGCCGACCACTCGCCGTATCGAGCCGCTGGCGCGGCAGGCCCAGAATGGCTTCCCTGCGGGCAGGCCTCGGGCTGAGGCCGTGACACGGCTGCGCCAATGCTCCACCGCCCGGCGCATCGTGCCGGCCATGCGCACGCCGTAGGTCTGCACGGCGCTCAGAAGTTCGGAGCGAACCGGGACGGCGCGCTCGGCCGCCGCGGTTGGAGTCGGCGCCCGGTAGTCGGCCACGAGGTCGATCAAGGTCCAGTCCGTCTCGTGGCCGACGGCGGAGATCAGCGGAATGGCGCTCGCGGCCGCGGCCCGCACGACGATCTCCTCGTTGAAGCCCCAAAGATCTTCCAGGCTGCCGCCGCCCCGCGCCACGATGATGAGGTCCGGGACAATACCTTCCGTGGCGGCGCCTGCGTTGAAGCCGGCGATGGCCGCGGCGACATCCGCCGCGCACGTGTCGCCTTGCACCCGCACGGGCCACACGATGACATGGGACGGGAAGCGGTCGCCGAGGCGATGAAGAATGTCGCGGATGACGGCGCCCGTAGGCGAGGTCACCACGCCGATGACGTCCGGCAGAAAGGGCAGCTCCTGTTTGCGTTCCTCGTCGAACAGGCCCTCGGCGGCAAGCTGCTTCTTGCGCTGCTCCAGCAGCGCCATGAGCGCGCCGGCGCCCGCCGGCTCCAGGTCCTCGATCACGATCTGATATTTCGACCCGCCGGGATAGGTGGTGATCTTGCCCTTGGCGACGATCTCCAGACCTTCCTCAGGTTTGAATTTCAGCCGCGAGAATGTGCCGCGCCAGACCACCGCCTCGATGGCCGCGTTCTCGTCCTTCAGCCGGAAATAGCAATGGCCGGAGGCATGCGGCCCGCGATAGCCCGAGACCTCGCCGCGCAGGCGCACGAGGCCGTAGGCGTCCTCGACGGTGCGCTTCAGCGCAAAAGCCAGCTCCGACACCGAGTATTCGGTGACGTTGGTCGACTCAGGCTGTGGATTGCGGGGTGCCATTCAGGGCGTCTCTTCTTCTAAACTGCCGTTGTCGTGCTAAGAGCGCGACTTCCTTCAAGCGGCATGACCTTACCATTAGGGCATACAGGCGCAGGGTTGGCGGAACAAGCGGGGCAACGACAGTCGTGAACGTACTTCTCATCGGCGGCGGCGGGCGCGAGCATGCGCTGGCCTGGAAACTGGCGCAGAGCCCTCTCCTCGACACGCTCTACTGCGCGCCCGGAAATGCAGGCATCGCCGAGACCGCCGAACTGGTCGAGCTCGATGTGGGCGATCATGGCGCGGTCGCCAAATTCTGCGCGGAGAAGCAGATCGGGCTCGTGGTCATCGGCCCCGAGGCGCCGCTGGTTGCTGGCCTCGCGGACGATCTGGAGGCGCAAGGCATCCCCGTATTCGGCCCGTCCAAGGCGGCATCGGCTTTGGAGGGCTCGAAAGGTTTCACCAAGGACCTCTGCACCGAGTTCGGCATCCCCACCGCCGCCTACGGACGCTTCACGGACGCCGCCGCCGCCAAGACCTATCTGGCTGAGCAGAAACTGCCGATCGTGATCAAGGCCGATGGTCTTGCCGCCGGCAAAGGCGTCGTTATCGCCGAAAGCCGGGACGAGGCCGATGCCGCCATCGACGCCTGTTTCGAGGGGGCTTTCGGCGCGGCCGGCGCGGAAGTCGTCGTCGAAGAGTTTCTGGGCGGCGAAGAGGCGAGCTTCTTCGCGCTCGTCGATGGCGAGACTGCCCTGCCGCTGGCAACGGCCCAGGATCACAAGCGCGTCCACGACGGCGACCAGGGTCCCAACACGGGCGGCATGGGCGCCTACTCCCCCGCCCCCATCATGACCGAGGCGCTATGCGCCCGGACCATGGACGAAATCATCCTGCCAACGGTCGCGGCCATGAAGGCGCGCGGGACGCCGTTCAAGGGCGTGCTCTATGCGGGGCTGATGATCGAGGACGGGGCGCCGAAACTCATCGAATACAATGTGCGCTTCGGCGACCCGGAGGCACAGCCGCTGATGATGCGGCTGAAGTCGGACCTCCTGCCCGTGCTGCTGGCGACGGCGCAAGGAAAGCTCGCAGGTGTGACCCTGGACTGGGAGGCCGACGCGGCGCTCTGCGTGGTGATGGCGGCGAAGGGCTATCCGGGCGCATACGACAAAGGCACCGAGATCAAGGGGCTCGAGCGGGCCGGCGCCGATCCGCGCACCGCAATCTTTCACGCAGGCACGACGCGCGACGGGCCCCGGCTTCTCGCCAGCGGCGGCCGCGTGCTCGGCGTGACGGCGCTCGGGGAGGACATCGCCCAGGCGCAGACCCGCGCCTATAAGGCGGTGGATGCGATCGACTGGCCCGGCGGCTTCTGCCGTCGCGATATCGGCTGGCGGGCTCTGAAGCGCGGCGTCTGAGACTTCGTCCGTCGGCGGCGCATTAGGGAGAAATTCACCCTAACGCCATAGGAAAACCGTCGGGCACCGTTTCGCCCCGTTTTTGTCACCGGAAAATGTTGTGTTTTCACGATGGCGTCACTATCTCCAAGACAAGCTAACGCACAGCCAGCATCTGAGAATCGCGCGATGACATTCGATATGCCCATTTCCAAGAAGACCGTTTCCGGCGTTGTGGGCGTCGTTGCGATCCTTTTCTATCTCTGGCTGCTGACGTGGTCCGCCCCCGCCAATGCGATGGGCGGCGTGATCACAGGGCCCGAAGCACCCGGCGTCGACGTTCATCAGGTCAAGAGAATCTTCAAACGCGACCGCACGCCCGTCTACCCGTATTACGCCCAGGGTCCGGGCCGTAAGGGCTGGTCGTCCTATATCGGCTTCGTGCCCTATAGCTGGGGCAATGTCGAGAACGAGGCGATCCAGCGGAACCAGTATCCCATGCGTTATTGGCCGCATAATCAGAACGCCCCGCTCCCGCGTCCCTATCGCTAGCCGTTAGCGCTCGCCGCCCCCCCCCATCGTCACTCGTGTCTTACGCGTTCGTTCCGGAACGCTCAGCGCCGCGCGGCGAAGAAATCCCGTAGCAACGACGACGACGCCGTCTCGCCGATGCCCCCATAGATTTCGGGGGCATGATGGCAGGTGGACTGGCTGAAGAAGCGTGGGCCGTGCTCCACGGCGCCGCCCTTGGGATCGCTTGCCCCGAAATAAAGACGCCGGATGCGGGCGAACGAAATCGCGCCCGCGCACATGGCGCAGGGCTCGAGCGTCACGTAGAGATCGCAGTCGATCAGCCGCTCGCTGCCAAGCGCCGCGGCTGCAGCCCGCAGCGCCAAAATTTCGGCATGAGCCGTGGGATCGCGCAGCTCCAGCGTGCGATTGCCGGCCTTCGCCAGCACCGACCCGTTCCCATCGACAACGACCGCGCCGACCGGCACCTCGCCACGGCCTGCTGCCGCGCGCGCTTCGTCCAGCGCGAGATCCATCGGGGTCGATTTGGAGCGCTTGCCGGAAGCGCCATCTTCTGCAAGCTTCGCCGTCATGAAAGCAAAGGTGAACGAACGGGCGACCGGCGGTCAAGCGCCGCGGAAACGCAGCCGCACGCGCCCCGCGCCGCCCAAGCGCGAGTTGGAGCCGATGCGCATCGCCAAGGCGATCGCCCATGCCGGGCTGTGCTCCCGCCGCGACGCGGAGAAATGGATCGAGGCCGGCCGCGTCAGCGTCAACGGCACGGTCCTGACGACCCCCGCTCATGTGGTGAGCGCGGAGGACACGATCCTGGTGGACGGGGAGCCCCTCCCCTCCCTGCACGCGCCCCGTCTGTGGCGCTACAACAAGCCGAAGGGCCTCGTGACAAGCCACAAGGATCCGGAGGGCCGGCCCACTGTTTTCGCCAACCTGCCCGACACGCTGCCGCGCGTGGTCTCCATCGGACGCCTCGACATCAACACCGAGGGCCTGCTGCTGCTGACGACTGACGGCGCCTTGGCGCGCCACTTAGAGCTTCCGAGCACGGGCTGGGTCCGGCGTTATCGCGTGCGAGCGCACGGCCAGGTCAGCCAGGGCGCGCTCGATGCCCTCAAGGGCGGCGTCACCATCGACGGCATCCGTTACGGGCCCATCGAGGCCAAGATCGAACGGACCCAAGGCAGCAATGTCTGGCTGCTCATCGGGCTGCGCGAAGGCAAGAACCGCGAAGTGAAGCGCATCGCCGCGCATCTGGGCCTCACCGTGACCCGGCTGATCCGCACCTCCTTCGGCCCCTTCTCCTTGGGCGATCTGCCGACCGGGACGGTGGACGAGGTCAAACGCAAGGTGATCGCCGACCAACTCGGCCCCACACTCGCCCGAGAACTCGGTGTGAAGAGCTGATGCGCATCGTCGCCGGACGCTTCAAGGGCAAGTCGCTCGATGCGCCCAAAGGCCTGAACACGCGCCCAACGTCGGACCGGGTCCGCGAGGCGCTGTTCAACGTCCTCACCCATGGCGCGCCGGAGATCGCGTTCGAGCGCACGCGCGTCCTCGACCTATTCTCGGGCTCCGGCGCGTTGGGTCTGGAGGCGGTCTCTCGCGGCGCCCGCTACTGCCTCTTCATCGAGGAAGACGCCGGCGCGCGCGGTACGATCCGCCGCAATGTGGAAGCGCTCGGGCTCACCGGCGTGAGCAAGATCTGGCGGCGCGATGCCACCCGGCTCGGCCCCGTGGGCACGATGAGCCCGTTTGACTTGGTGTTTTGCGACCCGCCCTATGGCAAAGGATTGGGGCCAACCTCGCTGCAGAGCGCCCTGGAGGGCGGTTGGCTTGCGCCCAATGCCGTGGTCGTGCTGGAAGAACGGGCGGGAGAGCCGCCGAACTGGCCGGAAAGTCTGGTTGAGATCGACCGCCGCCGCTACGGCGACACCGAGATCGCGATCGCTCGATACGAGCGTTGAAGGAGAAGACGATGCGACTATTGGCATTCACCTGTCTCGGGTTGGTTCTCGCCGCCGCCTCGCCGAGCGGGGACACGTTCCAGACCGGCGATTGGCAGGGACGCGCCAATTTCAATGGCGAAGGCGTCTTCACCGATTGCACAATTCTCATGCCCGATCCCGAGCACACGACGGTCGGCTTCGTCATGACCCTCAGCAACGATCTCGGGATGATCGTCGCCGACCCGGCTCTCAAGCTGAAACCGGGCGAGCAGAAACCCACGCTGGTCCACGTGGAAGGGATCGACTCGGTCGCGGCGATGGCCGACGTCGTGGCGGACAACGGCATCCTCATTCCAATCGAGAGCGGGAGCCCGCTGGCCCGCGCCATCAGCGAGGGCAAGGAGTTCCGCGTCAATCTCCCGGAGAAGGAGTTTGTGCTTCAGCGCCCAAAGACGGGCGAAGCTCTGGAGGCCCTGAAGTCCTGCGTCGAGAGCCATCGCGGCAAGGATCGCGTCGAGCTGTGAGAGACGCCTAGCGGCGTTGGAACAGCTTTTCGATGTCGGTGAGCTTCAGCTCCACATAGGTGGGGCGCCCGTGATTGCACTGGCCGGAGAACGGCGTCTTCTCCATGTCCCGCAGCAGCGCGTTCATCTCCTCGGGCGATAGGCGCCGTCCCGCACGCACGCTGCCATGGCAGGCCATGGTGGCGAGGACGTGATCGAGCCGGTCGCGCAAGACCTGTGCGCCGCTCCCGTCTTCGGCTTCCATGAGAAGACCTGCGAGATCGGTGAGGAGCGTCCGCGTATCGCAGGCGCCGAGCAGCGCCGGCACTTCCCGGACAGCAAGGGCTTGCGGGCCGAAGCTTTCGATGACGAGACCGAACCGCTCCAATTCGTCCGCGGCCCCGAGCAGACTGTCGACGGCCTCGGGCGCCAGTTCCACAATGTCGGGGATCAGCAGCATCTGCCGCGCCACGCCGCCATTATCGAGCGCCGCTTTCAGGCGCTCATAGACCAGCCGCTCATGGGCGGCGTGTTGATCGACAATAACGAGCGCATCGCCGGTTTGCGCGATGATGAAGGTGTCCTGGATCTGGGCGCGCGCGGCGCCGAGCGGATATGCGTCCGTGGGTCCCTCGAGCGCCGTCGCCCGCGCATGTCCGCCGAGGGCGCCGCGACGCCTCCGAGCGGCGCCTGAGCCTGGTCATTGAAGCCCGCCCGGCCGGGCGCCGGGTAGCAGGCTCTTTGCGCCCCGGCATAGGCCTGCGGCCCGCTCTGATAGACGCGCGGTCCGGTGTCCTCCGTGGGCGAGACGTATTCGACCGGGCGCATGCGCTGCAAGGCCTCGTGGGCCAGACTGCCGGTCGCACGGTGACCGGCCTCACCGAGTGCCTCCCGCACGGCGCCGATCAGCAGCGACCGCATGCCGTTGGCGTCGCGAAACCGCAGCTCCGTCTTGGCCGGGTGCACGTTCACATCGACCTCCTCGGGCGGCATATCCACGAACAGCGCCACCATGGGATAGCGGCCGCGCGGTACGAGGTCCCCGTAGGCCGCCCGGACCGTGCCGGCGATCAGGCGGTCGCGCACCGGGCGCCCGTTGACCACGAGATAGATGCTGAGCCCGTTCGGACGGTGGAGTGTGGGCAGGCCCGCATATCCCTCGACCCTGACCGTGCCGCGGGTCGCGGAGACCGGGAGAGCGTCGTCCACGAACTCGGCACCCATTATGCGCCCGAGACGGGCCAAGCCGTGGTCGAGAAGGCCGGGCGGACTAGCGTCCAGCCGCAGCGTGGTGCGCTCGCCGTTGGAGAGTGAAAACGCCACCTCCGGATGGGCCATCGCCAGGCGCTTCACGGCATCGGTGATAGCGGTGGTTTCGGCCCGCTCGGTCTTCATGAATTTGAGGCGGGCGGGGGTGGCATAGAAAAGATCGCGTACCTCGACGTCGGTGCCGGCGGAACGCGCTGCGGGCTTCAGCTGCGCCTTGCGGCCGCCGTCGACCTCGATGCTGAATGCCTCACCTGAGTCCCGGGCCCGGCTGGTGATGCGGAGCCTGGCAACGGCGCCGATGGACGGCAGCGCTTCGCCGCGGAAGCCCAGCGTCAGGATGTGGGAGAGATCCTCGCCCTTGAGCTTGGACGTGGCATGGCGCTCGATGGCGAGATCCAGATCGCCCGCGCTCATGCCCGCGCCGTCATCGGCCACCCGGATGAGCTGAAGCCCGCCCCCGCTCACGGTCACGTCGATGCGCGACGCTCCCGCGTCGATCGCGTTTTCCACCAATTCCTTGACGACGCTTGCGGGCCGCTCGACCACCTCACCCGCGGCAATGCGATTGATGAGATTCGGCGGCAGCTGACGAATGGCCATGCCTTGTCTCTCGTGCCCTGAGCCGATTGCCCCGGCCTGACGCGCTGCGCATCCGTGCCGGGCGGGTCTCACCATACCCGATTCTGTAGCCGAGAAAGCCCGGCAGGCCGACCGCCCAGCCCGGCAGCAGCCTAGCCCGGCGCGCCTTCGGTGACGGGTTCCTCGACGGGCTGGCCCACGATCGTGGTGATGAGTTGATCCGCGGCGAGCAAGCGGGCTGCGACGCGCTTGATATCGTCAAGCGTCACCGCCTCGATCAGCGCGTTGCGCTTGGTGACATAGTCGATGCCGAGATCCTCGATCTGAATCCACAGGAGCTGATTGGCGATGCTCGACGAGGACTCGAACCGCAAGGCGTAGGCGCCCGTGAGATAGGACTTCGCCGCATCGAGCTGGTCCTCGGTCAGACCGTTCTCCGCCACATCCTCCAACTCGTCCTGAATCACTTTCAGGGATTGACCGACGGCCTCGTTCTTCGTCGCGACATTGCCGACAAAGACCGACCCATGCTGATAAGGGAAGAGGTTGGACGTCACCGAGTAGGCGAGCCCGCGCTTCTCGCGAACCTCCTCCATCAGCCGCGATGAAAAACCGCCGCCGCCGATGATGTAGTTCAGGATGTAAGCCGGGATGAAGTCGTCGTCGTGCCGCGCGATGCCACGGAAACCGAACTGCGCGAAGGACTGCGGAACATTCATCTTGATGACTTCGCGCGCGGGGCCGAGCGGCGGCTCGGCGTCCTCCACGTCACGCAGGTCGGCCTTCTCGGGGAGGCCACCGAACAGGGTGTCCAGGGCCTTTCCGAGTTCCTCGGGCGTGATGTCGCCGACGGCGGAAACGACGAGCTTGTCCCGCGCGAAGACGCGATGGACATAGTCGTGGAGGTCGTCGTCCGTGATCGCGCTGATCGATTCAGGCGAACCCTTGACGGGACGGCCATAGGGATGGTCGCGGAAAGCCAGGCGATCCCAGGCAATGGAGGCGACCGTGGCAGGGTCGTTCTCGTCGTATTTGAGCCCGGCCAGGATCTGCGCCTTAACACGTGCCGTCGCGCTTTCGTCGAAGCGCGGCTCCGTCATGGCGAGACGGGCCAGCTCAAACACTTCGTCCTTGTTTTCGGTCAGGGTTTGCAGCGAGCCCAGCATGACGTCGCGGCTGGCATCGAAATCCAACTGCATCGCCAAGGATTCCGAACGCTCCTGGAACGCGGTCGCGTCGAGGTCGCCCGCGCCCTCGTCCATCATCGAGGTCACGAAATAAGCCTGCCCCTCTTTCCCGGGCGCATCCTGGGCCGCACCGCCGAAAAAGGCGAAGCGGATCGAGATCAGCGGATTGACGTGGCTCTCTACAAGCCAGGCCTTGATACCGCCCGGGCTCGTGACTTCTTGGATACTCATCGTATTTCCTTGAGCGGTCTCTTTGGCCAACGGCGCCGCGGAGTCGGGCAGCGCCTTCTGGGCCATCGCGGAGGGAGTAAGAAACATCTGTGCCGCGACGGCGAGACACAGGCCAAACACCGCCAGCGAGGTGCGGACCGTAACCGGCATCTTATGACTTGTCCTTGGTAGCCGCAGGTACCGGCTTTTCCTGTACCTTGCTCGTGTGCTCCGGCGCGGGCTTGAGGATGCCCGTCACCGAATTCTCGTCCAAGAGATGATCCACCGCCACCTTGCGGACGTCGTCGGTCGTGACCGCCTTGATCCGGTTCGGCCAATCCTCGACGTCCTCGACATCGAGCCCCACCGCCAGACGCCAGCCATACTGCCGGGCCATGCGCGAGATGGAGTCCGAGTTGTAGACGTACTCGGCCAGGAGCGCGGCGCGCGCCCGATCGAGCTCTTGCTGGGTCACGCCGTTGACGCGAACGTCTTCGATGACCGCGTCGATCGCGGCTTCCATCTCCTCGGGCGTGTCATTGTCGCCGGCGATCGCGTAGAAGCCGATACGGCCGGAGTCGAGCCCCGATTCCGAGTACCAGCCACCCGCCGAGGCCGCTGCCTCCTTGTCGACGACCAGGCTCTTGTAGATGCGGCCCGTGCTGCCATGCGCCATGATCCGGGCAAGAAGCTCGAGCGCTTCAGCCTCGCCGGGCTTCCCGGTGGTGTAACTCGGCGCGATGTAGAGACGCTGGACGGTCGTTCGGCCGGCACGGGGGTCCTCGAGCGTGACGGTGACCGAGGCATCATGCTTCGGCTCGGCGGGACGCTCGCGCTTGATCAACTCACCATGCGCCGGAACCTTGCCGAAGGTCTCTTCGGCGAGGGCCCGCACTTCGTCGGGCTCCACGTCGCCGGCGACGACCAAGACTGCATTGTCGGGCGCATAGAACCGGTCGTAGAACGCGAACGCATCTTCCCGGTTGAGCTTCGCGATCTCGTGCTCCCAGCCGATGACCGGAATGCCGTAGGGGTGATTGCGGTAAAGGGCGGCCATCATCTGCTCTTGCAGGAGGCTGCTCGGATCGTTGTCGACCCGGGAGCGCCGCTCCTCGAGGATCACGTTGCGCTCGGTGTTCACATCGTTCTCGGTTAGACGCAGGTTCTTCATGCGGTCGGCCTCCATCTCCATCACGGAGGCAAGTCGATCCTTGGCGACGCGCTGAAAATAGGCCGTTACGTCCTGACTGGTGAAGGCATTGTCGTCCCCACCCTTGCGGGCAATGATCTTCGAGAACTGGCCTGCCGGGATGGTCTCGGTGCCCTTGAACATCAGATGCTCGAGGAAATGAGCGATGCCGGATACGCCGTAGGGTTCGTCCGCAGCACCGACTTTGTACCAGATCATCTGGGTGACGACCGGGGCACGGTGATCCGGGATGACGACCACGTCGAGCCCGTTCTCCAACTTGAATTCGAAGGCCTTCTTCGAAGCCTTTTGCGGCGCGGCGGATGGCGCGGGCGCCTTCTCGGCCTCAGCGGTAAGGGTAGCAACTGGCATGGATAGGCTCACCAGGGTTATGACCAAACCGGTCCGGAAGAGGGACGCGGCGATCCAGTGTTTGAACATTCATCAGCACCTTTAGCGGAAGGCTAGAGGAAGTGACGCCGAACGAACGCCACGGCGCTCGCAACGCCTTCTGGACGCTACCCTAACATGTGGGACGCCCGATCCGTCGATTCAAACAAGTTTAGCCGTCGCCGTGCGGCGGCCAAACTTACAGATTCGCAAGGTTTCCGGGTGATTGCGCGGTGGGTTAACCCATCCGCAAGCCGCGCCGCGGGGCGGCGCTAGCCTAGTACAGGCCCCTTTGGGTGCCTGAACCGCTCTTGTAGCTGTTCGGCGTCTTCGGCTCGAAGGCCTGTCTGTTCTGGTCGGGGAGCGGCGCCTCCGCCCGGTGCGGCGTGATCGGCTGACTGCTCGTAGCGACGGTCGACCTCGATCCCGGGATGGCATCCGATGCGTCCGGCTCCGGCACGTCGGGAACCGGTTCCTCGATCCTCTTCTTCTTGCCGCCCTGGAAGAGCTTGTCGATAAGGGTCTCTTTGCCCGCGTAGGCGTTCAGCGGCTCGGCGGCAGCCTCCGCCTCGGCTACCACGGCCTTCTGCTGCTCGACCTCGCGCACCCGGACCTTTTCCGGATCGTCCGGCCAATCCTGGCGAGCCGCGGCGATAGAGCGGTTCTCGGTCGGGGCGGGAAGACTTCGGGTGTTCGGCGGCACCATGAGAGGGGCCCGCGCGCTCATCGTGGGGTCGACCTTCGGACCGCCGACCTTGCCGGATAGGCCGGCGTAGTCGAAGACTTTGCCTTCGAGCTCGACGCCGCCGCAGCCGCCAAGGAGCGCCGCGCAGGCAAGCATTGCCGCGATCGTTCCAAGCCGGCGTCCGGCATTTATGGCTGTGACGTGCCCCAAGAGTCCCCTCAAATCCCCAAAAATCTGGATTTGTTTACATTTTAGAGGGGTTTCCGGCCTTTTTGTGACCCCCGAAAAGCGAGTCATACAGGAGTCCGACCACCCCGGCAACGATGGCTACATCGGCGATATTAAAGATGTACCACTGAAAGCCGAAGGCGTGGAGCGAGTAGAAGTCCGCCACGGCGCCGTGCACGGCCCGGTCGATGGCATTCCCGGCCGCGCCGCCGACGATGAGACCGATGGCAACGGCCGTCAGGCCCGTCGATATCCGGGCGAGCCAGGCGATCAAGGCCAAGCTCACGACAATAGCAAACGCGACGAGCGCCAGACGCCCGAGCAGCTCATCCTGCTGGAGCAGCCCATAGCTGATGCCCTTGTTCCATACGAGGATCAGGTCGAAGAACGGCGTGACCTCGACGGGCTGCTTGGTGCCGATGTCGTAGACATAGAGCATCCACAGCTTGTTCCCCTGGTCCGCCACCAGCGTCGCCAAGGCCACGAGAAGCCCGAGCGGCGAATAGGGTCCCCAGAACCAGTGACGAAGCATGCCGCTACCCCGCCTGCCCGGCGCGCCGGTCGAACTGGCGAACGGCTTCGGCATCGCGGGGCGACAAGGTCGGAAACTCGGGATCGGCCCCGACTTCGGGAAGGACCTTCCACGACCGCGCACATTTGTTGCCTTCGGCGCGTGCGAAGACCACCGCCACGGCAGGTACATCCTCGAGCCGGAAGGCGTCCGCCGGCCCCTCGCCGGGAACGAGGCGCGCCCCACTGGTGATCGCGATTTCGGCCAGGTCGAGCCCCTCGAGCGCGCCGCGCAAATCCTCGTCGGCGACATAGACGACCGGTGCGGCTTCGAGGCTCGAGCCGATGCGCCGTTCGCGCCGTTCGATCTCGAGCGCGCCCGTCACGGTACGGCGGATCTGCCGCACCTTCCGCCACTTCTCGCGGAGCCCTGCGTCATCCCACTCGTCCGGCACATCGGGGAAGTCACGCAAATGAACCGAGCCCTTGTCGTTCGGGAAGCGCGTCAGCCAGGCCTCCTCCATGGTGAAGCACAGCATGGGCGCAAGCCAGGCCGTGAGCGCGGCGAAAAGCCGATCCATGACCGTAAGCGCCGCGCGCCGGGTGCGGCTGTCGTGCGGATCGCAATAAAGCGCGTCCTTGCGGATGTCCAAATAGAACGCCGACAGATCGTTGACGCAGAAATTCAGCAGCGCGTGGAAGACGCGTTTGAAGTCGTAGACGATGTAGCCTTCGCGCACCGACGCATCGAGCTCGGCGATACGGGCAAGCATGTAGCGCTCGAGTTCGGGCATCTCGTCATAGGCGACGGTGAGGTCGTCGTGATAGTGCGCGAGATTGCCGAGCAGGAAGCGCAGCGTGTTCCTTAGGCGGCGATACGAATCCACGTTCGCCTTGAGGATGTCCGGCCCGATGCGCAAGTCATCCGCATAATCGGAGCTCATGGCCCACAGCCGCAGGATCTCCGCACCCGATTGTTCGATGACTTTTTGCGGCGAGACCACGTTGCCGAGCGACTTCGACATTTTGCGCCCATCCTCGTCGTTGACGAAGCCATGGGTGAGCACTTCGTCGAACGGCGCGCGGCCGCGCGTACCGCAGCCCTCCAGAAGCGAGGACTGGAACCAGCCGCGGTGCTGGTCCGAGCCTTCGAGATAGAGCGAGGCCGGCCATTTCAGATCCGGGCGCTGCTCCAGCACGAAGGCATGGGTGGACCCGGAGTCGAACCAGACGTCGAGAATGTCACCGACCTTCTCCCAGGCGTCCGGATCGTCCACGAGACCGTCCAGAAAGCGCTCTTTCGCGCCGTCGACGAACCACGCGTCCGCGCCCTCGGCCTCGAACGCGGCGGCGATGCGGTCGATCAGTTCGCCGGACGCATTGAAGTCCCCGCGCGGAATGACGTCGCCGGTCTCCTTATGCACGAATACGGTGATGGGCACGCCCCAGGCCCGCTGGCGCGAGACGACCCAGTCAGGCCGGGTCTCGACCATGCCCTTGATGCGCTTCTCCCCTTGGGGCGGCACGAAGCGAGTCGCCTCGATCGCGTCCATGGCGCGGGCGCGCAGGCTGTCGCCGGCCTCGAAGTCCTTGTCCATGGCGATGAACCATTGGGGCGTCGCCCGGAAGATAATGGGCTTCTTGGACCGCCAGGAATGCGGATAGTCGTGCTTGTAACGCGCGCGGGCCAGCAGCGCCTTCGCGTCCATGAGCGCACGGATAACGGTTTCGTTGGCGTCGCCGAACTTGCCCTTGTCGTCGACCACGCGCTTGCCCTCGAAGCGCGGCGCATCCTTGGTGAAGAAGCCGGCCTCGTCGACCGTGAAGGGGATGGTCTTGTCGATGCCCCGGTCTCGCAGGAGCCGCTCGCTTTCGACCCATATGTTGTAGTCGTCCGCGCCATGACCGGGCGCGGTGTGCACGAAGCCGGTACCCGCATCCTCGGTGACGTGATCGCCCGCGAGCAGAGGCACCTTGAACCGGTAAGCGCCCTCGTCGCGCAAGGGATGCGCGCACATGACCTGACTGAGCATCGCGGAAGTCACGTCGCCGGCGCGATGCCAGCCCTCGATACGGGCCGCAGTCTTGACGGTCTCGGCCAGCGCATCCGCCAGGATCAGCCGCTCGCCGACCTTGGCCCAATTGTCTTCCGGCGCCTGGGTGATCTCGTAGAGGCCGTACGAAATGGCCGGCGAATAGGAGACCGCCCGGTTGCCGGGAATCGTCCACGGCGTCGTCGTCCAGATCACCACCGAAGCATGCTGCAGGAAGCCGGGATCGGGATTGTCGTCCGTCGCGAACATGACCGGGAACTTCACGTAGATCGCTGGGCTCTCGATCTCCTGATACTCGACTTCGGCTTCCGCGAGCGCCGTGCGCTCCACCACGGACCACATCACGGGCTTGGAGCCGCGATACAGGAGTCCATTCATCGCGAACTTCATCAGTTCGCGCGCGATGGTGGACTCGGCCTTGTAGTTCATCGTCGTGTACGGATCGTCCCAGTCACCCTCGATACCGAGGCGCTTGAACTCGTCGCGCTGCACGTCCAGCCAATGCTCCGCATAGGCGCGGCATTCGCGGCGAAAGGCGACGATAGCCTCGGAGTCGGCGAAGTCCGGCTTGGCCTTGCCCTTGGACCGATACTTCTCCTCCTCGACCTTCCATTCGATGGGAAGGCCGTGGCAGTCCCAGCCCGGTACATAGTTGGCGTCCTTGCCCATCATGGACTGGGAGCGGCAGATCACGTCCTTCAGGATCTTGTTGAGCGCGTGCCCGATATGAAGATGGCCGTTCGCATAGGGCGGGCCGTCATGCAGCACGAATTTTTCTTGGGTCTGGCCCTTCTCGCGCAGCCGCCCGTAAAGGCCCATTTCGGCCCAGCGCTGCAGCAGCTCCGGCTCGCGCTTCGGCAGGCCCGCCTTCATCGGAAACTCGGTCTTGGGCAGGAATAGCGTCTCGCTCCAGTCCCGCTCCGTTTGCGGCTGCACCGGTTTCGGTGCCGCTTCAGGTGCGGGGGGCGTTGTGGTGTCCGTCATCTCAGTCTTTTTCGCGATCGTCTTTGGCTTGGCGGCTTTGTGGGACGCCGTTGTTGTCTTGGTCGTTGTCTTTCTCGCCGGGGCCTCCTTCTTCGGCGCGACCGCCTTCTTGGGCGCCGCGGCCTTCGTGGCCACGCGGGCCTTGGTCACGCGCTTCTTCGCGGTCTTCTTCACCGCTTTTTTCGGCGCGGCTTTCTTGGCCGTCGACTTCGTAACCGTGGTCTTCTTGGCGACAGGCCTCTTCGTGGCCGACTTTTTGGCAGCAGTCTTCTTCGCTGGTGCTTTCTTCGCCGACACCTTCTTGGCGACCGTCTTTTTCGCGCCGACTTTCTTGGCGCTCGTCTTCCGTGCCGTCTTTTTTGCAACGGTCTTTTTCGGCGCCGCCTTCCTCACGGTCTTCTTAGTCGTCTTCTTCGCGGAGACCTTCTTGGCCACAACCTTCTTCGGCGCGGCTTTTTTCGTGGTGCGCTTCTTGGTAACGGTCTTCTTCGCCACGCTCTTCTTGGCCACGGTCGTTTTAGCGGTCTTCTTCACCGCTTTCTTCGGCGCAGCCTTCTTTGCAGGCGCCTTCTTGGCTGTCGGCTTCTTCGCCGTGCTGATTGTCCTGCCCGCCGTCTTGGTCTTCTTCTTGCGTGCGGGGCTGGCGGCGCTCTTACGTTTGGGAGCGCCCTTGCCGCTCTTCGACTTGGTGACCATGATTTCTATTTCCGCCCGTGTTGGATCGCGGAAGGCGCGATTCGAGTTGCGAGGCGTTCTAGCAACCGGGCTAGCTACAATCCAGTGTCCGCGTGGCGAGAGCGGCCCCGAGCGGGAATCGCCGCATCGGATCGCTGGCGTCGACATTCGCCAGCACGGCCCGCACGGCCTCGCAGTCCTTGTCCATCTGCGCCGCCAGCGCCTCGCCGTCGGGGAAGGCCTGGTCGGGGCGAATGAAGTCGATGAATTCCACCTCGATGGTCTGATCGTAGAGGTCGCCGGTGAAGTCGAATAGGAAGGCCTCAAGCGCGGGCTCGCCTGCCCCGAACGTGGGACGCGGCCCCACATAGCCCGCCGCGTCGTGCCGGCCGCCCGCATGGTGTACGCGCATGGCGTAGATGCCGTGGCAAACGTCCTGGCCGGGCAACAGCTTGAAATTCACCGTCGGGAAGCCGAGCCCCTGCCCGCGCCCGGCGCCATGGGCAACCGAGCCCCGAGCCCGCCACCAATAGCCGAGTTGTTCGGCGGCTTCCCGTATCCGCCCCTCAGACAAATGCTCCCGGATCGCGCTGGAGGCAAAGACCGTCTTTTCCTCAAGCTGCACCGGCTCCACCACGTCGACGCCATAGCCAGCGGCTTCGCCCGAGGCCGCAAGTTGCGTAACCGTACCCGTTCGGCCGTTGCCGTAGACAAAATCGTAGCCCACCACGACGTGACGGGCGCCGAACGCCTCACCGAGGACATCGGTGGCGAACGCATCTGCCGACAAATCGGCCAGCGGCCGGTCGAAGGGCAGGACGAAAACGACATCGAGGCCCAGTGCCTCGAGCAGTTCCAGCTTCACGGGCAAGGGTGTCAGCCGGAAGAACGGCCTGTTTGGCGCGAAGAACTCGCGCGGGTGCGGTTCGAAGATCACCGCCCCGGTCTTTCTGCCCTCGGCCGCCGCTATCGCCTTGGCCACACCGAGAACTGCCTGGTGTCCGCGATGGACACCATCGAAATTTCCGATGGCCAGGACCGCGCCTTTCTGGTCCGGCGGTGCTTCCCGCCAGGAGCGGACGATGTCCATCGGAAATCCTTCCGGTTCGAACCGAACTAGTCGTCCGTGGGGCGGCGGGAGACCATCAGCAGCGCCTCTCCGGTGAGAACAGGCCGGCCGTTGGCCTCGCAGACACAATCGAAGGAGACGCGACCCTTCTCCATGTCGACGGCGGTCACCTTACATGTGGCGATGAGTTCATCGCCGATGAAGACGGGGCCTTTGAATTTCATGGTCTGGGACATGTAGATGCAGCCAGGCCCCGGCAGTTTGGTGCCCAGCACCGTGGAGAATAGCGAACCGGTCAGAAAGCCGTGCGCGATGCGCTTCTTGAACACGGTCCCGGCCGCGAACTCCTCGTTCAGGTGGACGGGATTGATGTCGCCGGAGAGTTCCGCAAACGCCGTGATGTCCTCGTTCGTCACGGTCTTGGAGACGCTGGCCTCCATGCCGGGCGACAGATCTTCCAGATAGTAGCCGTGGTCGAGGCTCATGCGTGTACTCCCTGCGGTTTTGGTGTTCTTAAGAGGGGCGCAAAATAGCGAAGCCCTTGCGGCGCCGCAACAAGTCTCGCCCGGCCGCTTCTCTTCCAGAAAACATCATGCAGAACAATGGATTAATGTTTTGTTAACCATGTTTCCATAGCCTCGATCGAGGCAGACGGAGGATGGCCATGCCACTCGATTTCAAAATGCCGGTGCTCGTCGTCGACGACTACAGCACAATGCTCCGGATCATCCGTAACTTCCTCGGACAACTCGGTTTTGCAGATGTTGACGGCGCCGGTGACGGCAGCGCGGCACTGCAGATGATGCACGAGAAGCACTACGGGCTCGTCATCTCGGACTGGAATATGGCCCCGATGACGGGCTACGAGCTCCTACGCGAGGTGCGCGCGGACGGGGGCCTCTCCCGCACGCCGTTCATCATGGTCACCGCGGACGGTTCGCGCGAACATGAGGCGCAGGCCAAACAGGCCGGCGTCAGCGACTATATGCTGAAGCCGTTCAATGCCGTGACGCTCAGGTCGAAGATCGAGTCCGCGTTCCACGCCTGACAACCAAGCCTGCCGGAACACGCGCCTACCAGCGCAGACCGTGCGTGGCGGCGATCGGCGGGCTCGGCTCCTCCGCGAACAGCCCTTCAAGGTGCGCGGCATCCAGCAATCCGACACTCTCGTCCGGCGCGTGAAGCTTGCTCGCGACGAAAACGGACGGCACACCGAACGCCCCCGCGCCGATGATGTCGGTCTTGGCGCCGTCGCCGATCGCAAGGACATCCGACTTCGAGATCGTTACACCGCGCGCGCCCGCAATCTTCGAGGCGGTCTCGAAAGCGAGATCGTAGACCGGCTGGTGCGGCTTCCCGGCATAGACGACATTGCCGCCGAGGCTTTCGTAAGCTGCGGCCAGCGCACCGGCACAGTAGATGAGCCGGTTGCCGCTCTCGACCTTGTGGTCGGGGTTGGCACAGATCATCAGCACATCGCGGGCCGCAAGGCTCGTCAGCAGATCCACATAATCTTCGGGCGTTTCGACCTGATCGTCGAACAAGCCTGAGCACACGACCAGCTCCGCGTCCTCCGGGCCTGTCAGCGTGACATCTGCTTCATGGAAGATCGGCAGATCGCGCTCCGGGCCGAGATGGAACACGCGGGCGCCCTTGTGTTTTGCCAGTTCGTGGCGCGTGAGGTCGCCCGACGAAACAGTGGCGTCGTAAGCGTCGTCCGGCACGCCGATGAGCCGGAGCTGAGCCTGGAGGTCGGGGCTCGGACGCGGCGAGTTGGACAGCAGAATGACGACGCCGCCCTGCTCGCGAAAGGCGCGCGTTGCGGCCGAGGCCTCGGGAAAGGCATCGCGCCCGTTGTGCATGACGCCCCAGATATCGACGAACCAAACCCGGCGGCTGCCGCCAATCTCGCGGATGGACTCGATGACGGGAATTTTCAAGGAAGCTTCCATGGCGCTCGGTTAGAGGCTCGCGCGCCGCCGGTCAAGGACAGTGGATGCGGCCTGTCGAAGCGCTACGTCCGGCGCGCTGGCGGTGATAGGATCGTGGCGACGATACGACCAGAATTCTTCAGGTGAAGATCGCTAGGAGGAGACGATGTCGCGATTGAACGGACTGGCTTGGATTGGGCTTGCTGCTCTCGCCGTCGCCGGTGGACCGGCCTTGGCCCTGCCCACCCACGATCTCAACGCCCCGTCCTTGGTCCTGCCGGTCCAGGACGAGGAAGACATGGAGGTCGAACGGGACCTGGAGCCCGACGAGGTCCCCACGACGAAATCCGGCGGCGAGATGATGCCCCCGCCGGACCGTGCGGAAACCAAGAGCAGCGGCGGCAATGTGGAAGACGAAGAGCTACAGCGGGACCTCGAGACGGGCGACTAGGCCGGCCGTACTCGGTCGGGCGCGCGTTGCCGGCGGTCGGATGTATGAGACCGGCTTAGCCGGCGCCTACGCCCGACAATTCGCGCGAGAGCGCCGCGTTCATCGGCTCGGCCTCGGCGAAGAGATGGCCCTGCGCCAGCTCGATGCCATGGTCGAGGAGGCGCGCCACGTCGCCCTCTTTCTCGACCTTCTCGATGATCAGCGTGATGCCGGCCGCATCCAGCCGCCGCTTGAGGTCTGCCGCATTGCGTCCCGGCCCACCTAGGAACTGCGCCGCGCTGACCTTGGCGAAGCGGAAATTGCGGTCGCCGAGCCCATCGAAGCCGGTCTCGATATCGGCCACGTTGTCGAGGCAGAAGCCGAAACCCAACGCACTTAGCGTATCGAGGCAGCCGAGCTCGCTGTCGTTCAGACCCTGCATCTCGGCACTGCTGATCTCCAAGATCAAACTGTCGCTGAGGCCGGCATTCTCCTCCATGAACTCGATGAGTTCCGGGAAGTAATCGGGATCGAGCAGGGAGTGCATGGAGATGTTGGCGAACACGCCTTCGATCGGCGCATTGGGGCCAAGGCGACGCAACACCTGGACCGCGCGGACGACGAGCACGTTGTCGATCAGCGGCATCAACGCAGACCGCTTGGCCACAGGCATGTAGTCGCGCGGCATCACGATCTCGCCGTCGCTCTTGCGAATGCGGGTCAGCCCTTCGAAATAGCGCACCTTGCGCCCCGGCAGGGTGACGGTGGGCTGGAGGTACAGATCCACCCGCCCCTGCTCGATACCCTCGCGAATGATTTCGAGCATCGCGTCGTCGTCATCGTCATCGAAGTCATAGGCCAAATCGTCGGCCAACTCCTCGAACGACTCTTCGGGTTCGGGCTCTGGCTCTGGCTCGATTACGGGTTCGGGCTGCGCCGCAGCCAGCGCCGCGGCGAGAATGGCCTCTTCCCGGCCAACCTCCCGTTCCCCGCCGCCGCTCTCGTCGCCCTCGACAGCCTCTGGAGCGGGCTCCGTGCCGGTGCTGTCCTCCGATTCGGGCTGGAGATCCTCCTGCGGCTCGGGCTCGAAAACGAGGTCAATTTCCTCTTCGTCAATCTCTTCGAACTCGGGTTCGAGTTCCTCGATCAGTTCCGGCTCGGACTCTTCGAAGAATTCCGGCTCGGGTTCGATCACGGGTTCGGGTTCTTCGACGGGTTCCGGCTCGAACACAGCGGCTGACTCTCGTTCAATCTCCGCTTCGGCGTCCGCGTCGGCTGCAGCGAGCGCCGCCATGGCTGGCGCAGGGCTGGCCGGCGCAGGGCTACTCGCAGGCGCCGCCGCGGACGCGCGGCCCACCAGCTGCGCGATCAGCGTTTCCAGAGCTCCGAGATCGTTGGCAATCTTCTGGCGTTGGGCGCGGCTTTCGTTCGTGACCTCGGCGCGGACCGCCTCGATCCGATCGTAGACGTGCTGAAGATCCACCGACAGCCCTTCGGACCCGGCAGCGCCGACCGCGCCGCTCGCCACGTGCTGATCGAGACGTTCAACTTTGTCATGCAAGGCATGAAGGCGGTTCATACCGTCTTCGACGCGGTCAAGCCGCTGCAGATCGATGTCGATTACTTCGAGCGCTTGCTCGAGATCGTCGAGGCGGTCGCCACCGCCGCCGCCGCCGCCGCGTCCAACCCGGAGGAACGTCGTCGCCATCACCAGGAACAGCGCGATGGCCCCGATGAGAACGGGTAGCAGCGGCAGTCCCGCCTGCATGGTCAAACCGGCGCCGAATGCGGCCGCCGTGATGGCCATGGCCACGAGCACAATCACGTCAAGCATCGCGAGCCCTCCTGAAGCGGCACGTGGTACCGTCAAGACCTGCTCCAATGGACGGCGTTCCCATGAATTCATGGCCTCGCCGTTCCAAATGGTCCTGGCTTGTCGCGCCGCCCCTCGCTTTCGAAATCATGGGCGACAGCCTATTGCAAAGCAACATCAAATTGGCTGTGCACGTCCCGTGATAGCAATCTTACGGCGCAAGGCCAAGGTGCACGCCCAAGCGCGCGCCGCATCGATCAATGCGACGGTGCGTCACTCGTCCATCAATAAAGTGTGTTGCAACGTGTGATGCGCCGCCGCCGTGCGCGATTAGATTGCCGGCATCTGTCCATTTCGCCCAGGAACCCGCCATGTCTTGTGCTTCTCGCATCGCCGCCGCCACGGTCGCACTTGCACTACTGTCCTCAACGAGCAACTTCATATCGGATGCTTCGGCCGAGCCCGGCCCCGCCGATCTCGTCGACGCGTTGAACAAGGCTTTTGGCAAGTACCCGCATAAGCGGGCGGCTCACCCCAAGGGCCTTTGCGTCTCGGGCGACTTCAAGCCGACAGAGAATGCCCCCGAGCTCACCAAGGCGCCGCAATTTGCGAAAACCGTCCCGGTGATCGGCCGGTTCTCGCTCGCAGGTGGCAACCCGGAGGCCCCCGACAACGACAAGGGCAATCCCAAGGGCCTCGCGTTGCGCTTCGACCTCGGCGACGGCGCCAACACGGACCTGGTGATGATTTCGGCCCCGGTGTTCGTCGCCAACACGCCACAGTCCTTCTTCGACCTCCTGACCGCGAAAGCGAGTGGCGATGCGGACAAGGTGAAGGCGTATTTCGCCGCGCACCCGGAATCGAAGAACCAGGGCACCTGGCTCAAGGAACGGCTCGTCCCGGCAAGCTATGCCGGCGTCAACTATTGGGGCGTCCATGCCTTCACCCTGACCAACGCCGACGGCAAAGAGACGCTTGCCAAGTTCAAACTCCTGCCGCTGGCCGGCGAGGACGGCCTCACCGACGAGCAAGCAGAAGCCAAAGGACCGGACTTCCTGGCGGGCGAGTTCAAGGCACGCCTCGAAAAGGCCCGGCCGAGTTCGCGCTCGTGGCCATTGTCGGCCAGGATGGCGACGTGACCGACGATGCCACCGCGTTCTGGGACGAAGAGCACCGGGACAAGGTCGCGCTGGGGCGACTGACGATCGACGCCATCGAACCGGACGGCACCTGCGACGCGTTCTCGTTTCTGCCCGCAAACGTCGCCGACGGGGTGGCGGGGCCGACCGACGATCCGATCTTCGCGATCCGCTCTCCGGCCTATGTCGTGTCCTTCACGCGCCGGGTCGCGCCCTGACATCCATCGCTCACTGGAGACGCTACGCGCCGTGTTTGTGACGACACCCCGCCTTGACGCCTAGGGGAGGCCTGCGTACAAGCGGGTTATTGGCACTCGGGAGGCCTGAGTGCCAAGCATCGGAGTTCCAGCAAATAGGAGCGTATATCCATGAAATTCCGTCCCCTGCATGACCGTGTCGTGGTCAAGCGGCTCGAGGAAGAGCAGAAGACCAAAGGCGGGATCATCATTCCGGACACCGCGGCCGAGAAGCCGCAGACTGGCAAGGTCGTTTCCGTGGGCCCCGGCGTCCTCGGCGAGGATGGCAAGGTTCATCCGCTCGGCGTGAAGGCCGGCGACAAGGTCCTGTTCGGCAAATGGTCCGGCACCGAAGTCAAGATCGATGGCGACGAACTCCTCATCATGAAGGAGTCCGACATCATGGGCGTCCTCGGCTAGGCACGCCCCACACTTATCGAAACCGATTCCGCCCTGCGCCGCGCGTGAACAGCGGGCGCCGTGGAGCGTCGATCCACAACGGAGATTAGTTCAATGGCAGCAAAAGACGTTGTATTTGCCGCCGAAGCCCGTGAGCGCATGCTCAAGGGCGTCGACGTGCTTGCCAACGCCGTGAAGGTGACGCTCGGTCCGAAGGGCCGCAACGTCATCATCGACAAGTCGTTCGGTGCCCCGCGCACCACGAAGGACGGCGTCACCGTGGCCAAGGAGATCGAGCTTGAGGACAAGTTCGAGAACATGGGCGCGCAGATGCTCAAAGAGGTCGCGTCCAAGACCAACGAGACCGCGGGCGACGGCACCACGACGGCGACCGTCCTGGCACAGGCGATCGTGCGCGAAGGCCTGAAGGCCGTGGCCGCCGGCATGAACCCGATGGACCTGAAGCGCGGTATCGACAAGGCCGTCGCCGAAGTCATCGGCACCATCCAGAAGCAGTCGAAGGAAGTTTCGGGCTCCGCCGAAATCGCTCAGGTCGGCACCATCTCGGCCAATGGCGAGAAGTCCATCGGCGACATGATCGCTCAGGCCATGAAGAAGGTCGGCAATGAGGGCGTGATCACCGTCGAGGAAGCCAAGAGCCTCGATTCCGAGCTCGAAGTCGTCGAGGGCATGCAGTTCGACCGCGGCTATATCTCACCGTACTTCGTCACCAATGCCGACAAGATGACGACGGAACTCGAGAACCCCTACATCCTGATCTACGAAAAGAAGCTGTCGGGCCTGCAGGCCATGCTGCCGCTGCTCGAGTCGGTCGTGCAGTCGGGCCGTCCGCTGCTCATCATCGCCGAGGACGTCGAGGGCGAGGCACTTGCCACGCTCGTGGTCAACAAGCTGCGCGGCGGCCTGAAGGTCGCGGCCGTCAAGGCGCCGGGCTTCGGCGATCGCCGCAAGGCCATGCTGCAGGACATCGCGATCCTAACGGGCGGCGAGATGGTCTCCGAGGATCTCGGAATCAAGCTCGAGAACGTCACGGTGCAGATGCTGGGCAAGGCCAAGCGCGTCAGCATCACCAAGGACGACACCACGATCGTTCGCGGCGGCGGTAAGAAGGACGAGATCGAGGCGCGCGTGTCTCAGATCCGTCAGCAGATCGAGGACACGAGCTCCGACTACGACCGTGAGAAGCTGCAGGAGCGTCTGGCGAAGCTCGCCGGCGGCGTTGCGGTGATCAAGGTCGGCGGCGCCACCGAGATCGAAGTGAAGGAGAAGAAGGACCGCGTCGACGATGCGCTGAACGCGACCCGTGCGGCCGTCGAGGAAGGCATCGTGCCGGGCGGCGGCGTTGCGCTGCTTCATGCCTCGAAGGGTCTGAAGGCCAAGGGCGACAACGACGATCAGGAGGCCGGCATCAACATCGTACGCCGCGCGCTCCAGGCTCCGATCCGCCAGATCGCCGAGAATGCCGGCGTTGAAGGCTCCATCGTGGTCGGCAAGGTCATGGATCAGAAGTCGCCGACTTTCGGTTACGATGCCCAGAACGACACCTATGTCGATCTGATCGACAAGGGCATCATCGACCCCGCCAAGGTAGTCCGCACGGCGCTGCAGGATGCCGCCTCCGTGGCCGGCCTTCTGGTCACCACCGAAGCCGGTGTCGCCGAGCTGCCGAAGAAGGACGATCCCATGCCGATGCCTCCGGGCGGCATGGACGGCATGGGCATGATGTAGTCCACGCCTCCAAGGCTAGAAACGACAAGGGCCGTCCTTCGGGGCGGCCCTTTTTCTTTGCTAGCCAATATTGTGGATAGGCCATATATTCTACCTATACGTGTTACCCGACCACGCGCCCGCCGCAAGAGACTGGAGGCACCATGTCATCGGAAACGCCGAAGGTGAAGATCACCGCCGAGATACCCGAAACGCTCCTGCAAACTTTGAAAAACCTGGCGGAGCAGCGCGGCGTATCGGCCAACACGGTCCTTTCTCAAGCCATCAATACGGAGAGCTTCATCGCTCAGAACGAAGCCGCTGGTTCCAAGCTCCTTATCGAGAAGCCGAACAACACACTGGCCCAGGTGACTCGAAAAAGAGTGGCCGAGTAGGCATGGAGGGTACGTGTCATGAACCAAGCTCCAGATTCAGGAAAGCTGACGGTGGACCTCACGACAATCCGCCCGATCGGCGCGGCCGCGCCGGGTGTCGACGGCAATGGCGGCTTCACTGAGACGCCCTATGATCGTGAGCGGAAGCGCGAGACGATGCGCGGTTGGATCGCCATGCTGCTGCTCCTGACTCTGGTCGTCGTGATCAGCACGATGATCGGGATCGCAAGCTATTCCACCATCGGCTGTCTGAGCAGCAATTCGGAATGCACGACCGACGCGCTGCGGCTCACCGGGATCCGTTCGATCGGCGAAGTCTTGCTGGCACCGCTTGTCGGCCTCGTCGGGGCCGTGACGGGCTTCTATTACGGCGAGAAGAGCGCGAGCGAACGTCAGAACGCCGGCTAGAGCAATTCGGCTCCGAGCGATCTAGTCCACGAGGCAGCCGCTCGCCGCGTCGAGCCCGGCCGGCTCGCCCCAATCGTTGGCGGGCACGTTGGGGAAAGACTTGCCGAACTCCTGCTTCACCATCTCGAACTTGAGCGGCACGTTCGAGCTATCCGGAAAATCCACGACCCAGAAATAGTCGTGGTTCTGGGCCGGCCATTCGCGCGGCACGCCCGGCAGAATGTCGAGGTGGAAGAGCTGCCGCAGCGTGACGGCGGCCTCACGCTCGTATTTCTTGTCGTATTCGGGGTCGGCGATGTGCCGTCGGTCCCAGACCATGACGATCGTCTTGCCCTTGAGCGCCGGATTGTTGAGCACGTTGCCAGCGGCCTCGCGCGTGCGAGCGTGCAATGCCTGCTCCAGCTTCTTCGGGTCGTCCTGCGGTAGCACCGAATAGTGGATCACGGGCTTGCGCCAGCTCGACGAGGCGGGCGTCACGGTCGCGACCGTATGGGGCGTGATGGCGAAGAAGAACGCGGGCGCCGTACCCTCGCTAAAGAGGGATTTTGCGGCCTTGTCGCCGAGATAGTTGTAGTGCAGGCCTTGCGCACGCTGGCTCCCGATCTCGCAGAGTTGCCAGGCATCCGCCGCTTCGGCGCTGGTCAGGATCACGATGCGGGCCGGCGCGGCCAAGGTAACGCTCGGGAAGGCGGCGACCGACAAGACGGCGGCCGGCACGGCGAGCGATAGGACGAGCGCGAGTGTAGAGCGGCGCATGGGCGGCCCCTTCGGATTGCATTTCCAAAACGGGGCCGAGCCTAGCCACGGGGGCCGGTCATCGCCAGGGACCTCAACGAAAACGTGATCGTCCGTGAGCGGTCAGCCGGAGAACTCGCTCAGCCGGAGAGTGCGCCCAAGACGACCGCCTTGAGCTCGTTGGCCCGCTCGCCCCAGCTGGCGCGCTTCGCCGCGAGGAGGTGGGCCTGCGACTTCAGAATGAGACCGTCTTCGAGCACCTTCAGGTGGTTCGCCTGCAGCGTCGTGCCGGTACTCGTGATGTCCACAATGAGCTCGGACGTGCCCGTGGCCGGCGTCGCCTCCGTGGCGCCCACGCTTTCGACAATACGGTACCCGGTGACGCCCTTCTGCGAGAAGAAGCGCCGCGTCAGGTTCATGTATTTGGTGGCGACACGCAGGCCCCGGCCATGGCTGCGGGCGAATTGCTCGGCCACGTCTTCCAGGTCCGCCATACGCGACACGTCGAGCCAGCACTCGGGCACGGCCACGACCACATCCGCGTGGCCGAAGCCCAGCGGCGCCAGGAACTCGATACGGCTGTCGACGTCATGCACGGTTTCGCGCACGAGATCTTCGCCGGTAATGCCGAGGTGCACGCGACCGCTGCGCAGCTGGTGCACGATCTCGGCCGCGGAGGTGTACTCCACGGCGACGTCGGGCAGGCCGTCGAGCTGACCGCGATAGCCGCGCTCATGGCCTTTGACCCGCAGCGTGTAGCCAGCGGCTTCGAACAGGCTCGCGGCCTGCTCCTTCAGGCGGCCTTTGGATGGGACGGCGATGACGAGAGAGGGCGCGGTCATGACGATGTCCTCCACACGGCGGCGAGCAGGCGCTCGGTGTGGATGGCGGTGCCCACGGCCGGCACGGGGCTCGGCGCGCCGAGTGCGGTCAGCAGATTGTCGTAGCGGCCCCGCCGGCAACGGGCTCGGTCTCGTCCATGCCCGGCGCGCCGATCTGGAACACGAGGCCCGAATAATATTCCAGCTTGCGGCCGAACTCCGTCGCGAAGGTGGCGCCCGTCAGATCGACGCCTTGCTGCTCCAGCAGATCGAAGCGGGCCGCGACCCTGGTGAGCGCGGCGTCGATATCGAGCCCCGCGCCGTGCGCGATCATGGCGACCTTGTCGACAGCCTCGCGCGGCGGTGCGGAGACCCCAAGATAATACTCGATGACCGTGGCCACCTCTCTGGGCAGCGTGTCCGCGTAAAGATCCGCCGCCTGATCGAGCAGGCGCGTGGCGATCTCCCGCAAGGTGCGATTGCCCGCGAGCGGAATACCCTCTGCCTCGAGGTAGCCGGACACGATGTCCTCCGCCTCTTCCTGGCTCTTACCTGCGATTTTCTCGCCAAGCGCCATCAAAATACGGTCGGGCTCGATGCGCGTGCCTTTTGCGAGTTGATCCACAAGCGCGTGGAAGCTCGGCGGGCGCCAGAAATAGTGGCGCAGCTTGAGCCGCCAACGCTCCGGCAGATCAAGGGCATCGATCAGCGCGTAGAACAGCGCGATATCCCCGAAGCTGATGCGAAAGTCCGATAGCCCGGCGCTTCGCACCGCCTGCACGGCGAGCAGCAGCACCTCCACGTCGGCGGCGGCTTTGTCGGGCGCGCCGAAACATTCCACGCCCGCTTGGCGGAATTCACGCGGGTGCATGACGCTCGGGCCCAGCGGCTGAAACCGGAAGGCGGGGCCGTTGTAGCAATAGCGGGCTTCCGTCTCGGCTTTCGGATGACGCTCCAGATAGAGCCTGGAAACGGGCACGGTGAGATCGGGGCGCAGACACAGCTCCTCGCCCGCGAGATCGGTGAAGACATAGGAGCGCGCGCGGACCTGTTCGCCGATTTGATCGAGAAAGACGCCCGCGGGCTGGATGATCGCAGGCGCGACGAATTCGTAGCCCGCTTCTCCGAACAACGCGACCAGATCGCGGGCCTGGCCTTCGAGGGCTTCGAACGCTTTGGCGGATTCGGCGGTCATGGGGTTACGCCTTGTACCGGTCGAGGACCTTGCGCACGCCGGCGACGAGTTCGGCCTCCGGCACGGCGAATTGCGCCTCGGCCTGTTTCTTCAAATACTCTTCGCGGTCCTCGATCTTGGTGAGGCCTGCGCCGAGCACGAGATCCTTGATCTGAACTTCACCGCGCTCTTTCTCGTCGCCGCCTTGGATGATGACGCAAGGGCTGCCGCGCTTGTCCGCGTATTTCATCTGCGCCTTCATGCCGGACGAGCCGAGATAGAGCTCTGCGCGAAGCCCTGCGTCGCGCAAGGTCTTGACCATTTTCTGGTAGTCGCCGAGGCGGTCCTTGTCGAACACGAGCACGACGACCGGGCCTTGCACGTCGTCGCCCTTGTACTTGCCCAGGAGCTGCAGCCCGAACAGGAGCCGCGACACACCGACGGAGATGCCCGTCGCTGGTACGCGTTCGCCGGTGAAGCGTGCGACCAGCCCGTCATAGCGACCGCCGCTCATCACAGAGCCGAGCCGGATGGTCTGACCACGGCTGTCCGTGATCGTGGACGTCAGCTCCGTCTCAAAGACAGGGCCGGTGTAATACTCAAGGCCACGGACGATGGAGGGGTCGATGATGACGCGATCCGCATAGCCGCCTGCCGCGATGAGCGATGCGATTGTCTTGAGTTCTTCCACGCCCTCGGCGCCAGCCTCCGTATTCGAGAGCTGCGCAAGCTGTTTCAAAACGGCCTCGTTGCCGCCAGACAACGGAGACGTCGACGCGATCACCTTGTCGATGTCACCGGCGTCCAGGCCCGCACCCTTCGTGAAGTCACCGCTCTCGTCTTTCCGGCCCTCGCCGAGAAGCAGGCGCACACCCTCCTCACCGAGCCGGTCGAATTTGTCGATTGCTCTCAAGACTGTCAGCCGCCGGGTCTCCTCGACGCCAATAGAATCGAGAACGCCATCGAGAATCTTGCGGCTGTTGACCTTCACCACATAGTCGCCGCGCGGGATGCCGAGCGCCTCCATGGTGTCGGCGGCGAGCATGCAGAGTTCCGCGTCGGCCGCGACGGACGGCGCACCCACCGTGTCCGCGTCGAACTGCATGAACTGACGGAAACGGCCGGGGCCCGGCTTCTCGTTGCGCCAGACGGGGCCCGTCTGATAGCGGCGGAAGGGCTTGGGCAGGGTCTGATAGTTCTCGGCCACGTAGCGGGCGAGCGGCGCCGTCAGGTCGTAGCGCAGCGAGAGCCATTGCTCGTCGTCGTCCTGGAAGGAGAACACGCCCGCGTTGGGCCGGTCCTCGTCGGGCAGGAACTTGCCGAGCGCGTCGGTGTACTCGATGGCGGGCGTCGCCAGCGGCTCGAACCCGTAGAGCTCGAACACCTGCTTGATCGTGGCCAGCATCGCCTCGGTCGCGCGAATCTCCTGCGCCGAAGCGTCTTGCAGGCCCTTGGGTAGGCGCGCGTCGGGGCGAGTGTTCTCTGAACCCTGCCCGGGCTTATCGTTGTTCTTGCTCATGTGGGATGCGGCAGATTTCAATTGTCTTTTGCCGCCGCGTTCTAGCCCATCGCTCCCCTGCCAGCAAGCAACCGGCCTTGATCGCCCCGGGACAAATTGGCCGGAGACTAGTCGGCGAGGGCCTTTTCCTTGGCCGAGGCCTTGGCCATCTCGACCAGCGCCTCGATGGGATGGGCGCGGTTGCGCATCTTGGACAGGGCCGGCGGGCACGGGCCGCCGGTGGCCCAGTCGAGCAGCTCCACCGTGTGGACGATCGGGATGTCCGTTCCGGCCTTTATCTGGGTCATACAGCCGATATTGCCCGTGACAATCACGTCAGGCGCTATCGATTCGATGTTCTTGACCTTGCGGTCCCGGAGTTCGGCGGACAGTTCCGGCTCGACGATGTTGTAGGTGCCGGCGGACCCGCAGCACAGATGCCCCTCCGGGATCTCGGTCAGGGTGTAGCCCGCCTGTTCCAGCAACTGCCGGGGCAATTCCTCGAGCTTCTGCCCATGCCCTAAGGAGCAGGCCGAGTGATAGGCGACCTTGAGCCCCGTCCACATCACCGGCGGGTTGAGCGAAATCTCGTTGAGGAACTCGGTCGCATCACGCGCCAGGCCGCCCACATATTCCGCCCGCTCGGCGTAGCCATGGTCGCGCTCCAGGAGGCTGCCGTAGTCCTTGAGCATGGTGCCGCAGCCGCTGGCGGTCGGGATGATGGCGTCCAGCAGACGCTCGCGCATGACGGCCGTCAGCGCATCGATGTTCCGGCGCGCATGGGCGCGTGCTTCCTCGTCGCGCCCCAGATGATGGGAGAGCGCGCCGCAGCAGCCTTCATCCTTCACGACCATCACGTCCACGCCGTGGCGGCGCAGGAGGCGGATGGCCGCCCTGTTGATCTGCGGCGCCAGCACTTCCTGAACGCAGCCCAGCATGATGGCCACGCGCTTCGGCTGCGGCCTCTTCGGATTGTAGGCGGAGCGCGGACGCAGGATCTTGAGCTTCAGCGCGTCCTTCGGCACGAGATCCAGCGCCGCCGCGATGCGCTTCATCCCGAGCTTGCCGATCACGTCGCGGAAGGGCCGGGCGAACCAGCCGAGGATCAGCATGGCCTTGAAGCGGCTCGGATAGGGCAGCACCCGGCTCAGGAACATGCGCATGGTGTTCTTGTTCGGGCTGCGGTGACCGCGCTGCTCGATACGCGTACGCGCGAGATCCACCAAATGCATGTAGTCGACGCCGCTGGGGCACGCGGTCATGCAGCCGAGGCACGAAAGACAGCGGTCGATGTGGTGAACCGTCGACGCCGGCACGTCGCGCGTTTCGAACATCTGCTTCATCAGATAGATGCGACCGCGCGGACTGTCCCGTTCGTCCCCCGTCAGCACATAGGTCGGACACGTCGCCGTGCACAGACCGCAATGGACGCAGCGGCGCAGGATCTCGTCCGCCCGCGCGATCGACGGGTCTCCAAGCTGCATGGAGTTGAAATTGGTTTCCATCGCGCGCTACTGGCCCCTGTACAGCCGGCCTGGATTGAACAGCCCGAGCGGATCGAACGCATGCTTCAGCTTCGCCGCCAGGACGTCGTGCGGCGACTCCAGAGGCTGAAACACATCCGTCTCGTTGCGGATGGCCACATCCGCGCGAATGAGAGTTGCATGGCCGCCGAACTCCGCAAGCTGACGGCGAATATCGACCGCAGCCGCGTCGGTCAAGGACGGCGTCTCGATCCAAAGAAGACCGCCGGACCAGTCGTAAGCCACGTTCACGTCGACCTTGCGCGCGAGATTGCCGACGAGTGTCGCCGCCTTGCTCGGAACCGTGGAGACGCGCCAGAGCGGATGTTTCGTGCCCTGGAACATCTTCAGCGCGCGCACATCCTTCCAGAAAGTCTGACTGCGATCGGTGTCGAGTTCGAGTTCGGGCCCGTAGGCGAGCAGTGCCTCGCGCAGACGGCTGGTGCGATACCGGGCCGAGGCGGGGAAGCTCTCCACACGGATCGCCGTCACGGCCTTGCCGGTTCCGGCGAGATCGGCGTCCGACAGCCGGGCCGCGATGGGTCCGTGAAGATGAACCGTGCCGGACACCTCATAGGGCGTACCCATGGCGAGACACAGGGCTTCGACGGCGGCGAAGTCCGTGAGCCCGAAAAACACCAGCGTCCGGGTTTCGCGCTGTACGGGGAGAACTTTGAGGGCAACCTCGCACATCACGGCAAGCGTGCCCCATGAGCCAACCAGCGTCCGGGCAATATCGTAGCCGGTCACGTTCTTCATCACGCGGCCGCCCGACTTGATGATCTCGCCGCGCCCGTTCACAGCCGTGACGCCGAGCACGTGATCGCGCACCGCCCCTTTGAGAATGCGGCGGCTGCCGGAAATGTTCGTCGCGACGAGACCGCCGACGGTGCCCTCGCCCGGGCCGTAACCGAGAACCGGCGCGATGTCGACGGGCTCGCAGGCGAGTTCCTGATCGTTTTCGGCAAGAGCCGCCTCGATCTCCGTCAATGGCGTCCCGCACTTGGCCACCATCACGAGTTCGGTGGGCTCATAAAGGGTGATGCCCTTCATGTTCTCGGTGCTGACGACCGCGCCCGCGCGGACCGCATGGCCCAACTCGCGCTTGGTGCCCTTGCCCATGATCTCCAGGGGCGTGCGGGACTCGGCAGCCTCGAGGACGATCTGCGACAGTTCCTCTTCCGTCTGCGGCGCGTGGAAGCCAAGGCGCATGTGAGCCGTCACAGCCGTTCCTCGCCTTCAATGTATTCGACGTCGAACTCGACCTCGTCCACGAGGGTGTCCTCAGGCGGCAGACCATCCGGAGCGGCATCGAGACGGGTTAGGTCCATGCTCTGCTTCAGAGCACCGCGGCCGAGAATCGGAAACACTTTGCCTGGGTTCAGAAGCCACGCGGGGTCCAACTCTTCCTTGATCCGGACCTGCTGATCGATGTCCTCGTCCGTGAACTGCTCGTACATCAACTCGCGCTTCTCAATGCCCACACCGTGCTCGCCGGTAAGGCATCCACCGAGTTCGACGCATAGCTTCAGGATCTCGGCGCCGCAAAGCTCCACGCGCTCCAACTGCCCTGGATCGTTTGCATCGTAGAGAATCAAGGGATGCAGATTACCGTCGCCGGCGTGGAAGATGTTGGCCACGTCGAAACGGTATTTGCGGCAAATAAGGCTCACGCCGGTCAACGCCTCGGGTAAGGCCGACAACGGAATGACGCCGTCCATGCACATATAATCTGAGATCTGACCGATCGCGCCGAACGCCGCCTTGCGGCCCTTCCAGATCAGCGCGCTTTCTTCATCGCTCTGGCTTCGCCGCATACTGATCGGATTGTAGTCCTGCGCGATGTCCTCGATCTTCTCGAGGAGATATTCGATCTCGTCCTCCGAGCCTTCAACCTCGACGATCAGCGCCGCTTCGGCATCGAGCGGATAACCGGCGGGCACGAAGTGCTCGCACACGTGGATCGCCGGGCGGTCCATAAACTCGATCGCGACCGGGACGATGCCGGACGCGATGATCGCGGCCACGCAGGACGCCGCCGCATTCGCGGAATCGAAGCCGATCAGGACGGGCCGCGCGCCCTCGGGGGCGGCAATCAGCCGGACAGTCGCTTCCGTCACGACGCCGAGCTGGCCTTCGGACCCGGTTATCAGCGGCAGGAAATCGTAATTGGGCGCATCGAGATAGGTGCCGCCGAAATCGACGATCTCGCCATCGACCATGACCATGCGCACGCCCAGGAGGTTGTTGACGGTCACGCCGTATTTCAGGCAATGGGCGCCACCCGAGTTGGTGGCGATGTTGCCGCCGACGGTGCAGGCCACCTGGCTCGACGGGTCGGGGGCATAGAAGAAGCCTTTGGCCGCAGCGGCCTGGGTAATCGCGATATTGGTGATGCCGGCCTCGACCCGCGCGACGCGGTTGGCGGCATCGATCTCCAGAACCTGATTCATCCGCGACAGGCATAGGACGATGGAATCCTCGAGCGGCGTCGCGCCCCCGCAGAGCGAGGTGCCTGCGCCGCGCGGCACGACCTTGACGTGGTTCTCGTAGCAGAAGCGCAGGATCGCCGAGACTTCGTCCGTGTTCGCCGGAAGCACCACCGCCAGCGGCAAGCGCCGGTAGGCAGCGAGCGCATCGGATTCGAACGTCCGGCGGCCCTCGAGATCGGCAATGACCACCGCTTGGGGCGCCAGCTTCTTGATCTGCTTCACCACTTCGTTCCGGCGCGCCATGACGGCACGGTCGGGATCTGGAAGGGTCACGGTGGACATGTCTGCAGGCTCCAAGCCGCCCAGTAGGCCATTCGGCCCAAATTGCCATCAGGCCGACATGGCCATCAAGATGAAGGATGCTCACCCCTCTTCGCATTTTCCGGGGCTGATGAGCAACATAAGGGTCTAGTCTATCAAGCCGCGCGTGCAAACAAAACGCAGCCGCGAAAGGGGCTTGATCGCCCTAGTCTCTCGCTCTCAGGGCCCCACAGGGGTGGCGTCTCCAGGCGGCGGCGGGGGCGGCATCGCGGCGTCGGCTTTTGCGCCACCGCTTGTGCCGGCGCCCTGACTAGCGCCGTTGCCGGCCTGGGCCGTAGCCTCGCCGCCGGCCCGAAAAGCCTCGATGTCTTCATGGACTTCTTTGAAGAGGTAGTCCCGTACCCCCTCTTCCCGGGCCACTTCGTCCCAGCCTTCGCGCAAGGCTGCCTGAATATCGTCGGGAAACTCCAGGATCGTGACGCCGTCCTGATTGCTGAAGGCCGTGAGCGCCGCCGACTGCAGGTTGATGCTCTCCGACAACGTGCGCTGGAGCAGTTCCCCGCAGGTACTCTCGATGAGGGACTGACGCTCGGGCCCGAGCGCGTCCCAGCGTTCCTGGTTGATCAGAAACTCGAAGACGGTCGCCGGCTGGCTCCAGCCCGGCTGGTAGAGGATCTTCGCCGCGTCCTGAAGCCCATTGGTGCGGTCCACGACCGGCGTGTAGGCCTCCGCCGCGTCGATCTTGCCCTTCTGGAAGGCCTCCGCGATCTGGCTCCCCGGGACGAGCACCGGCACCGCGCCAAGGCGCATCACCACGCGCGCGCCCAGCCCGAAAATGCGCATGCGCAGCCCTTCCATGTCGTCGACCGAGTTGACCTCTTTCGCGAACCAGCCGCCCGCCTCGGCACCGCCAAAGGCGCAAGGAACCACATGGACCTTGACCTTGGCCTGGTCGTACATCTCCTGATAGAGCGCGCGTCCGTGGCCGCGGTTGAACCAGTCTTGATACTCTTTCGCGTCGGGACCGAAGGGATATCCGCCAAAAAGGCTGGCCGCGGGCAGCTTCGCCGCCCAGTACCCGGCGGTCGCAAAACCCGCATCGACCTTGCCGTCGGAGACCTTGTCCAGGATCTCGAACGGGGCCGTGCCCTCGCCGGGCTCTTTCAGGGCAAGCTGCAGGGAGCCGTCAGAACGCTCCTCGAGGAGCTTGGCCAATTCGCGCGCAGGCGTTCCAAGGCCGGGAACGTGGGTCCCGAAGGCAACGGGGGTTTCGAGGGTGACGACTTCGGCCGGGGCCGCACCGGCCAAGGAGACAGCGGCCAAACACGAACCACCCACCATCAGCGCTTGGAAAAGAACAGTCTTCATCGCGAATCGCCGCCCGCGCCTATCTGATACCAAAGGAGCTTGAAGGTAACGCCGCAAGACCTCAACCCGTTGCTTCCGTTTGGTTTGGCCTTCCGCTATGGTTCGACCAACTTTCCGACGTGCATCAAGTTCTTAGGCTAGGCTTGGCAAGGTCTGGCGCGGGACGGGCTCAATGAACTTCGCCGTTTGGCTGATCGAACGCCCCCGCTGGTTCAAGCGGATCTTTCTGATTGCGAACGACTTCGCGATGCTCGGCATCGCGTTGTGGGCGGCCTATTCCCTGCGCCTGAGCCGCATCTATATCCCCGAGACGTGGCAGACGATGCTGCTCTTGCTGGCCGCGCCCATCATCGGCGTCTTCGTCTTCTATTGGCGGGGCCTTTACAAGCTCGTCACACGCTTCATCGGTCCCTCCGGCACGACGCAGATCTACATCGCCGTGATCATCGCCGCGGTGCTGTGGGCGCTCGTCGTCTATCTGAGCGGCGTCAAAAACCACCCGCGCTCGGTGGTCGTCATTTACGCCCTGATCGCCGCCATCCTGATCCGGCTGAGCCGCCAATGGGCGGGGTCCATGCTGCTCAAGGCGGCGCCCCAGTACGAGCCGATCCAGACCGATGTCCGCAAGAACGTCATCATCTACGGCGCGGGCCCGGCGGGTATTCAGCTGCTGCGCGCGCTCAACGAGATGGAGACCTACCGCACGGTCGCCTTCATCGACTCGAGCCCCTCTCTGGCCGGACAGGTCGTGCACGGGGTCAAGGTCATCCGGCCCGAGAAGATCGGCAAGGTCATAGCCGACGAGAAGGTGGACGAGGTCCTCCTTGCCGCGCCGTCCGCCCTTCGCAGCGAGCGGCGCGTCGCGCTCAAAGTGCTCGAGCAGTATCCCGTCGAAGTGAAGACCCTGCCGGCGCTGGAGGAGATCGCCTCCGGGCGCGTCGAGATCAGCGACCTGCGGCCCATCGACGTCGAAGACCTCTTGGGCCGCGATCCGGTCGAGCCGGACACGGCCCTCCTTGCCTCCCAGGTACGGGACAAGTCCGTGCTGATCACGGGCGCCGGCGGATCGATCGGCTCCGAACTCACCCGCCAGCTCCTGCAACTCGGCCCGAAGACGCTCATCCTGTTCGATGTGTCGGAGCCGGCGCTGTACGAGATATCGCTCGAACTCGCCGAGATGCAGCGCCGCATGCGCGTCGGACCCGGCGGCCCGGAACGGCAAACGACCGTGGTGCAAATCCTCGGCTCGGTTCTGGACCGCGACCTCGTGCGCCGGACCATCGACCAGCACAATGTCGAGGTCATCTATCACGCCGCCGCCTATAAGCACGTCCCGATCGTGGAGGTGAACCCGGCGGTCGGTCTGCAGAACAATACGTTCGGCACGCTCGTGGTCGCCGAGGCGGCGCGCAACGCGGGCGTCGAGCGGTTCGTGCTCATCTCGAGCGACAAGGCCGTTCGGCCAACGAATGTCATGGGCGCCAGCAAGCGCTTGGCCGAGCTGATCCTGCAGGCGCTGGCCGAAGACCCGCACAACACGACCTTCACCATGGTGCGGTTCGGCAATGTGCTGGACTCGTCTGGTTCGGTGGTGCGGCTGTTCCGCAAACAGATCAAGACCGGCGGCCCCGTCACGGTGACCCACCCGGAGGTGATCCGCTATTTCATGTCGATCCCGGAAGCCGCGCAGCTCGTGATCCAGGCAGGTGCCATGGCCGAGGGCGGCGAAGTGTTCGTGCTGGAGATGGGAACGCCGGTCAAGATCGACGACCTCGCCCGCACGATGATCCGCTTGTCGGGTCTCGAAGTGCAGGACGAGGCGCATCCCGACGGCGACGTAGAGATCCGCTATGTGGGCCTGCGCCCTGGCGAAAAACTCTACGAGGAGCTGCTGATCGGGGAAGACACGACCGGCACCGACCATCCGCGCATCTTCAAGACGTCCGAGCCCGTTCTTGCCTATGAAGAGCTGATCGCCGCGCTGGAGCGGTTCGAGAAGGCCATCGCGAACAACGACCTGACCGAGGTCCAGGAGATGCTGCACGCCACCGTCGAGGGCTATGCGCCTGGCAGCGCCACCGCTGCCGCGGCTCCCGGCACGGACGAGTGGCAACCGCAATCGCAAACCCTGCACTGATCCCATGCTCGACGCCGATGTTGTCTTGAGTGCCGCGGTAGTCGGCGTGAGCGCAGCCTTGAGCACGGCGCTGATCTTCCTCCTCAGACCCCTTCTCGTTCGCCACTTGATGGCGCATCCCAACGACCGCTCTTCCCACGTCCAAGCGACGCCCGAGGGGGCCGGCTTCGGCGTCATGGCTGCGATCTTCATCGTCTGTATCGGGCTTCTCGTCGGGACGGCCGTGCCGAACCCGAGCCTCGTGCCGGTTCTGATCGGCGCCGCGGTGCTGACGGTCCTGGGTGGGCTGGACGATGCCCGCCCTCTCCCCGTCTCGTGGCGGCTGCTGATCCAAGGCGCCGTGGCGCTTGCGATCATCATGACGTTGCCCCAGGACTTCCGTGTCCTGCCCGCCGTTCTCCCGGCCGCCGCCGAACGGGCGCTCCTCGTGTTCGGGATCGTTTGCTTCGTGAACGTCGTGAATTTCCTGGACGGGCTCGACTGGATGACCGTGGCCCAGGTGGTTCCCATGTCGCTCGGCATCGCCTGTCTTTGGTGGCTCGGAATCGTGCCCGCAGGCATCGGCCTCCTGGCGCTCGCGCTGCTCGGGGCCATGCTCGGTTTCGCCGTTTTCAACAGGCACCCGGCCAGCATCTTCCTGGGAGACTCGGGGAGCCTGCCCATCGGACTGCTCCTGGCCTATATGCTGATCTGGGTCGCGGAGGCGCATCTCGTCTCGGCCCTCCTGCTGGCGCTCTACACCATTGCCGACAGCGCCCTGACGTTCTTCCGGCGCCTGGCAAACGGCGAAAAGGTGACGGACGCGCATCGCTCCCACTTCTATCAACGGGCGACGGTTGGCGGCTTCCGCGTTCCGCAAGTCACCACGCGCATCTTCCTGCTGTGCGCGTGGCTCGCGGCGCTGGCCATCGCGGCCGCCCTCAGCCTGTCGCTGATCGTGGATCTGGTGACGCTGGTGCTCGGGGCCGGCGGCGTTGCGATTGTCCTGACCGGCTTCGCACGGGGGCGCTGAGCGGCGATGCGCATCCTCGTCACAGGCGCCACCGGCTTCATCGGCCAAAGCCTCGTCCCGGCTTTGGCCCGACAAGGCTTCTTCGTTCGGGCCGCGGCGCGGGATCCGTCCCTTCTTGCCGCCGGGCCCAATATCGAGCCCATCGCGATGCCGGATCTGTCGGGCCCCGCCGATTGGTCCGCCGCGCTCGACGGTGTCAGCCACATCGTCCACCTCGCCGGTATCGCGCACGCGCCCGGCACGCTGTCCGACGATATCTACACGCGCATCAACACCGAGGCCGTGGCCGAGCTCGCCGAGCAAGCTAAGGGCAAGATCGAGCGGTTCGTGCTGATGTCGTCGGTTCGTGCCCAGGCGGGCCTGTCGTCGCCGACCGTCATCACCGAAGCGGACACACCTGAGCCTACCGAGATCTACGGTCGGACCAAGCTCGAAGCGGAACGCCGTGTTGCCGCGAGCGGCGTCGACTACACGGTGCTGCGGCCCGCGGTCGTGTATGGCCCCAATGTGAAAGGTAACATCGCCTCGCTGGCCACCATCGCCAAGACACCCATGCCGCTCCCGTTCGGCGGGCTGGACAACCGCCGGTCGCTGCTGTCGATCGACAATCTCATTGCCGCCACCGTCCACGTTCTCCAGACGGAGGAGACCCGCAACGAGACCTATCTGGTCGCCGACGCCGAGCCGATCAGCGTGGCCGGCATGGTTGCCGCCATGCGCGAGGGGCTGGGGCGCCCGCCGCAACTCGTCAAAATGCCCCACAGGGCCATTCGGCGGCTGATGAAGTCGTTCGGGCGCGAAGCCGACTGGGAACGGGTTTGCGGCACGTTCGAGATCGACCCCGCCAAGTTGATGGCGACGGGCTGGAAACCCGAGGTCGACAGCGCCGAGGGCATCAAGCAGATGATGCGCACGCCCCAGAAGCCGGCATTTTAGCTCGCAATCAAACGCCCATAGAGCGCAGCCGTTTCCTGGCCGATCGCTTGAGACGAGAACTTCTCTTCCGTGAGCCGACGGGCCTCGGCGCCATAGCGCTGCCGCAGGCTTGAATCGCGCGCGAGTTCCAGCATCGCCTTGGCGAGGGCATCCGCGTCGTCGACGGGCACCAGGAACCCGGTCTCGCCGGGAATGGAGATTTCCCGGCAGCCGGGAACGTCCGTCGCCACCATGGGCCGGCCGCAGGCAGCCGCCTCCAGCAGGCTCTTGGGCAGGCCCTCGCCCCCGCGCGACGGCTGCACGGCGAAATGGGCCTTGCTCCAGATCTCCCGCACGTCCTTCACGTGGCCGAGCCAGTCGATCCCGTAAGCCGACGCAAACTCCCGCAGCTGCTCGGGCGCGAGCGACCCGGGATTTTCCGGATCGCAGTCGCCCGCGAGGAGCAGGTGCAACTCGGACGGCTCGCCGTTCGCAGTATCAGCCGTGGCGCGCCGGAAGGCCTCGACAAGCGTCAGTACGCCCTTGTGATGAAGCATGCGGCCCACGAAGGCGGCCGTGACCGTGCCCTCCGGTTCGGGCAGCGGCTGATACTTGTCGATATCCACGCCGGATCCGGCGATGATCGTGACCGCCTCGTCGGGCACACCGAGCCCCGCCACGAAGGCCCGGTCCTCCGGGTTCTGGACGACGGTGATGGACCGCTTGCGCCGCAAGAGGCGGCTCAGGGCCATCACAACGAGCTTTCGGGTCAGCCTGCTGGCCCCGCCACCGTCCACGAAGAGCGCGCCCATGCCGGTCAGGCTGTTGACGATCGCGACGTCCCTGAGGCCGAAGGCCGCCAGGGTGCCGAGCAGGACGGGCTTCAGAGCCACGTTGTGAACGAGATCGGGCGCGACCTCGCGAATCAGGCCCCGCAACTCCAGAACCGCCGAAAGGCTGTCGCGCGCGGAGATGCTGCCCCGGCTCCAGCTCAAGTTGTGCGGGACGAAGCCTTCCGCCTCGATGGCCGCCGCGCCGTCGGGGATCCGGGCGGCCACATGGACCTCGTAGCCCGCCTCCTTGGCCGCGCGCGCCATGGGCAGGCGGTGGGACAGGAAATACCAATCTTCCGTAACGATGTAGAGGATGCGCGGCGCCATGGCTCATGCTTTAGCCGCTTGCGGAGCCTGCCGCAATTTCGCCGTGACACCGGATTTTTCTCGTCTCCGACACTTGTGGCGCCGAGGTCACGCTGGGGCATCACAATGTTGGGAAGCCGCGGCGGCGTCTGGCGTTGCGCGGCAAATCGCTGTAAACTTTGCACCGATAGCGCCCGGAATCCGGGTGGCATTGGGCGAGACGGGGTTCGCCGGACGAGGGATGACACTGATGCGTGCTTTCTATCTAGCGCTTGTCGCCGCTTCGAGCGTGGCACTCATGCCGCTCAGCGCCGGTGCTTTTGAGATTCAAGGCGAGGACGCCGAAATTCCGAAGAGCGCAGCCGAGCATCTTGGCCTGTCGCCGAACTACAGTATGCCCCAGTTCGAGGGCAGTTCGCTGGCCATGCCGTTCGCCAATAACGGCGAAAGCTCAGCCTTCGCATCGGATTACGGCAACGGCATCGCCATTCCGGCCCCCGGCATCAGCCAGCCCACCCCGGCTTGGCGCTCTGGGCCTTTCTTCCGCTAGAATTTTTTCTGACGGCCTTGTGGCGTTCGCGGGATCGCACGCGCGTGTGACTTGCTGCGCGCACGCCCTCGTGTGAAACAGCCCGGGCCATGCAAGACCTAATCGCCCTTCAACGCTGGCTCTACGAAGGCATGGCCAGCGGGCTGCGCGATGTCGCAAGTGGAAGCTGGCCGGCGCTCGCTGCCGCCATGGCCGCTGCCGTCCTGTTCGGCGTCCTCCACGCGATGATGCCCGGGCACGGCAAGACCGTGCTGTTCTCCTATCACCTCGGCCAAAAGGGCAGCCTGCTCTCCAGCATCGCCAACGGCGCGATCCTCGCGCTTACGCATGTGGGGATAGCCATCTTGCTGGTTCTTGCAGGCTTTGCCGTCATTTCGCGGGCCTTTGCTTATGGCGGGCGCACACCCCAGTTCGAACTGGCGAGCGGGATCTTCGTGGTGGTCATCGGCGCCTATCTGGTTTGGCGGGCCGTCCGCCGCGCGGCGCCGGATGACGCGCAAGCCCAGTCCCCGCGAAGGGGGCGCACGCTTGCCTTCGTCACCGGTCTCGTGCCCTGCCCCCTGACGACATTCATCATGAGCTACGCGCTGGCCCGCGGGCTCCTCGCAGCAGGGCTTGCCGTCACGGCCGCGATGGCGGCGGGGATGGTGCTGACCATCTCGGCCGTCGCCGTGCTGGCTACGCTCTCCCGCGAGCGGCTCCTGTCTTTCTTCTCGCGAACGGAAGGCGCGCGGCGCTGGCTGGGGCGCGTGCTGGAGATCGGCGGCGCGGTCCTCGTTGTCCTGTTCGGCGTCTGGCTGGTCCTGGGCGCGCAAACGGCCTAAGCGCTACTGCGCGCTTCGCTGCTCCATGACCTGCTTGGTCAAGGCCTCGACCAGCGACTTGACCTCGGGATTGGCCGGGTCCGCCTTGGCCAGGCGCTGCGCATAGACGAGCGCGCCCTTCAGATCGCCTTCCGCGCGGGAGTAGTTCACGAGCGCAGTCAGGACATCCGCATTTTGGGGGTGCCGCTCAAGGCCCGACTTAAGAGCAGCGATCGCCTCGGCACGTTTGCCGATCGAGTTGAGCCCCACCGCATAGACGTACGTGTAGCGCACCCGATCCGGCTCCAGTTCCGCCGCTCGTGCCAGTTCCGCGATGGCCTCGTCGGACATCTTCTGGCGGACCAAGGCCAGCCCCAGCGCATGGTGCAGCCCCCCGTCATTCGGCGATAGGCGTAACGCTTCACGCAGGACTGCGATCCCCTCCTCGTCGCGCCCTTGCGCGCGGTACAGATCGGCTAGATTGACGGCACCCGGCGTGAAATGCGGGCTGAGATCGAGGGCCGTCTTGTAGGCGCTCTCCGCCTTGTCGAGCTCTCCCTTGCGGATGTAGTAGCGCGCCAGCAATGACTGGGACTCGGGCCGGTCCGCATTCAGCATCTGCGCGGCCACGAACTCCTTCTCGGCCTTCTCGAGACGCGTGCGGTCGGCCTCCGACAGGTTCGGCTCCGGCGTTCCGGCAAGCAGGAAGCCTGCCCCGCCTCGCACCCCGCGAACCGGATCGTCGAGGAGCGGTGCGATGAGCGGCCAGAGCTGCTCCCCGGACGCGGTCTCCAGATGATCGAGGGCCGCGAGCCGCACAAGCGGATCGGGATCGGACAGCCCTTTGCGAACGACGTCCCCGGTCCGCTCGGACGGATACGCCGTCAGTTCCTCCACGGCGCTTGCGCGAACGAAGGCCGGCACGGCGTCATCCTCGGCGACGGCTGCGAGCAAGGCCGCGGCGTCGGGGGCGCTGGTCCACGCCGCATGGAAGGCCGGACCAAAGTTCTGATAGCCCTTGCGCTCAGGTCCATACCAATCCTCGATGGATTTGGCAGCCCACGCGGCGGTCTTGTCCGTGTGACAATCGGTGCAGGCGTTGTCGACACCGAGTATCACCGACAGGTCCGGCCGCGGCACGCGGAAGGAATGGTCGTGCCGCGTGTCGATGACCATGAACTCGCGCGCCGGCATGTGGCAGGAAATGCAATTCGGCGCGTCGGCGCCTTGGTGATGGGTGTGGCTGGGCTCCGCGTAGCTTCCCGCGTGGCACTGCGTGCAGACCTCCGCCGCCGGCGCGCGCAGCCTTGCGCTGTGCGGATCGTGGCAATCGCTGCAGGTGACACCCGCCGCGAACATCTTGGACTGTTTGAACTGGCTGTAATTGTAGACCTCGTCGAGCATCTGCCCGTCGGCCTGGAAGAGACCGCGCGAGATCAGCGCCACTTGATGGCTGTCCGCAAGAGGGTGGCCCGGCACGAACGCCTCGGAGAGGATCCCACGGCGCGCATGACAGCGTCCGCACATCTCGACTTCCTTGCGGACACTCATCGGCGGCGCGCTGCGCTTGGGTTGTTTCGTCTTGGGGTCCAGGGACCACGAGACACCCTTCCGTTCGTCGAAGCGGACCAGGAGACCGAGCGCGTTGTCGTCGGCCGATGCCTTGGCACCCTCTTCGGCCCAGACGACATGCGCCGAGCCTTCCCCGTGGCAGGCCTCGCAGCCGACCGTGATTTCCTTCCAGGTCGTGTGGTAGCGCTTTGTCTTGGGGTCGTAGTTCTTGGCGACGCCGGTCGAATGGCACTCGGCGCACATGAAGTTCCAATTCTGATTCAGCTTGGTCCAGTGCAGCGGATCGTCGTGGCCGATCTTCTCGTCGGGATAGAGGTGAAACCAGCGCTGCCCGCCTTCCGCCGCGGGCCGGCTGTCCCAGGCGATGGTCAGCGCCTGTACGCGCCCATCCGGGAACTCGATGAGATATTGCTGCAGCGGATCGAGGCCGAACGTGTATTTGACCTCGAAGGTATCGAGGATGCCGTCAGGCCCGTCGGTCTCGACGAAGAACTTGCCGTCTTTCTTGAAGAACCACGACGTCGTTCCGTAATAGTCGAACGTGGTGCCGCTAAAGTCCCCCAGCACCGTGTCCACTGTGGCATGGGCCATGGCATGGGCGTGCTGCGACGGCTGCCACAGCGTCCCCACCTCTTGGTGGCACCCAATACAAGTCTCGGTGCCGACGAAACTCAACTGGCTGGACGAACTAGAACCGGGGTCGCCCGCGCGGTCGGCGGTCGCCGCTGGCTCCGACGCGAGGATGTTCGCGATAAGCCCGATGGCCAGAACGGCCATGGCTGCCAGCGCGGCGACACCGATCAGCAGGAAGAGTTTCGACCGCAAAGGCAACGCCGGACCATCGGCGCGCGCCGGCGCGTCGTTCGACGGCTCACTCATGCCGGAAGTCTTGCGTCGGCTGTCCAAAATGGCTCCGCTCGTAGGGGCGCGTCAGGCGGCTAAGGATAGGACATTTCCACGAAGAACGGGCAGGCGCTAGCACCTGCCCGTTGCATCAAAGTTCTCTGGTCCGGCAGCGCTCTGCCGGCCTTTGTAACCGAGCTAGAAACTGTCCACGCAGTCGCCCGTCAGAGACAGCGTCGCATCGGCTGTGGTGATGCCGGCGCGAATCTTACCCGTCTTCTTGGAGATGGCCGCGCTGAACGAGCGGGGCGACTCTTTGTTCTGACCGATCCCATGGAAAAGGAGGACATCGCCCATCTCCTCCATGTTGCTCAACTCGATCTCGCGCGGATCGCTGCCGATGTCGTCCGACGTCATGACTTTCTTGTCGAAGTCGAACTTCAGCACCGGCGCGAGGTTGGCGAAGTCGAGCGACACCCGCTTGCAGCCAGCCACTTCCACGCATTCATACACGTCCGTGACGGCGCACATATAGGTGCCCTCGGCGGCGGAAACGGTCGCCGGAACCGCAAGCAGACAAATGAGCCCGAGGCCCGATTTGGAAATCATCGATCGCATGGTCTGAGCTCCTATTGGGTAACGACGTAGCCGCGGCCTTCAAGGCAGAGCGCCCCGGCCTTGAGATAGTCAGCATAAAGTGCGTTCAAGCGGCGAACATCGGCCGACGTGCGCGTGTTGCCGAAGCCTCCAGCCGTCCAGCGCGGATCGGTGCCGGCGGACGCTTCGTTCAGCGCGGTCGAGACCTCCATGATGGTCCGGGTCCGAATGCCGGCTTGCTGAGCCGCGAACGTCGCGGTGGGATCGAAATTCGTCTGCTGAACCGCCCATTCGTGGCAGGCGACCCGGTCCTTTTTGACTTGGGCGTCAGTCGCACCCTCCTTGTAGACCAGCAAGGCCTGAGCGTTGGCGACGGGGGCGATGACGACGACCATCAGCACGGCCGCGACACCACACAAGACGTGGCTCAATCGTTTCATAGGATCCTTCTCCTTGGGCAGCGCCGTTACGACGCCGATTTGCTCGGTGCCAACCCGACACCATTGCCGGACACCCCCTCCGAGGCGCCCAACCCTACCGTTGCTATATCGCCTAGTCCGAGACATTGGGCAACGCATGTTTGGGGCCGCACGCGCGGGCATCGGCTGCCTCGCCGGAATTTGTCCCGTAACGGCTATTCTTTCGAAGGAAAGACCTGACCCCAGTCGTCCTTCATGTCGACCACGATCCAGCCGTTCTCGACGGCCGCATCGAGTGCCTTGTCAAGCCGGCCCACATCGGAATCGCGGTCATAAGCATATTCGCGTTCCGCATCGGTGTGATGCACGATCATGCCGAAGCGGGATCCATCGCCCGCCGTGGTCCATTGCAGCATTTGGAAATCGCCGTCTGAATTACCGGCGGCAAAAATCGGACGCTGGCCGATATGCTCGGTGATGCCGATCGGCTTGCCGGTCTTATCGTCGATGAAGTTGACCTCGGCCAAGCGCGTGACGGTCGGTACGCCGTCGACGACGTCATACTTGGTCTTGATGCTGGAGCCCACGACTTGCGCCGGTGGGATTCCGTAGACAGGCTCGGAAAAGTTTCGCACGAACTCAATGCCGCCGCCGGACACGATATAGGTCGCGAAGCCGTTGTCGCGCAGATAGGACAGCAGCTCGAGCATGGGCTGATAGACGAGCTCGGTATACTTGCGCTGAAAATGCGGGTCCTTGGTCGCCGCGAGCCAGTCGCCGACGATTGTCTGGAACTGCGCCGGCGTCATGCCCGCATGGCTCGCCATGACGAGCTCCAGCAGTCCCTTCTCGCCCGAAGCGGCGAGCGTCTTCATGTCGCCTTCGATGGCGGCCTTGAAGGGCTGTTTGTCCTTCCACTCTGGATGTTCGGGCGCCAGCTCCTTCACGCGGTCGATCGCGAAGATCAATTGCGTGTAGGCGGGCTTCTCCACCCACAGCGTGCCGTCATTGTCGAAGGTCGCGACACGATCGGCGGGCGGCACGTAGTCGGATCCGCCCTCCTCCGTCACCTTCTCCACGAAGCCGACGATGGCGTCCTTCGTCGGACCGTCGTTCCACGACGGAAGCGGGTCGGTCGTCTGCGCGTGTGCAGCACCGGCCAACACCATGACTGCGGTGGCGATCGGGATCAGAAGACGCTTCATTTCAATTCTCCAGATTCAAATGAACTGTCTCGGATGAACTGTCTCAGACGAAAAAAGAGACCGCCAGTGCTAACTGACGGTCCCTTGAAAGTCTAACGGATCAGTTCGAGCCCATGCCCGCTTTCAGTTGCTCCTCGATTTTGCTGAGGTTGAAAGCACCAGGCGTTTGACTGGGCGGGTATTCCTGCATGGTCTGCAGGAATTGAGCCGCCAAGCCTTGCATCGGTACGAGCACGAATGCTCTGTCGAGCACCCAGTCGTTGTAGGTGTTCGAGTTGTGTTGTGCGCGTTCGAACGGATCGCGGCGCAGATTGAACACCAGAGGGACCCGCAACTCGACGAACGGCTCGCGCCAGACTTCAAACGCCTTGGCGCGATTCTCCAGGAACACGGCCTTCCAAGGCTTGTAGCGGATGGCGACGATCTGCCCGTCATCGTTGACATAAATGAACTCATCGCGCGGCGATTCCTCCGCGTCTCCCGTGAAGTACGGCAGCATGTTCATGCCATCGATGTAGTTCTTGTAGGTTCGGCCCTCCATTTCGACACCGCCGGCAAGCTGTTCCTTGACGTCGGGGTTGCCTCCAACAGCGGCGAATGTCGGCAGCCAGTCCTCATGCGAGACAATGCCGTTCAGGGTTTTCCCGGCGGGGAAGTGTCCCGGCCAGCGCACGAAGGCCGGTACACGATAGGCGCCTTCCCAGTTCGAGTTCTTCTCGCTGCGGAACGGCGTCGTGCCGCCATCCGGCCACGTGTTGAAATGCGGCCCATTGTCGGTCGAGTAGAAGACGATGGTGTTGTCGGCGATGCCGAGGTCATCGAGCAGCTTGAGCAACTCACCGACTTGCATGTCGTGCTCGACCATGCCGTCTTGATACTCATTTCCGGTCTCACCCGAGAGGCCGCGATGTTCTTCCTTCACATGCGTGCGGAAATGCATACGCGTGGCGTTCCACCACACGAAGAAGGGCTCACCTTCCTCCACAGCATTCTTGATGAACTCCTCCGCCGCAACGAGCGTCTCCTCGTCGACCGTCTCCATGCGCTTCTTGGTGAGGGGGCCGGTGTCCTCGATCTTCTGGGTCCCGTCCTCGTGCGCCCAGGAGTGGATCACACCGCGCGGCCCGTACTTCTCGCGGAAGGCGGGGTCCTTGGGATAGTCCGGGTGCTCCGGCTCTTCTTCCGCGTTCAGATGGTAGAGATTGCCGAAGAACTCGTCGAAGCCGTGATTGGTCGGCAGATGCTCGTCAAGGTCGCCCTGGTGGTTCTTGCCGAACTGGCCGGTCTTGTAGCCGAGGCTCTTCATCACCGTGGCAATCGTCACATCTGACTCCTGCCAGCCTTCCTTTGCGCCCGGAAGTCCGACCTTGGTCATGCCCGTCCGGACCGGCACGTTGCCGCCGAGAAATGCGGCCCGGCCGGCGGTGCAGGATTGCTGGCCGTAGTAGTCGGTGAAGGACAGACCTTCATTCGCGATCCGGTCGATGTTCGGCGTCTCGTACCCCATCATGCCCTTGCTGTTATGGCTGATGTTCCAGATGCCGATATCGTCGCCCCAGATCACAAGGATGTTGGGTTTGTCAGTCTTGGTTTCGGACTTGGCGCTTTCGCTTGCCTCGCCGGTGTCTTGCGCAAAGGCGGGTGGTGCAGAGACTGTCACGGACAGCAAGGCCGCCACTGCCGTCACAAGGCCGGCTCGAGCGAGGCCTCTTATTAGCAGTTCCATGGGACGCTTCTCCTGTACTTGTTCTGTCGGGCCGTTGAATTCTCTTCTGACCCAATTGGTTAGTCGGGCTCTGATGACCAACTACACGTAGAGTGTAACCGTCGTTTGGCGGTTTCTCTAATCGGGATTGAGGGCGCAGCCTTGTCAGTTCGCGACAGCAATGCCTTTCAAGAGAGCCGCATTCCGACCACAGAGGAAACGTCCAAGAGAGGTTCGAGGTTGCGTCCGTGCACGCGAGGCGAAGCAGAGCGTAACCGCTCGCCTGTGACCGCCGGCGTTACCAGCGGAGGGCGACCTCGGCGATGGGACCGTGCAGCCAGGCACTGATGCCAACGTCGCCTCTCGGCGTCTGGTCCTCGTAGCTAAGCCACAAGGCCTTGTACCCGAGCGAGGTCGTCGTATCGAAGCCCCACAACGTCCCCTCGATGTCGTAGGTCAGCACGATCTGGCTGGAGAGACCCTCTTCGACGTTGTAGCCGCCGAAGTCCCCGGTGGCCGTAACGGAGTGGCCGTTCCCGAAGTCGTGCTGAAGGCGCAAGGCGATGGTGGGATCGACCCAATCCAAATTGTCCGTTCCGACAAAGGCGAACTGATCGTTGAACTGCTTGCCGTCGATCCGGAGCGCGTGCCGGAGCAGTTCCAGCCGAAACTTTTCGACCGCCTGGAGCGCCGCAAGGGCCTGACCGCGATCGTCGACGCGCTTAAGCCGCTTCTCGAGCTGGGCGACGCGCCGTTCGCGTCCCTTGTCCCCTGCGCGAATGATCTTACGGTCCAGATCCTCCCGGCGCACGTCATTCAGGGCGGCGAGCGCCTGGAGCCGCTGTTCCTGATTCTCGATCTTCTGGATCCGGCGCTCGATGGTGTTCGCGAGCTTGCCCAAGCGAACCTGAGCCGCGGCGTCGATTTGTGCCTTGATCCGAATCTCCTGCTGGATGAAGCGCATGCCCGCGCCGACCTCGAGCGTCGTATTGCCCTGCTCTCCGACGAAGTCGGCCACCTCGTAGAAGCCGCCGAACTGATAGACACCGAGCGAATAGTCCGTCTCGGTTGGTCCCGACACGCCGACTTTCAGAATGGGAATGGGCTCGGCCTCCGACGCGAAGTCGTTGCCGAAAGCGAACTTCGCGTAGAGCGCGTCGCCCCAGAACGAGAACTTGCCCCGGCTGACTTCGAAATTGACCATGACCGGGGGCGCATCGAAATTCTCGATGAGGTCGATCGGTGTCGCGTAGATATTGAAGTCTTCGCCATTGGCGTCGGTGCTGCCCTGCACCCACGGAAACCAGCCGTAGAATCCGCCTGTCACGGTCCACTCGGAGGGAGACGACACAGTGTCTTCTGCTTGAGCGGCTAGGGGCGATAAGCTGCCAATGAGCAGGCCCCCGATCAGGCTCAAACCGACGCTACGCCACATGACAGCTCCCCAATATCGCAATCAGGGAGAGTAATGCCGCTTCGACCTGTCGTTGATCGAATTTCCGCAGGCTCGCGGGATTCCTGAGGACTGTTGCATGGAAACAACAGCTTAGGACCATTGTAAAAACCGAGACGGGGCACGCCGTTGCCGGCGCACCCCGTCACGTCTCCTCGCAGTCCTCTGAGCTGCGTTCCTAGTTCTGGAAGCGCCCGAAGCCGTGCTTCTTGATCCAGGCCTTCACCGCCATTTCGCCAATGGGGATCGTGTCGTAGATCGGCGGATTGTTGGACATGAAGCCGACCTTGAACTGGGGCGGATACTCGAACAGCTCCTTCAAGTACCAGCCGCCAGTCTCGCCCAACGGCACCGCCATCGGGATATGACGGACGCCGACCGAGACGTCTTCCTGCGGGTTGGTATAGAGATTGACCACGACCGCACCGCCGGTGTCGGTGAAGACAGACCCGGAAAAGCCCCCCGTATAGCCGCGCTTCATGATGCCGTCCTCGATCTGGCCCGTGATCGTCGCCTTGAACTCGTCGATCCGGATCGCGGAGTAATACTGGTTCATCGTGTAGATGCGGCTGCGCCGGGCCGACAGCCCCTTGTCGGCGACCAGGAAGGCCGCTTGGTCGACACCGTCGATATAGGTCTTGTCTGAGAAGAGCCCAGCAAGCTTGGCACCGGGATAGCCTGCAAGATGCAGCGCCGTCGGCAAGATGTCCGCCAAGTCGAACAGTTGATCCGACTTGCGCGACGGGATCATGCCCTTCCAATAGACAAAGGTCGGCACACGGACGCCGCCTTCCCAGCTGGACCCCTTGCAGCCCCGGAACGGGGTGCGGCCGCGCGGCGGAATTTCACACTCCGGCCCATTGTCCGACGTGAGAATCACCAGCGTGTTCTCCGCTTCGCCGATTTCCTCCAGCCTCTTCATGAGGCGGCCGAAGACATAGTCCATGCGCACCATGCAGTCCGAGTAGACCGTGCGCGCCATGGAACGGCCCGCCCACTCGTCCGACGGATAGTTGTCGAAATGGCAGCCGCGCGTCGCGTGATAGAGGTAGAACGGCTTGTCGGAGCCCTTCATCTTGTCGAGGAAAGCCAGGCTGACATCCATCCAGTGGGTATCGAGATCCTTGATGTAGTCGAGGTCGATGAGCTTGCCGTTCTGACACTTGTCCTTGTCGGCCGGCGTGCAATGCACCTCGTAATGATTGAAGTTGTCCTCCTCCATCATCTTGAAGCGATCCGGCGATAGCGCGACTTCCGGATTGAAGTAGACATCGCGCCACTCGGTGTACATGTCAGACACGCCGAGAAAGCCGATGTAGTCGTCATAGCCGACGTTCTGCGGCAGGGAGCCCGTGTTCTCGCCCATGTGCCACTTGCCGACGCCCTGGGTCACGTACCCTTCCTTCTGCAGGAGCATGGGCATGGTCGTGGCGCCATCGAGCCCCCCGGCCTCGCCGTACATCGGCGGCCGCAGAATGCCGTGATGCAGCGGGTTCTGGCCCGTATGGATGGTCGCGCGGGTCGGCGAGCAGGACGGCGTGGAGTAGGCCGACGTGAGAATCAAGCCCTCCGCCGCGTATCGATCCATCTCGGGCGTCGCGTTGCCGACGGAAACGCCGCCGCCGTTGAAGCCAGGATCCATCCAGCCGACGTCGTCCAGGAGGAAGATCAGGATATTCGGCTTCTTGCCCGTCTTTTCGGCCAGCGCCGCCAGCTTCTCGGCGGCGTTCTCCTCGAGCTTCTCATGCCGGATCACCGGGTACATGTTCGGGGCGGGCTTTTTGGCATCGAGATGCATGTACTGTTCAGGATGATTGTAGCCGGGGGCGGTCGTCGGCCCGGTCGTCGATCCTCGAATATTCGATTGTGCGGCAGCAGCGCCGCCGATCAGGCACAGCAGCGCGGCCGCGCAGAGCCCTGTCGAAACTTGCCGGAACATGGAGCCTTCCTTTCGGGTGGACTTGATGGCTTTCGGGGGAAACCGGATCGCTGGCAGAACCACCAAGCAATCCCGGCCAAATCAGTCGCCAAGCGGCGATTATCGTGGCCCATTTCGCGAGATCAAGTGACGAACGCATAAACGTCCACGCACTACCGCTGGATGAGCGCTCGGAGGCGTGGGTTGGATCGGGATCAGGCGCGTCGGCTTCTTCTCATCGTGACATTTGGAACCGGCAAGCCGTGCTTGATTTTCCACGGCTTGTCTGCGCAGATGCACTTGGAAATTGCCGGAATCGTCTCCAGTCGTTTCAGAAGGATTGCGAGCGTCATGAGCGACATCGACGTCGAAGTGCTTGAGAACGGTCTTCGCGTGACCCGGCCCGGAACGTCCTATGCTTTGACGTTCCAACGTAACGCTCAGTGCCGCATGCTCGAAGCCAGCGAACTTCTGACCGCACCGAGCATCAGCGGCCAAGAGGCGTCCTTCGCGGCCGAAGCTTGGAAGGCCGCCTACACCGAAGCCAAGGCTCTCGGCTGGCTTTAGCCCCCGCCTCGCGGGTCTCTTCCCACACCACAACAGCTGCGCGGACCTATTCCGAGCGCCGCACTGCCCGCCTCACCGGGCATTGGGGCCGATTCCTATGGACGCGCGCGATTTGCCGAAAGGCAGCCCCAAACGCAAAGACCCCGGCCGGGTTTCCCTGGCCGGGGTTGGCATTGCCGTAGAGATAGACTGCTTAGCTACCTCGTCGTCAGCTGCTTAGCCGAGCTTCAACGGCTCAACGACGACGGCCTTCTCGTGGTGGCCGAAGCAACCGCCCAGGCCGAGCGTGGCAGAAACGATGATCGCAAGAGCGATGAACATGCGCATGGTTGGATCCCCCAAAAAATTCCCTGCAGAATCGACAGTTGATGGGACTCTTATAGCCCAACCCGGGGCCGGATGCTGTGCCCTACATGTCACAGTCGCCGTTTTTTGAGTGCTGGCGCCCCACGGGGCCATAAGGCGCCCGGCGGACCGCCGGTGTTTACGAAGCCGTAAGCCTTAGGGCCGCCGTGTGGCGCGGTAGGCGGCTAAGGCCCCAGAGTTGCCCGGATTCGGTCGAGCCCCCGCCCCCTTCACCTGCCAGAAAGAGACAAATTGAGGGAGGGGAGTAACGAAATGTCGATCCTATCGCTACTGACCAGCGTGGTCCTTGTTGGCCTGGTCTACGGCTTGAGCTTTGTACCGTCTGCGACTTTGACCCGATCCGACGACGAGATCGAGTTTGATCAGATCGAGAGCGTGGTCTCGGCGGACGACAGCACGTCGGAAGACGCCACCGGCGGCCGCGCCTAGCAGGCGTCTTGATTTGCCCTACCGCGCTTCGCGCTGCTTGAGGGCACGACCATTGGCCCTATCGCCTAGCGGCTGCATGAGGGCATGACCTGTGCGCTACCGGCCTTCGGCCTACTTGAGCGCTTGATTATTGGCCCTATCGCCTAGCGGCTACATGAGGGCCCTACCAAGCCACGCGCATGCCGGCCTTGCCGCCGAGGCCTTGGACGTCTTCGCCGAAGGTATAGTCGACCTTGGCGAACACGGCGGTGGTCTGGGAGAAGTTGAACAGGTTTACGCCGGCCGAGAGTTCGCCCCAGACATCGTCCAGATCGTCCTGGAACTGGAAGGTGGTGCCGGAGGAGACCAGCGTGGCGGCATTGTCTTCCGCGAGATTGCCCCAGAGGCTCGCGATCAGGAACGGCTCCATCATGGTGCCTTCCCAGGCCTCCATGGTGGTGCCGACACGGCCGCCGATGCGGCCTCTGACATTGGCGTCGTCGGAGAAGCTGACCTTGTTGCCGCCCACGTTGAAGCCGTCGATATCGGCCCAGGCGATCTCGATCGTCGCCAGCGGCTCGAAGAAGGCCCCGCCGGTGAATGAACCGAAGCGGTAGCCGGCGTCGGTTCTGAGGCCCACCGTGGTGGCGTTCAGGCTGTCGGGGAAGCCGAGATTGGGCGTGTCGATCTCGTAGAGATGCACGTTCAGCAGCGTATCGACGAAGAGGCCGTCTTTGAGATAGGTGGCATAGGCGCCGACTTGGCCGCCGGAGAAGTTGAAGCTGTCGGCGAGACTGTCGTAGTCGAGGCCGGCGCCGACGAAGCCGCCGAGCACGCCGAAGACCAGCACGTCGCCTTCCGAGAGTACGTCGTATCTGCCCATATCGACGCCTATCTGCAGGTCGACCGTGGAGAGCTCGTTGTCGAGATCGTAGTCGTAATTGCGCCCATAGGCCGAGGTGGTGGCCGAGCCGTTGCGATCCAGCCGCGAGCCGCCGCCCTTGATCCACACGCCGGGTGTCAGGCCATTTGAAGAAGGCTCAGCCATGGACTTGGCGCCGGCATCATAGGCCGGGGCCCCGCCCCCGTTCAGCACCACACGCAAATCCGCCGTCCTGTCGAACCAGGTGCTCGAGGTCTCGTGCCACAGATCCTGGGCCGCCGTCAGCAGCTTGGGCAGCATATGAGCGGACGCGCCCGCAAAGCTGCGCAGTTCCCAGTATCCGGAGCCCGTCGGCACGAAGTAGAGGTCGTAGTCGAACAGCCCTGTGTCGATGGGTCCGTCCGCCATCACGAAGTTGCCTGCCTGCGGGGTCTGCCCCTCCACGAACACGACCGGGATGCCTTGCGAATTGAAAACGCCCGGCAGCGTGCTGGTGTTGTTGACCATCACCTTGGTCACGCCCGACACGTCGCCGTCGACGATGAAGTTGTCCGCCTTCGAGCCGGCCCCGCGCAAGGACGCGTCCACCGCAAGATAGCCGCCGCCTTCGAATTTGAGGTCCGCGGACCCCGGCGTATTGGCGATGGTGAATTTGTCCCCCACCCCGCCGTCGACCAGCGAGATCGCGCCGCCGTTGTTCTTGAAGGTCTCGAGGCCCCGGAAGCCACTCATCTCGCGAGCGTTCGCGTTCGTCGCGGCCAGAACAGTGGCGCCCCCCTGGTTCGAGAACACATCCTCGCCCCCGCCGAACAGAGACGTCTTTTTGGTCTCGAAGATACCGCCCGCCCGGTTGACGAAGCGGTCGCGCTGCTCCGTGAGCTTCACATAGCCAGTGATGTGCCCGGCGTTGAAAATCGTGGCGGTTCCCTGGCCGTAGACGTCGATAGCCAGGTGCGAGGACGCGCCGATCTCGCCCGTGTTCGTGATGGTCGTCTTGTTGGCGTTGTAGCTGTAGACGAAAATGCCGGTGCTTAGCGCACCTTCCGCATAGACCGACCCCGAGTTGGCGATGGTGACGGGGCTGTTCAGGCCGCCGCTGTCGGCCCAGATGCCGGTCGCGTAGTATTGCGTGGCGCTGGTGCGCGCGGTGATGTCACCGCTATTGGTGATCGAGATCGGGCTGTCGTCCCAGTACGTCCGCGCGTAGATACCGGTTGCGTATTCTCTCGTCGCGGTAACGTCGAGGTTGCCCCGGTTCGTTATGCTGATCGCGCTGCGGTCGCTGCCGCCAAAGAAGAAGCCCGTCTCCGCAAAGATGCCATTGGCGTAATCCCCGCCGCGCACCGTCAAATTGCCGCTGTTGTAGACCGTGATGGAGCTGTCGTCGTTCCGGGTCGTAGCATCGATGCCTTCGGCACCGTTCTGCCTCGCTGTCGAAACGATGTCGCCGCTATTGATAATCTTGATGGCACTGTTCTCGGCGGTGGTTTCCGCATCGATGCCGTCGCTCCAATCGTCCGCATCGACCGTCAACTTCGCGGTATTGATGATTGTGACACCGCTTCTCGGACCGTCCGTGCCGCCATAGATGCCGTCGGCATCGCCGTTCGACGATTTCACATTGATCTCGCCGCTGTTGGCGATCCAAATCGGGCTGTCGCGGTTTTCGGCGTACGCAGCAATGCCGGCCATATCGTCACCGCCACCGCGGACGGTGATCGCCCCCCTATTCGTAATCGTGATCGGGCTTTCGTTGCCGTTCGCGTTGACTTCAATGCCGCGGTTTTCGTCGCCATTGCCCCTGACGAAGAGCGTTCCGGTGTTGGTCACGACGACAGGGCTGAAGTCGTTGTCGGTAAGAACGTCAATGGCGTCGGCAAAGGTGCCCGCGATAGACGTTATGTCGGCCGTATTGCGGACTGTGATTTTTGAATTAGCGCCATATGTTGCGGCGTTGATGCCCTCTGTTTCGTCATTTGACGATTTGACGAAGAGGGTGCCCGTATTGGTGATGGCGATCCCGCTGTTCTCAGCGTTCGAAAGCCCATAGACGCCATAGACGTCACCATAAGAAGACGTCGCCCTAATATTGGCCGTGTTGTTGATCGTGATAGGGCTGTTTGTGCTTAGCGCAAACGCATTGATGCCGAAGACGGGATCGGGATCACTGCCAACGACGGAGATTGCGCCGCTATTGGTGAGGTCAATGCGGCTCTTGTCGCCATCGGTAGCGGCAAAAATCCCTACGCTACCCCCGGCAAGCGCGCCAGAGTTCGTAATGACGACAGTACTGCGGTCGCCGTAGGAATAGCCGTAAAGGGCAAACCCTCCTTCCAGATCGACATCGCCCGTATTGGTGATGGTGATGGCGCTGTCGTCGCCGAAGGTGGTGATCCAGGTTCCGCGATACTCGCCCGTGAGATGGGCCGTGTTGTAGAAATCGATCGTGCTGCCAGTACCCGTCGTGCGGACGTAGAACGGCAGCGTGCCCTCTATGTCTATGTCACCCGTGTTGTCGACGTCGATAATGCTGCGGTCACCGGTTGTGAGGATATCGACCGCTCGACCGCCTGCAGATGTGAGGTTCCCGCTATTGTCCAGGAAAATGAACTCATCGTCATCGTCCGTCTCTAATTCGATGACGATGCCGCCATTTGCGCGATCGAAGTCATTGACGCAATCAATGGCGCCTACAGGCGGGACGATCGAGATGGGCCCCGTCGTCCCCGTGACGCCGGGATCACCGGGCAGGCACGTCGCTTGCGCGGCGGCCGGAGTCGGCGCGCTCAACGCTGCGATCAGCAGCGTGGAAGCGAGCGCCGTGCCCAGTAATAGCGAACGGCGCGTCGCGGGCGTCACACGGGGATGGAGAATGTTGGGGGCGGATTGGCGCACGGCCGCGCGCCCGGCACGCCTCAGCGTGCGCGCGGACGGCGACCGCCTCGCTGAGAATCTACGGCCCACGAACCCCCCTGCCGATCGGCGCGCCCTATCGCGCCAGTCGTAATCCTTGGTCTGACTGTATCCAACCGGCGCTCCTCAAAACTAGTGCAGGAACGCAACACTCGACTGGAGATTGCGCCGTCGTGGCTGCCGCAGCGGGGAGATCGTCAGCCCTCGGCCTTCCTCTCGGAAACGCAGAATGCGCTGGTCCTTCAACGGGATGTCTCAATACAGGGGCAATGTTGCGTACGGATTGCCGCCGGGCAGGGCCTCGGCCGTGCCACACCATACCTTGAGGAGGTCGGAATGCTTTTCATGTGCCATGTCACGATGCAGCCCGAGGACCGCGATGAGAGTATTGGGCGCTTCATGGAGAATGGGGTGCCCGAGGTCCCCGGCGTCAAGCTGAAGGGCGTCTGGATCTCGCTCATGCAGCAGGAGACGTTTATCCTGATCGAATCGGACAAGCCGGAGGCCGTGGCGATGCTGTTCGAGCCGTGGACAGACCTGAACGTCCACGATCTCATCCCGGTCATGGACTTCGACCAGTTGAAGAAATTCCTGGAAGCCAAAGGCTAGAAGACCGAAGTCTAGGCCGCCGCCAAGCGCGCGCGGCTTACGGCTTTATCGGCGCGGGGCCCTTCGGCTGATGGGCCCCACTGGCTTGTGCGCCATTGACATGTGCGCCATTGACCCGGGCCGCTCCGTTTTGCGCGGATGCCACCGCGGCCTCTTCCCACTGCATCCGGGCCTCGATCGTGGCATGGGCGTCTTGCGCCGACTCCCTGAGTGCGGCGTCGAACCGCTCGAGATCGCCGACGACGCCCTTGGCCATCTCCACATAGGTCTGGTGGACCATCAGCAGGCGACGGCGCAGTTCGTTGTTGAGCGCTCGGTAGGCGGCGGTCTCCTGCTCCTGGGCCGCAAGGCGCGTGCGCAGTTCATTGCGCTCCGACACCAGTTTCTGAACGGCGGCCGCGCCTGCGAGGGCGGCATTTTCTACCGCCTGGTCGGTGGACAGTTCCAAGTGCTGCGGGTGGCCCTGGTGCGGGCTTGCGCCATTTGCTCGTGAAGCTTCGTTCATCGTCAGTCCAATCGTTACTAGGGGACGAAGGAAAAACGGCTCCGCGCTCAAGGCGTTCCCGGCTCGGTGAAAGAATCTGGCCTACCGGCAGCCAGGCCTAGACGCCCCCTGCCCCTTGCACCGGAAACTCGGCCTTGATCTTCCCGAATAGCCGGTCTCGAACCCCGCGATAGGCGTCGAGAATCATATCGCGGGGGCCGGTGGCCAGCGTCGGGTCCGGCGTCGGCCAATAGACCACGTCGATGGCGTAGCCCTGTGCGATTTCCAGCGCCTTGTGCTGGGCTTCCGGCGCCAGGGTGACGATGCGGTCGAAACCGAGGTCATGCAGATCGTCGATGGCCCGCGGCACGTGATCCGAAATGTCGATGCCGATCTCCTCCATGACCGCGATCGCGAACGGGTCGGGCTCTCCCGCCCGGACGCCGGCGGATTCCACGTAGATCCGCCGTCCCGCGAGATGGCGCAACATGGCCGCGGCCATGGGCGAGCGAACCGCATTGCTGGCACACGCGAAGAGGACGGCGCCGGGCAGGTCCCCGCCAGCGCTCACGGATCAGCCCTTCCAGTGAAGGGCGCAAAGAAGCGTGAACAGTCGCCGCGCGGTGGCGATATCCACCGTGACCTTGCCCTTCAGGCGCTCCATCAGGAGCTGGCTCCCTTCGTCGTGCAGTCCCCGGCGCCCCATATCGATCGCCTCGATCTTGGAGGCGGGCTGGGTCTTGATGGCCGCGTAGTAGCTGTCGCAGATCAGGAAATAGTCCTTCACGATGCGGCGGAACGGCGACAGCGACAGCATGATCTGCTGCAGCGCGTTGCCGTCTTCATCGGAGATCGCGAACACAAGCCGGTTGTCGGCCAGCGACAGATGCAGCGTGTAGGGACCGTCCTGTCCGTCGCCTTCCAGAAGAAAATTGTTCTTTTCCAGGAGGTCGAAGATGGCGACTTCGCGCTCGTGCTCGACTTCGACGCTGTCGCGGCCCAGCGAAGCCTCGTCCAACGTGACGGCAAGCAAGCGTGCGGTGTCCGGAAAAGGGCTGTCGGCGTCCGTCTCGGTCATAATCAATCCGGCAGGTTGAGCCTGATGCCGACGGATCGGCGGTGAGCGTCGAGCCCCTCGGCCCGGGCGAGCGTCATAGCCGCGGGCCCGAGTTTCTTGAGACTCTCGGCGTCGAGCTTCAGCAGCGACGTGCGCTTCATGAAATCAAGCACACCGAGGCCCGATGCAAAACGGGCGCTGCGCGCGGTCGGCAGGACGTGGTTGGTGCCGGCCACGTAATCGCCGATGACCTCGGGCGTGTAGCGGCCGACGAAGATCGCCCCGGCGTGCCGGATTTCCTCGGCCAGCGCGTCCGCGTTCTCCGTGGCGATTTCCAGATGCTCCGGGGCAAGCCGGTCGGACAGCGCCGGGGCCTCGGCGAGGCTCCCGACCAGGATCACCGCGCCGAAATCGTCCCAGCTCGCCCGCGCGGTCTCGGCGCGCGGCAGCGTCTTTAGCTGGGCCTCCACGGCAGCAACCACGTCCTCGGCAAAACCCGCATCGTCGGTGATGAGAATGGATTGCGCAGCGGCGTCGTGTTCGGCCTGGGCCAACAGATCGCTGGCGATCCAGGCGGGATCGTTCTCTTTGTCGGCGATGACGACCACCTCGGAGGGCCCCGCGACCATATCGATGCCGACCTGGCCGAAGACCTGCCGCTTGGCCGCGGCGACATAGGCATTGCCGGGGCCGACGATGGTCGACACGGGGCGGATCGTTTCGGTGCCGAAGGCGAGCGCGGCAATGGCCTGCGCGCCGCCCACCCGGTAGATCTCGTCGACACCCGCGAGCGCGGCCGCCACAAGCACCAGGGGATTGAGTTCCCCGCGCGGCGACGGAACCACCATGACCAGGCGCTCCACGCCAGCGACCTTAGCAGGCACCGCGTTCATCAGAACCGAACTCGGATAGCTGGCGGTGCCGCCCGGCACGTAAAGGCCGGCCGAGGAGACTGCCGACCAGCGCTGGCCGAGCTCGACACCCGTGGCGTCGATATAGCTTTCGCTCGCCGGGAGCTGCCGGCTGTGGTGCGCGAGGATGCGCTCGTGGGCGAGCTTCAGCACCTCGACCGTGTCCTCTTCGACAGCGGCGAGAGCGCCTGCGATATCAGCTTCCGTCACGGCGAGGCCGGCCTCACGAAGATCGAGCTGATCGAATTTCTGCGTGAAATCGATGAGAGCCTCGTCGCCGCGCGCGCGCACATCGGCGATGATCTTGGCCACGGCGTCGTTGACGTCCGCCGAGGACTCGCGCTTCATGCCGAGCAGTTCCTCGAAGCGGGCCGCGAAGCCGTCCTCACGGGTATCCAGCATCTGAACCATAAGACCTCAAACGCCCGCGGCTTTGGAGCCGTTTGACTCTGCGTCGGCGGACATCGTGGCGTCACCTTGGGAATCGACTTCAGGCTCCACTTGCGGGTCGGCTTCCGGTGCTCCGTCAGCTTCGCCCTCGCTCGGGTGTTTCGGCTTGTTGCGCGTCCGCCAGGCGGGGCCCAGATCGCGCATCTCCGCCTCGATGCACTCCACGTCGAGCTGCACGGTCACGTCGCCCGCGAAATACAACACGACCCGGCCGCCGGGGGCCTCGCCCTCCTCGAAGCCAATCGCGAGCAGAGACAGGACGCGGTCCTTGTTCTGCGGGGCGAGAGCCTTGTGGCGGGCGCCGAGCACCCTGTCGAAGCGCAGCGCCGTGCGCAGCCGGCGAAAACGCTCTCCATCGGCATCGGTGGCAGCGGCGCTCTGCCAATCGAACCGGTTCAGGACCGCCGCGAAGCGCTTCTGCGAGGGCAAATAGGTCATATCGCCGACCCGCACGACCGCGTCCTGGAGTTGCGAGGACACGACCTGCAGGTCCTCCGCGTCGAGAGCGAGCAGCTTAAGCGTCGTCATAAGAAGAAATCACCGGTAAGAGCATAACTGACCTGGACCTACCATGCTTTCGGTCTGCTTCGGAAGACATTCCGAAAATCAGGCGCCTAGCCGGCGATCCGGTCGATTTGAGCGCCACACTTGCGCAATTTCTCTTCGAGGCGGTCGAACCCGCGGTCCAGATGGTAGACGCGGCCGATGGTGGTCTCTCCTTGCGCAGCGAGCCCCGCAATGATGAGCGAGACCGACGCACGCAGGTCGGTGGCCATGACGGGCGCGCCGCGCAGCCCGTTTACCCCGTGGACCAGCGCGGTGTCGCCGCGAAGGTCGATGCGGGCTCCGAGCCGGGCGAGCTCCTGCACATGCATGAAGCGGTTCTCAAAAATGGTCTCGCGCACTTCCGAGACGCCTTTCGCCGTGCACATCAGCGCCATCAGCTGGGCCTGGAGATCGGTCGGGAACCCCGGGAACGGCTGCGTCTCCACGGACACGGCTTCGAGCCCATGCCCGTTGCGCGAGACGCGCAAGCCCCCCTCCTCTTCGTAAACCTCGACGCCCGTCGAGCGCAGCGCCAGGAGCGCCTCCTGGAGCAGCTCGGCGCGGGCGCCTTCCAGAAAGATATCGCCGCCGGTGATCGCCGCGGCCATGGCATAGGTGCCGGTCTCGATCCGGTCCGGAAGAACGCGATGCTCGGTCCCGTGCAACGATGGCACGCCCTGGATCTGTAGGGTGGACGTGCCGATGCCCTCGATCTTGGCGCCCATTGCGACGAGACAGGCAGCAAGATCGCCGACTTCGGGCTCGCGGGCGGCGTTGACGATTTCCGTGTCGCCCTCGGCCAGCACCGCCGCCATCAGGGCGTTGTGGGTCGCGCCCACGGACACCTTCTCAAGGTGGATGCGGGCGCCTTTGAGGCCCTTGGGCGCCTTGGCGATCACGTAGCCGGCGTCCAGCTCGATGTCGGCGCCGAGCGCCTCGAGCGCCACGAGATGAAGGTCGACGGGGCGCGTACCGATGGCGCAGCCGCCGGGCAGAGAGACCTTGGCCTCGCCGCACCGCGCCAGAATCGGCGCCAGCACCCAGAAGCTGGCGCGCATGCGCGCGACCATCTCGTAGGGTGCCGTGGTGTCGACAATCTCCGCAGCGGTCAACTTGTAGGTCTGCCCGTCGTTGGAGTCCTGACCGGCCCGTTTGCCGGCGATGGTCACGTCCACGCCGTGATTGCCGAGAATGCGCGCGAGCAGCGCCACGTCCGCGAGGCGCGGCATGCCATGGAGCGTCAAAGTCTCGTCGGTGAGAAGGCTCGCAATCATCAGCGGCAGCGCGGCGTTCTTGGCACCGCTGATCCGAATGGTGCCCGTGAGCCGTTCGCCGCCCACAATGCGGATACGATCCATAACGCGCTACTCCCTCTGAAGCGCTTGTGTCTAACGCGCCCCGTTTCCCCTGTTTCGCCACGGTCGGCAATGCGGCAAGCGGCCAGTCTAACCTTTCCGCATCATCCCTGTCCCCCTTCATCGGGGGCCTTCGAGCCCGAGCGCTTGGCGCGGGCGTTCTCCTTGCGTTTCAACAAGTTGGCGCGGAGCGCCTGGGCCAGGCGTTCCTGCTTGGCATCCTGCGCCGTTATAGGCGCCGATTTCGGTGTGCGCTTGTCTTCTTCGGCCATTCCGCCACCCCTGTCGGGCCCGCTTAAGCCCGCGCCTTTTACCCTATTGCCCCGGCGCCCGTAAGAGGCCGCGAGCGGCATGCGGAATCCTTGCGTCGCAAAGCCTGCTATGGCAGTTTGCGCGCCGCACCGGGAGGGGGCACCCCCATCGATTCCCTGCAAGGGGTACCTCAGGTCAGCCCGCCCGTCGCGGACCCACCGACCACCAACGGAGCCTCGCGATCACACGACAGATCGCGCCGCGCCGTCAGGTCAACGGAACGCCGCCGTAGCTCAGTGGTAGAGCGCGTCATTGGTAATGACGAGGTCGACAGTTCGATCCTGTCCGGCGGCACCAGATTCTCAACCACGCCCCAATCGCCTGGCAAAGAGCATGTCTAGGCCCCGCCTTTTTGGAGGGCGACGTCGTACAGCGCATCCGGGCTGAACGCAAAAAGTGCGAAACGCCAATTTCGCTCCAGTGCAAAGTTGGTCACGGCCCTGTGGACGCCGTAGCGACCAAGCTCGGAGTCGATATGTGCGAAGTCGTTGAAGACGAGGAAACCTCCAGGCTTCAGCTTTGGTGCCGACGCACACGCGTCTCTCAGAGTCGCCTCGTAGGAATGATCTGCATCTATGTAGATCCAATCGAAGTGCTCGTCTGGGAACGACCCGATGACCTCATGGCTCATTCCACAATGACGGGTTACGGCATCGCCCGTCAGATCCTTGTCGTCGAATAGCGAGTAGTTGATATCGACAAGGCGTAGCTCTCTCGGTGTGGCCCGCTCCAAAATGGCCCGGGCAAAGTCGCCACGCTGAGTGCCGACCTCCATGACAACGCCGTTCTTCGGCAATTGGTCGAGCAAGTGGTATCTCGACGTGACGCACCGGCAGTTTTCGACAAGACCCGGACGCAAGGATCGAGATCGACTGCTCCCCTTCTGACCAACAGCAATGCGATACGCGGTGCGTATCCAACGCGGGGAGGCCGTCCGTGCTCTGATAGTCAACCGAGTCAAGGTTTCACGCACAGTCAGCCTCCGGTGGTTGGGCCGCCTAGCAAGCGTGGCCGATTTCACTGAGGAGATAGGACTGCTACTTCTACGGCATATACCATTCGCGAACAACTTTGTGCCGGATGTTGGTGGGCCGTGATGCGAGACCGCGCCCAGACAAACGAGAGGCAAACGATCTTTGAAGGAAGAGCTGGTTCCTGGTTCGGACGCCTCCCTGGCGCCGAGCGCGTCATCGGCGATGCCAAGGTAGTCAGTTCGATCCTGCCCGGCGGCACCCTGTTTCCCGAACCATATCGTTTCCGTCTACCCATCCAAGGCAGCGCGCAGCTGGCTACAAGGCAGGGCGTTCCCAGGCCGGGCTTCACAACCGGGCATTGCAGCATGCTAGGCTGGTGCTTGCACCGCGCTCACAGCAATCGAAGGCGCTCAACAAGACGGAGGGCATCACCTTGGAAACGAATAACAGACTCCTGCCCTGGTACATCGGCATCGTCCTGGTTTTGGCGGCTGTTCTATTTGTCGGCTACCGCATGTGGACCACGAGTTGCCCCGCACCCATGCTCATCGAACTAGGCGTGCTGACGGTCGTGCCGATCGTGTATCTCGTGTTGATGTATTTGACGTTCGTGAGCCAGAAGTAAGAGCCGGTCTCACCGCGCAAAAATTTTGTGCGGCTGCCGCAGTTTGAGCGGGAAAAAGTCCGCCCCTGCCGCCGTCCAGCCGTGAATTCGTCGGCAAGCCCAATTACCGATTCATGCGTCCGGTTTCCGGTGTTTCGCCCCGGAGCAGAACCATGAAGACCTTAGCTGCGTTCGCTGCCGCGCCCGGCATCGCCGCGGTGTCCCGGCTGCCTTGGCGCAGGAGAACTGCGCACACGGCGCCCGTCGGGACGAAGACGATCAGGGCTGCGTTCCCGAGGCATCTGATGAGACCGTTTCGGCGGCTCTATCTGGAGAACAACAAGCGATGAAAAGATATGCTCTGATTGCGGTCGGCCTGCTGGTTCTGGTGGGTGGTCCGGCGTTCGCTCAGGACGAGGCGTTCTACGTGGCCCAGGATACCGCCACGAAGAAGTGCAAGATCGTCCAGAAGAAGCCGAACGGCGCCACCCTCGTCATGATCGGCGATACGTCCTATCCGACCAAGGAAGATGCCCGGACCGCCAAGCGAGCCGCCGAGGCGTGCCCGAAGGGCAAGAAAGAGACTTCCGGCAGCTAGACCTCTGGCGATTGCCACAAAGAGTCCGACGGGGCTCCCGGAGCGCTCAGCACCGGGGGCCTCGATTCATTTTGGGCAGGCGCCAATGTGCGCAGCCCTAGAGCCGGCCGAGCGCTACCAGCCGCGGATGGCCTCACGGCGCAGCTGACGCCGGGCGACGCCGCGCGCATACGGATAGCGCGGATAGGCGTAGCCATAGCGGCCATAGCCGTAACCTGCGTAGCCATAGCCCGCGTAGCCGCGCCCACGAACGTAGCCGCCGCAGGTGCGGTAGGTGACGCAGCAGCAGCAACACGCGGTCGCATATCCGTAACCGGAATAGCGGCCACCGGCGGAAGCTGGGGACGACGAGACCATCACCAACGCGAACGCCATGATCGAAGCGCAAATGGCCGAAACGCCAACTGTCAGTTTTCGGGTCATATCTCTCTCCCTTGAACACCGGGAACTACAGCATGCGGACAAAAATCCAAGCCAGACCAAAGCGCTGTTATCCTTAACTCAGTCGACGTCGATCCCGCTGCGGCGACGCTGCCGCCAATGCAAAGGGCAGATCGCTTCGCGCCGATGTGTTAGGCTCAACGACGGCTAGGACAGGGAGGAAACCGGGCCATGAAAACAATCACAGCACTTGCGATCTTCTGCTTTGTCGCCTTTGGCGCGACGCTGACGTTCGAGGCGCCCGCGGATGCACGGCCCCACGTGGCCAAGGGCGTCACCAAGGGGGTCAATGCTGCAACGCGGGGTGTCTATCGCGGCGCGCGCGGGGTGGGCCGCGGCGTGTACAACGGCGCCCGCTGGGGCACGCGCGCTCTGTGGGTCGGCGCAGGTGTCGGCGCGGGCCACGCCGCTTTGACGCGGAACTGCGAGTATTACCGAAAGCGGTACCAGGAAACGCGTGCCGCCAAGTGGCGCAACAAATACAACGCCTGCATTCGCTAGTATCGGGCGCGCTCCGCCCAGCGGGGCGCGCCGCTCAAATTCGGGAGGCCAAACGATGCACATGGACAGGCCCGTCTTTGTGTTCGGCTCGGATGTTGCCGGACACCACACCGACGGCGACGCACTGGTCGCGCTTCGTACCCGTGGCGCGGTCTACGGTCAGGGATGCGGTCCGCAAGGGAACGCCTATGCGATCCCCACACGGAGCGGAACTGGCAGGCCACGGGCGCGCCAGGACATCGCCGAGAGCGTGAACGAGTTTCTCCGCTTCACACGGATGCGCCCATGGGCCTTGTTCGACGTCGCACCGATCGGCTGCCGGCTCGCGGGCTACAGCGCGGAAGACATCGCGCCGATGTTCGCGGCTGCGCCGCACAACGTGTCGCTGCCGACAGCTTTTGAGCAGATCCTGGCGCGAACGAGGTTCGACAATACGAAAGCAGGAGAAGCCACATGATTAAACTAATCCGTCTACCGGCGGTCGTCGCAATCGTCCTATGCGGCGCGGTGGGGCTCGCAGCAGATCCTGCAATCGCGAAAAAATATTCGGACGAGAAGGCCAGCGTCCAAAAGAAAAAGAAGAAGAGCACAGCCGCCAAGGATTGCAAGAAAGGGCCCGTGCCGCCCTTCATGCGCAATCCGCGCTTCATGAACCGCGGATTCCTCAAGAACAGGTGCTAGCGCCGGCGCGCGGCAACGCGCCCGACTAGTGCCCCTCCTTAGTTCCCCTTGGGGCACCGATGGCAAATGCGCACGCAGCGGCGGCAGCGCTTGATGCAATGGAAATAGGGCTTGCAGTGCACCGGGCTCGCGATCGCGCCTGAAATAGATCGGTCGAGCTTGGCCGGGCTCATCGCCGCCGCGTCAGCCTGATGCGGGGCGGCAAGGGCGAAAGCCACCAGGGCCCCGAATGCCAAAAGACCGGTGCGGACGAGATTAAATCTTCGCAACATCGGCGTCTCTCCAGTGGTCCGGCAAGGCCGCAATCAAGGCTAACGCCTTGATAAGTCCTACTTAACCATAGAGGCCGGATCCACGCCTCCAGCCCTGCCGTCCGTGCGATCCTGGGCCAATCCTATTGAAAGTTCCGTGACAATCCCAATGTCTTGAAACACGGGGGACATAAATCGCGGAGGTAGCGACAATGGTAAGCGATAAGTCCCAATACCGAGGCTATGAAATCCGGCTTCGTCAGGAATGGTCGAACTGGTGTGCGAACATCATCCCTACGCGGGACGATCTTCCGATGCTGGCCATGTCCCCCTTGCGGACGCTTTCGTCCACGCCCGAGGAGGCACTTGCGGCAGCCAGACAGAACGTCGACGAGTATCTCGGCATCGAGCCCGAGAAGCGGGTTGCTTAAGACACAATTCGTATGACCGCTGGGCGCGGGCGCTCCTCACACCTTACTTGGTGAGGAGCGCATACGCTGCGTAGCACAGGGTGATCGCGAGCAGCGGCCGGAGCAGCCAGTCCGGTGCGACACCCGCGAGGCGCGTGCCGAGCAAGATGCCTGGGATCGACCCGACCAGCAGCGCTGCCAAAATCCCGAAATCTACATGACCCAGTCCAAGGTGGCCTGCACCGGCCACCAGTGTCAGCGGCACCGCATGAGCAATGTCCGATCCGACAATGCGTTTGGCCGGCAGCGCCGGGAACAGCAGCGCGAGCACGACCACGCCAATGGCGCCGGCGCCGACCGACGTGAGCGTAACCAGCAGTCCGAGGGCGGCGCCGAACAGCACCGTAAGGGCGGCGTGCTGGGGCGGTCCTTCCGGGTCTTTGCCGTTCGCATGCGACTTCATCATGATCGGATAGAGCACAATCGCCACCGCGCTGACGGGAAGCGCGAAGGCAAGGCCGTAGCGGATCCACCCCGCCATCGCTTCGGTGTCCAATGGAACGTAGGCGATGATGGCCAACAGTATGATCGACGCCGGCAGCGAACCCATCGCGAGCCGCAGCACGATCGGCCAGTCGACATTCTCCTGCACGTGGTGCCGCCAGCCGCCGACCGTTTTGGTCACCGACGCGTAGAGGAGGTCCGTACCCACCGCGACGGAGGGCGGAACGCCGAAACTCGAAATAAGCAGCGGCGTCATCAATGCGCCGCCGCCAACGCCTGTCAGTCCCACCAAGAAGCCGACACCGAATCCGGCACCAGCGAGGGGCAGCAGGGCAATGACCCCGCTGAGATCAATCATCTATGAGGGCCTCCCCCGACTTATCCAGCACGATCAGGACCGAGACGGATCCAACGTCTTTTTAGCGATCCGTCTCAATCAGCACCGGAACGCCGGCCGACCGTAACAGAATTGCCACCTCTTGGGCACGTCGATCGTATTCGGCCCTGTCCTCCGGAGAATCGCCAAGGTCCGCGCATAAGCCAGACAGCCGGGCTCGGTCAAGCACCAGTACGTTGTCCCCAACGGCCGCCGCACCAGTTTGTACCCATGTGATCACGCCGCCTGCGACGGTGGCGCCGTCCAGTGCGTTGACCAGGACGAAGTTGCCGGTCAGCGGAAGATCGCCGAAGAGGTCCAATGCCGTCGACCGCCCGAGGAGAATGCGGCAGTCGGCGATGTCGTTCATGCTGCAGGTATGGGCCTGCGCCGAGGAAAGCGTCTCGAAATCGATCAGTGTAGAGACGCTCACGGATGTGACAGGCGTCAGATCGGTTGCCGTGCGCAACAGGTAACCCGCTTCCGGATCGAACGGCTTCTCGGACAGCCACACGAGGCGCGCCTCGATGACATCGGCGTTGGTGGGGCGCCGCTGCGTTTCCGTCAGTACGGCACCACGCGAAATGTCGAGATCGGTGTCGAGCACGAGCGTGACGGCATCACCGCTCGACGCACTCTCGAGATCGCCGTCCATAGTCGAGATGCGCTGCAACGTCGCACCAAGTCCGCTGCGCGCATCCACGATGCGATCGCCGACGCGGATCGTACCCGACGTCACTGTGCCAGCGTAGCCACGAAAGTCGTTCGCCGCCCGCAAGACCATCTGCACCGGCATGCGGAACGGCGCATCTTCGGGCTGGGTTCTGGCTTCAACGCTCTCGAGATATTCCAATAGCGTCGGGCCGTCGTACCACGGCATCTCTTCGGATCGGGCAACGACATTCGCGCCTGTCAGCGCCGCAACGGGAATCGAGGTAACGTCCGTAAAGCTGAAATTGCCCCCAAGGGAGCGGAAGTCTTCTTCGATCGCGCGATAGCGCTCTTCGGACCAATCGATCTGATCCATCTTGTTGACGGCGAGAATGACCTTCTTGATGCCAACGAGATTGCAGATCGCCGCGTGCCGCCGCGTCTGGCGCTTCACGCCGTGGCGCGCATCGACCAGCAGGATGGCGACATCCGCATGCGAGGCACCGGTCGCCATGTTGCGGGTGTATTGCTCGTGTCCGGGCGAGTCGATGATCACGAAGCGGCGGCGCTCGGTCTCGAAATAGCGCCAGGCAATGTCGATCGTGATGCCCTGCTCGCGTTCGGCCACGAGTCCGTCGAGCAGAAGCGAAAAGTCGATGCGTTCCCCGTTGACGGCACGGGCGTGCGAGGCATGCATGATCTGCGCGCGCTGATCGTCAGTCACGCCGGCGGCATCCCACAAGAGACGGCCGATCAGGGTCGACTTGCCGTCGTCCACGGAGCCGCAGGTGAGGAGCCGCAACATGGCCTCCGACTTGTCGCCGGGCTGAAGGACCGGCTGCGCGGCTTCTGTTTCGGAGAGCGCTGCCAAGCTCATTAGAAGTACCCCTCGCGCTTCTTCATCTCCATCGCCCCGGCCTCGTCATGGTCGATCAAGCGCCCGGCCCGCTCCGACACACGCGCGTCCAAGGTCTCGGTCACAACCGCTTCCAGATCCGTCGCTTCGGACTCGATGGCGGCGGTGAGCGGGTAGCACCCAAGCGTGCGGAAGCGGATCCTGCGCATCACCGCCTCTTCACCCGGCTGAAGCCGCATGCGCTCGTCGTCGACCATCAGGATCTGCCCGTCGCGTTCGACCGTCGGGCGCTCCTTCGCGAAATAGAGCGGCACGACGTCGAGCTTCTCGAGCGTGATGTAGCGCCACACGTCCGCCTCGGTCCAATTCGACAGCGGAAAGACCCGCACGGTTTCGTCCTTGCCGAGACGGCCGTTCAGCAGCTGCCACATCTCGGGCCGTTGCAGACGCGGATCCCAGCTATGGCCGCCGGCGCGAAACGAGAACACGCGTTCCTTGGCCCGTGACGCTTCTTCGTCGCGGCGCGCGCCGCCGAACGCGGCATCGTAGCCGCCATTGTCGAGCGCCTGGCGCAGCGCCTGGGTCTTCATGATGTCCGTATAGACAGACGGCGGATAATCGAACGGGTTGATGTTCTTCGCCGCTCCGTCGTGATTGGTGTGCACGATCAGATCGAGCCCCATCTCCGTGACAGTCCGGTCGCGAAACGCGATCATGTCACGGAACTTCCACGTCGTATCCACATGAAGCAGCGGGAACGGCGGCTTGGCTGGCCAGAACGCCTTCCGCGCCAAATGCAGCAGAACCGTCGAGTCCTTTCCGATCGAATACAGCAGCACCGGCGCGCGGAACTGCGCCGCGGCCTCGCGGAAGATGTGGATGCTCTCGGCTTCGAGAAGCTTGAGGTGTGATGTCAGCGCGGTCATGCGGCCTTCTCCCGGTGTGCGACTGGCACCGCCGAACATTCGGATTCGGCCACATGCAGCCCGCATTCCTTCTTGTCTTCGGTCTCCCACCACCAGCGTCCCGCGCGCGGGTCCTCGCCCGGCTGGATCGCGCGCGTGCACGGTGCGCAGCCGATCGAGACGAAGCCTTGCGCATGCAGCGGATTGACCACGACATTGTTGGCATCGATGTAGTCGTTGAGGCGTTTGTCGGACCAGTCGGCAATCGGGTTGATCTTGATCAGCCCGCGCTCTGCGTCCCATTCGGCCAGCGGTACGTCCGCGCGCGCCTGCGACTGCTCGCGCCGCAGACCGGCGATCCATCCTTGCGCGCCCTGCAGGGCCCGGTTCAGGGGACGGACCTTGCGCACCTCGCAGCAGCTCTTCCGGTTCTCGACGGATTGGCGGAAACCATACACGCCGTCGCGGGACACAAGCTCTTCAACTTCGCGGGCATCGGGCGCAACGAGCCGAATGCGCGTACGATAACGCAACTCGGATAGTTCGATCGTTTCCAGGACTTCCGGGAACAGCCGGCCGGTGTCGAGCGTAAAAACATCGATCTCGGCGCCCGACTTTGCCACGCCCGATTTGGCGATGGCCTGCAGGATCACCTGATCCTCCAGACCGACGCTCGTCGAGAACGCGATGCGGCCTTCGATGTGTTCGGCGATCAGCTTGATGCGCTCCACGAGATCGTCCGTCGCAGCCAGTGCCCGATCGAGTTCGGCCGCGGCCTTGGCGGATGCGTTCCAGCGCAGCGGCATCGGGTTGCGCGCCGAGGGCTGATAGTTGCGGCCGATTCGCGTCAGCGTCTTCTTCCACGTATCCGCCGCACCGGGATCGGCAATCTCGGCCGTATCGAATCCGGACCGCAGCAGAAACTGCGACTGATCCGGAATCAGCGATCCGACCGCGCGAATTTCTCCGGTGAACCCGAGCCGATCACGAAGGATGCGAGCCAAGCTGAATCCACGTCCGTCCGCGAAGCTCGGGAACATGATCGCGATCGGCCCTGCGTTGCCGCCAATTGCGGAAGCCAGCGCGTCGTGATCCGCGTTCGGCTCCAGGACGACCGCCGGCTCGTCGGGTTCCGAAATCAGCGCTCCCGTCGACAAATCAACGAGCACCATAGAGAGCCTCCTTGAACGGCGCAGCACCGACGCGGCGCCAGGTCTCGAGGAAGCTCTCTCCCTCGTTCCGGTTTTCGACATAGGTCTCGACAATCGTATCGATTGCTTCCGGCACCTTCTCGGCGCGGAAGCCGGGCCGATAATGGTGCCCACCGCGGCGTCATCCTTCGGGCTGCCGCCAAGGGTGATCTGATAAAGCTCCGTACCCTTCTTATCGACACCGAGAATGCCGATATTGCCGGCGTGGTGATGGCCGCAGGCATTGATACAGCCGGACATGTTGACCCGGATCTTGCCGATCTCGTCCTGCCGCGTAGGATCCTCGAACTTCTTGGCGATCTCCTTGGCGATGGGGATCGACCGCGCGTTCGCAAGGTTGCAGTAATCCAGACCCGGGCAGCAGATCATGTCGCCGAGCAACTCGTTGTTGCCGACCGCGAGCCCCGCTTCCGCAAGCGCGTCATAGAGCGCGGGGATGTCCGCCAGCGCCACATGCGGCAGAACCAGGTTCTGGGTGTAGTTGACCCGGATCTCATCATGGCCGAAACGCTCGGCGAGATCGGCCACCATATCCATCGTGTCGGATGAGGCATCGCCCGGCGTCCGGCCCGGCTCCTTCAGCGAGATCACGGCGGAGGCATAGCCCGGCACCCGATGGGGCAGCACGTTGTTGCGGTACCAGGTCGCGAAGGCCGGATCGCTCTCGCGGCGCGCGGCAAGGGCCTCGTCGCGCGGAGCGCGTTCAGGCAGATCGGGCGGCGCGAAATAGGACGCGATGCGGCGGAGCTCGTCTTCGGGAAGATCGATCTCACCCTTGGCCGTCGCATTCCAATCGTCTTCGACTGCTTCCCGAAACTTCTCGATCCCGAGCGTGTTCACGAGGATCTTGATGCGCGCCTTGTACAGATTGTCCCGGCGTCCGAGCAGATTGTATACGCGCAGGATCGACTCCACGTAGGAGAGCAGATGCTCCTTCGGCAGGAACTCGCGGATCACCTGACCCACATAGGGCGTACGTCCCATGCCGCCGCCGACGAGGACGCGGAAGCCATTCTCGCCGTTCGGGCCACGCACGATGCGCAGACCGATATCGTGAAACGCCGTGGCCGCGCGGTCCTCCGCGGCGCCGGAAACGGCGATCTTGAACTTGCGCGGCAGCCAATTGAACTCCGGATGCAGCGTCGACCACTGGCGCAGGATCTCGCACCAGACGCGCGGGTCTTCCAGCTCATCGTTCGCGGCCGCCGCGTACGGGTCCGACGTGACGTTGCGCACGCAATTGCCGCTTGTCTGAATGCAGTGCATCTCGACTTCGGCCAGCGCGGCCAGCACGTCGGGCACGTCCACCAGCTTGATCCAGTTGAACTGGATGTTCTGGCGCGTCGTGAAGTGACCGTAGCCGCGATCCCACTTCCGGCCGATCATCGCGAGCTGCCGCATCTGGCGCGGCGACAGCTGGCCATAGGGGACCGCGATCCGCAGCATGTAGGCATGCAGCTGCAGATAGAGCCCGTTGCGCAGGCGCAAGGGACGGAACACTTCTTCGGAAAGTTCGCCGGTCAGCCGCCGCGCGACCTGGTCGCGGAATTCCGCAACGCGGTCGTTTACGAAGGCGTGATCGAATTCATCATAGCGGTACATCGTACCAGTCCTTTGTCAGTGTCGTGCGGTGTGACGCGCGAATGCGTTCGCGCACGGAAATGGGATCGACGGTGCCGTCGTCCTTAACCTCGATCGGCATCGGATAGACGCTGATGACGAGCCGCTCGCGGACAGCCTCCTCAGCGGTGGCCTCAAGCGCCTTGACCTCGTCCTCGCTCTCGACGCGGGCCGCCTCCACAATGTCCTCCGTCCACGCACCACCCGGTGCGAGATAGACAACGATGCCGTCGTCCAAGCGGTTTGCTGTAACGACGCTAGGCATAGGCGCGCACGACCTCCTCTTGAGCCAAAATAGTTTCAACGGCCCCGGCGGCGGGTAGTCCGGCCACCTCTCCGAAGATCAGAACGGCGGGGCTCTTCAAACCAAGACTGCCGGTGTCGTTCGCCAGCGCGGAAATCGTGGTGGCGACGCGGCGCTCGTTCTCCCGGCTCGCGTTCTCCACGGCAATCACGGGCAACGCTTCACGGAACCCGGCCTCCAGGAGGCGCTGTGCGATCACCGCGCCCGTCGTGACGCCCATATAGACCACCAGCGTGTTGTTGCCGGACGCCAAGGCCTTCAGGTCGAGATGCTCGAAGCTCGGCGCCTTCCCGCCCGCTTCATGGCCAGACAGGAACGTGACCGTGTGCGACACGTCGCGATGGGTCAGCGGAATCTGCAGGCTCGCCGCAGCAGCAGCGCCGGCCGTGACGCCCGGGACGACTTCGACGGGAATCCCCTCGGCGCGCAGCGCATCGAGTTCCTCGCCGCCGCGGCCGAAGATGAAGGGATCGCCGCCCTTGAGCCGGACGACGGTGTGCCCGGCCTTTGCGCGCGCCACCAACAGCGCGTTGATCTCCGCCTGCGGTACGCTGTGTGCTCCCTTCGCCTTGCCGACGGAAACCAGCTCCGCCTCGCGGCGGGCTAGTTCCAAGACACCGTCGCCGACGAGCTTGTCGTAGAAGACGACGTCGGCGGCCTTGAGCGCCCGGACCGCCTTCATGGTCAGAAGTTCGGGGTCGCCGGGACCGGCACCAATGAGAAGAACGCGGCCCTGCGACTCCGGGGCTTCGCCGTTTCCGGCCAAAGCGGCGGTTTCAATCTCGTGGTCGATCAGCTTACGGGCGGCGTCCTCGTCGCCGTGAAGCATGGCGCGGGCGGCCGGGCCGTCGAAGATTCGCTCCCACAACCGGCGCCGCTCGGTACCCTCGGGGAGACGTTCGGCCACGCGATCGCGAAACTGCCCTGCGAGTTCGGCCAGGTCGCCGAGCCGCGGATGCAACTCATTCTCCAGCCAGGCGCGCAGGCGCTGGGCCAGAACCGGCGCGGCGGCCGATGTGCCGACCGCCACCGTAACCTCGCCGCGATCCACGATCGCGGGCAGCACGGCGGTGCAAAGAGCCGGCCGGTCCGGGACGTTGACCGGCACGCCCAAGCCATGCGAGATCTCGGCGATGCGGGCGTCCTCACCCTCGATCTCGGTGGCCGAGATCACCAGCGGCCGCCCGCGAATTTGATCGACGCCCGGATGGGCCGGCTGCAAGACAACCTTGCCCTCGGCCTCGAGGTCCGACAGCTCGGGGTTCAGGGTCTCGGCAGCCACATCGACGTGCCCGGCCCGCTTCAGGAGCAGCCGCGTCTTGATGGCGGCAAGAGGACCCCCGCCGACCACGAGCGGCGGCTTGCCATCGAAGCTGACGAAGATGGGGAAGGTCCGCATCATCCCGAGGTTCCTGTCGCTGCCGTGTTGTCGGCAATGTCGGCAATGCTTTCGGGCGCAAGCTCGACTTCCAGCCCGTCGAGTTCGGGCGTCATCAGGAGCTGGCAGGAAAGCCGCGAGCGCCGGTCGTCCACGGAGAAGGCCCCGTCGAGCATCTCAGTCTCTTCGTCAGTCGGCGGGACGAGCTTGTCGACCCAACTATCCGCCACCCAGACATGGCAGGTCGCACACGCGCAGGCGCCGCCGCATTCCGCCTTGATGGGCAGACCCCAGTCGCGAATGACCTCCATCACACGCCACCCCTCCATGGCTTCGAGGCGGTGCGTGGAACCGTCCGGCATGCGCACGTTGATAAACATGTCTCAAGCCACCTTCCAAAAGGCGTCGAGGTTGAAAAAGAACGGCCCGTGTACTGGGCGGCCGCCCGCCCCGCAAGTCCGCAAAACTGCCAATCGTAAACGCCTGAAAGACCGCCATGAGATCGGGCGAAACCTTGTTCCCAGGCCCCCGGCCCCAGCCTTCTCAAAAAGGGCGGCAGGCCCCGTAAATAAGAAGCGCTACTGAAAAATCATTCCCCAGCAAATGTCCATATGCCGCCTTTAGTGCAAAATTGTTCCCGAGAAACCCTAAACGCAGGACATTTTTCTTTCACCGGGCGGCTTCGCGAACAGAATCTCCGGCGCGGGCGCCACGAGAAAAACTGTTTCTTTCCAGCAACGCCTGCTGTGAATCAGCACTCGGCTGTGGAGCATTTGGAGGCTTCCCCTAGTCCCTATCAAACTTTTCCGCCATTTTGCTCCGGTCGTATCGACAGTTTCCGGGGGGGATCATGGGACGTCAAACGGCGCTTCGCCGCACAGGGGCTTTGCGCGCGGGCACAACCAGCCATTCCGGCGCGGACGGGGTGCGACGGCGCCTTCTTCTAGCCGGAACGGCGATCGCGACGACCTTCATGGTCTCGACGAGCGCCGCCGAAGCGCAGCAGGCCGTATTCGTTCTTAACTCACCGTTCTCCCAGAACATCAATAATGCAGACGATTGCATATTTGTGGGCAGTTGCGCCGTCGTTACTACGATCGGTCCGGGCGCCAGCATCAACCTCACTAATTCTGGCGACTTCGCCACTATCGGCCCCGCGGCATCCAGCATCTTCACGAGCACCCTGATCGCCGGACGCATCACCATCAACAATTCGGGTGATCTGGCTACGGCGGGCGGCCTTTCCGCCGGCATCTCCGCCGCAACGGCGTTCGGCGGCGCGATCAACATCACCAACACGGGCGACATCGCTACGGCTGGGCTGTTCTCCTATGGCATCTACGCGCTGGCCACCACGGTGGGTGCGGTCAACATTACAAACTCGGGGGCATTGCCACGGCCGGCGGCTACGCCACCGGCATCCATGCCGCAGCCGGGGGCATCTCCGGCTCTGTGTCAATCCAAAACAACGGCCAGGTGGCCACGATCGGCTATGCCGCAGACGGTATCTACGGCGCGACGTTTTCAAGAGACAGCGACGTCACCATTACCAACGCGGGCGAAATCACAACGCGCGGCCGGAATGCATACGGCATTGTCGCAGCGACCTTCGACCGCCGTAGCAACATCAAGGTGACGAACAGTGGCACGATCGATACGCGCGGCACGAATGCCGAAGGCGTCTTCGGCTTGACCTACGACCGTAACGCGGACATCTCGGTCACCAACACCGGCGATATCCTCACCCGAGGCTTTGACGCGGAGGGTATGAACCTCACGACCTTCGGCCCCGCCTCATCGATCAACGTCAATAACACCGGCCAAGTCACGACAACCGGCTTTGCAGCGGAGGGTATCTACGCGACCACGAATTGGCGCAACTCCGACATCACGATCACGAACAGCGGTGAGGTTCTGGCCAAAGGTGCGTTCGCTGACGGCATCTATGCCCTTACCGGCGTCTATGGCCCCGGCCGGAGCAGCGAGATCACGATCAACAATTCCGGGTCCATTCGCGCCGAGGGGCGCTTCGCCTACGGCATCACGGCCGTCTCCCTCCGTCCGGGATCGGAGATCACCGTCAACAATAGCGGCGAGCTTTTCGGGTCGACCGCGGCCGTTTACAGCTACAGCGCCACCTCGACGACGATCAACAATAGCGGTGACATCTCGGCCGGATCGGGATTGGCTATCGACACCGCCGGCGCCAGCACATCCATCAACAACTCGGGGCTGATCACGGGTTTCGTGGATCTGACGCGCAGCAGCGACACGTTCACGAACATGGCGGGCGGCGAGTTCAACGCGCGCGACACCAGCCGATTCCGCGGTGGCTCCGACCTGTTCCTCAACGAGGCCGGCGGCACGCTGCGCACTGCGAACAAGTTTGGGACGAACGAGGACACGCGCTTCACCGGCCTCGAACGGTTCCAGAATAAGGGCCTCATCACGATGGTGGACGGGAAGACCGGCGATTCCTTCACCATGTCGAACACGCCAGGGGGCACCGACCTGAAGTTCAGTGGCTCGGGCAAATCCACGCTGGGCGTCGATGCGTTTCTCGGCGGGCCGGGATCGAAGTCCGATACGCTTACTGTCGAGGGCACCACGACGGGGCGCACGCGGCTAAGGGTCAACAACGTCAATCCGGGACCCGGTCAACTCAACCGCCAAGGTATTCCCGTCGTGTTCGTGGACGGCAATGTGAACGCGTCGAACTTCTACCTCGACAAGCCGATCGATGCGGGCTTCTTCGACTACGACCTGGTGTTCACGCCGACGGGAAGCGGACGCTTCGACCTGAAGAGCCACGCCGGCGGCGGATCTCATATTCTGCCGCATGTCATCACCGCCACGCACGAGGTCTTCCACCAGTCGACGGAGACATGGTTCGACCAGACGGTCGACTTGCGAGCGGTCCTGGCGCGCGGGTCCGTCTGCGACGACATTTACAATCCTCAGGAACGGATCCGCTGTCAGGATTTGTATGACCTGGTCCCTGCCGTCTGGGCCCGGGGCGGCGGCACCTGGCTCGATCTAGACGACAACGGAACGACGAAGGCGAACGGCCGAACCTACCGCTACGATTTGGGCCGGGATCTCGACATCTGGCAGGTCGAGTCCGGCGTGGACTTCGGCAAGGAAGACATCTTCTCGCCGGACGACATGCTCGTCTTCGGCGTCCTCGGCGGCGCTGTGGAATCGTCGCTCGAATACGACGCCATTGCCCGCTCGTTCGAGATCAGCACCTTGGAAGCGGGCGCCTACGCGACGTATCTGCGCGGCGGTTTCTTCTTCGACACCCTGTTCAAGGCCTTCTTCGGCACGGTCGAGCCGACGGCCTCGGTCGAGTATCCCGAGACCCTGGATACGCAAACCTACGGTCTTCGCATGGACAGCGGCTACCGCTTCGGCGGTCTGAAGGACGGCCCGTTCGTCGAACCGCTCGGTACGATCGCGGTCTCGTGGACGCATGTCGACGACTTTGCCCACCAGGGCAACAGCATCGACTTCGCCGACGACGAGCAGGTGCGCGGCCGCCTTGGCCTGCGCATGGGCACGTCGTCGCAGATCTGGGAAGGCACCACCTTCGAGCCGTTCGTGACGGGAAGCTTCTGGGGATTGCTCTCCGGGGAACACAGCGCCACGCTGACGTCGCGGGGGACCGACTTCGTCTTCACCGATAAGCCGGACGAGGTTTGGGGCGAAGTGTCGGGCGGCGTGAACTTCTTCAACCCCGAGGCCCAGACCGCCGTGTTCGCCAAGATCGACTATATCTTCGCCGACCAGACGGAAGGCATCAGCGCCAGAGGCGGCATGCGCCTGACCTGGTAGGCGCGGCTCCCCTTCCCGGAACGCAGCATCGCTGCGGTATCCGCTTCCTGCGCCAACCGCATTTTGGCCTCGTTGTTGGCGAAGGACGGTTTGCATTGGCTGGCCCGGCTGCTAAGTGCATTCAAGGTACCGCCATGCGGCGGTATGGCTTCCGTGCCTTGACGGCAGGCGGGTCTCGGCGGCACCTCAACCACGCAACGGGGCAGGACGCGTGACGACGCAGAACACCGACCAGGACGCGCAGCACGATATTGAGATCGAGAACGCGGCCCGCGACCGTCACCAGCTGCGGACGCTGGCTGTCGCAATCACTTCCGTGTCGGTCGTGCTGTTCGCCGTGGTCGTGGCCATCCTCTACGCGATTCCGCTCAACCGCATCTGGTTTCTGAACTTCCCGCTCGGCTTCTATCTGCTCGCTCAGGGGCTGATCCTTTTCGCGGTCTTCGTCACGTTTTGGTACGTGCGCGTCCAGGAACGGATCGACCTGACCCGCAGCATGAACGAGGAGGTTACCTAGGCGATGGCTCTGCAATCACGCCAGCGCACGCCGAACCCTCACCTCGGCGCCTATTACGGGATCGTCGCCAGCGCCTTCGTCTCGCTCGCGATCCTGCTGGCCATGGCGGAGCAATTGGGATGGGGCGGCGGATCGATCGCGCGGCTGATGATCCTGATGCCGATGGTCCTCTACATGGCTATCGCCGTTGCGGCGCGCACACTGAACATCGAGGACTTCTTCACATCGGGGCGCCGCGTTCCGCAGATATACAACGGGTTCCTCATGGCGGCGATCACCGTCGGGGGAACCGGCTTCTTCGCGTACACGGGCGCGCTGTTCTTCGTCGGCTTCGACGGTCTGGCGATCGGTCTTGGCTGGGTCTGCGGTCTGTTGCTCGCCGCCGTGCTGTTTGCGCCCTATTTGCGGCGTGTCGGGGCTTATACGCTCCCGGCCTATTTCGGCCTGCGCTTTCGCTCACCGCTGACGCGCATGGTGGCGAGCGCGCTCCTGATCGCGCCGACATTTCTGCTGCTTGCCGCCGAAGCGAAGATCGCGGCCATGGTGCTTTCGCTCTTCCTGCCCGCGGCGTACTGGGTGGCCGTGCTGATCGTGATCGTGTTCATCGCCGCGACGGGAATTCTCGGAGGCATGCGCGCCCTGACCTGGTCGGGCAGCGCCCAGTTCATCACGGGCAGCCTCGGCCTCGCCATTCCGCTGACGGTCGTCGCGGTGGTTCTCACGAACCTGCCGGCGCCGCAATTCACCTATGGGGGACTGCTCGGCTCTCTAGCGAACGCGGAAGCCGCGGCCGGTGTCGGTGCAGCCGGTCCGAGTGCGGTCGCGGGCTTCCCGGGTCACGAACCGGTCGCCGCCGTGACTCCCTTTCTGCAGGCCTTCAGCACGATCTCGGAGGCGGGTTTCTTCGCGGTGTTTGTCTGTTTCGCGCTCGGCACGGCCGCTTTGCCCAGCCTGCTGGCCCGGAGCGGTGTGACCGCGTCCGTCGCAGACCAACGCCGATCTACGGCCTGGGCACTCCTGCTCGTCTCCCTCTTCGCCATGACGGCGCCGGCCCTCGTCGTCTTCGCAAAGGTCTTGATGTTCGGAGATATCGTTCTCATCCCCACGCAAGGCATGCCGGCCTGGTTCAACGATTTGAGCGCGCTTCAGTTGCTGCGCGCCACGGACCTCAACGGAGACGGGTCGATCAGCTTCAGCGACCTCCTCGTCGCGCGCGACGGTGTCGCTCTGGCGCTGCCGACACTCGCGGCGCTGCCCTATATCCTCACGGCGCTGATGGCCGCGGCCGGACTTGCGATCGCACTCGCCGCATCCGGCTCTCACCTGTTCACGCTCAGCGCGAGCCTGTCGGACGATCTGTACCGCTCGATCGATCCGCAGCCGATCGTTCTGCCCCGCCTGCTGCTGGCTTGGGCGGCCATCGCCGGTACCGCGCTGATCACGGCGATCTACCTGTTCATCGCCGACGTCGACGCCTTGAGCTACATGGTGACGGCCTTCGCGCTTGCCGCCGCGACGTTCTTCCCTGCCCTGTTCTTGTCTACGTGGTGGCAGCGATGCACGCTGTGGGGAGCACTTGCGAGCATGGCGACGGGATTTGGCGTTATGCTTCTGTGCCTCATTGCGGGCGGCCTTGTCGGTATCGCCGACACCGCCGCAGGAACGGCGGCAGCGAGCCTCGTCTCGGCATTGCTCGCCCTTGTCGGCGGGATCGGCGCTAGCCTCTACGGCCCCGCAGCCAAGGCGGCGGACACCGCGTTCTTCGAGGCGATGCGGCGCCCTGATGGCGAAACCCTCTACGACCAGGCTGAAGCACAAGCATCGGCCGTGCAGAACAAGACAGAACAACAGGATCAGCTTGGATAACCTGACCGAGCCACAACGTTTCCAGCTTTACCCCGCGATCGCCCCTTTCCGCACGGGGCGCCTTCAAGTGTCGGGGGGACACGAGCTGTATTTCGAGGAGTGCGGCTCGCCGGTCGGCAAGCCCGTCGTCATCCTCCACGGCGGGCCCGGGGCAGGCGTGTCGCCCGTCATGCGGCGCTTCCATGATCCACGGCTCTACCGCATCGTGCTGTTCGATCAACGCGGCTGCGGCCGGTCGCATCCTCACGCCTCGCTCGAGAACAACACGACGTGGGATCTCGTCTCCGACATCGAAGCCTTGCGCGACCATCTCGCTATCGAAAGCTGGCAAGTGTTCGGAGGTTCATGGGGATCGGCGCTCGCCCTCGCTTATGCGCAAGCGCATCCCGACCGCGTCCGCGAACTGATCCTGCGGGGCATCTTCCTGATGCGGGGGGCCGAGCTCGATTGGTTCTATCGGGACGGTTGCAGCTGGTTGTTCCCGGAGGCCTTCGCCGACTTTACCAGCGCCATCCCCGAAGACGAGCGGGCCGATATGATCGGCGCCTACTACAAGCGGCTGACGAGTTCGGATAAGTCCGTCCAGATCGAAGCGGCCCGGGCGTGGACGTCCTGGGAAGGACGGACACTCTCGCTTCTGCCGGACCACGACCGGACGCGCTATCTGACGGCCGACCGCTACGCCCTCGCGCTCGCGCGGATCGAATGCCACTACGTCGTGAACCGAGGCTTCTTCGAGACGGACGATCAGCTGTTGCAGAACGCGGACCGTTTGACGGACATCCCCGGCGCGATCGTGCATGGCCGCTACGACGTGGTCACGCCGATGAAAAATGCGTTTGACCTATCGCAGGCCTGGCCCACGGCGGAACTGCGCATCGTTCCCGATGCGGGACACGCGATGACGGAACCCGGAATCGTTCACGCCTTGATCGCAGAAACGCGGATGTTCGCCGGCGACTGACCCTCACTCGCCCACACGGCCGATATAGCTCAGCACCACCTGGCGCTTATTGGGTGAGGTGCGATGCTCGATCAGATAGACGCCCTGCCAAATGCCGAGTGTCATTGCCCCCTCGCGAACGGGGATCGAGAGGCTCACGGAGGTCAGCATCGACTTGATGTGACTTGGCATGTCGTCGGGCCCCTCTTCGTGGTGAACGTAAGGGTGGTCCTCCGGCGCGATCCGCTCAAGCGCGTCCAGCAGATCGACCCGCACATTCGGATCGGCGTTTTCCTGAATGGTGAGGGACGCCGACGTATGGGTCACGAAGACCGTCAGCAAGCCGCCTTGAGCTCGGATCGACTCCAGCCATGCGGCAACCGCCCGCGTGAAATTGACAAAGCCTTTCCCGCGCGTCGGCACGGTCAAGACATGGCTCCGCTCTTCCAAACCAGCCACAGAGACTCCCCTCGCTTGTTCCGACTAAACGACCGGCCTGTCCCAATATCGGTCAATCCTTAAGAGAAAATTTACCCTGACTTGCCACCGTCCAATGGACCGCTGCGGAAGTGCCACCGCGGTCGTGCCGACAGCCGCTTGGGGAGCGGAAACGGCCGCTAATTCATGGGGAACGGTATGGCTTCGAACGCAGGTTGGCAAACGTCCGCAAGCAGCGGGGGCAAGACGACATCACCGGCGATCGGTGGTCCGAGCGTCATTGGGAGACACCGGGCAGCCCTTCCCTGAAGTCCTCAATGGACGCGCTTCTGGCCGAACCGATGGATCAGCGCACCGTCGAGTCACTGCTGCTGCGTCTGGTGGACCGGGTCGAGGAGACGGAACGCCGTTACGGCCAGGCCCTCAACGAACTTCATTCCCGCCTCGATCAATTGTCGCAGACGACGAATGCGGCGCGCAGCACCAGCACGCCGGAGAACGCCGACACGTTCGACCGGCTGCATGAGCAGGTGAGCAGCCTGGCCAAGCGGCTGGAGACCGAGCCCAGGACACACCTCGACGACTTCGAACGCCTGGGCCGCGCGATCACCGGCGGCATGCGGGGCGATCTCGACGAACAGCCCTACGGGATAAGCCACGAGGAGCCGGCGCCCAGCCCCTTCGCCCAGTCGATCCAACACGCCCGCAGCACCAATCATCTCGCCCCCGAGCTTGCCCCGCCCGTCGAATGGCCTTGGGAGTCCAAGCCCGTCGCCGCCTCTGCCGATTTCGACAACCGGCTGACCGAGATGGCAAACCGGTTGGAACAATCGATCGGCGCGGCCATGCCGAGCAGCACGATCGAAGCGTTGAACGCGCGCCTCGAAGAGATCGGCAACCAGATCGCACAATCTCTCGATGCCGCGCCGAGCCGGGCAGCCCTGGAGCATGTCGAGCAGCAAATCGCCGACATGGGACGGCAACTAAACCGCGCCGAGGAACAGCTCGGCCGCCTCGGCGGTGTCGAGGAGCGCCTGGTCCAGCTTCTCTCGCGCCTGGAGACCAGGGACACGCCGCCCAAACCGGCCGAAATCGACGCAGCGAAGCTTCAGGAGATTGCCGCCAAGGCCGCGGTCGAGGCCGCCCGCCTCGTCGCGGACGACTCGCAAAAGACGACCGACCGGCTCGAGGCCATGCAGCGCGAGCTGAACGCCGTGGGCGACACCACCCGCCAGGCCGACGACAAGCTCAACAACACGCTGCAATCGGTTCACGAGTCGTTGAGACAGCTCGTGCAGCAAGTCGAACGCCCTGTGGCGCGATCGCCTCAGACCAATCCATTCGTCGCGAAGACCGAACGCAAGCGGACCATCCCCGGCGGCTCGCCGGTCTCAGCTCAGCCGGAACCTGTTGCCAGGGCGCCCCAGCCGGCCGCGCCTGTGCAGGAAACGGCGCCTGCGCCTGCCCCGCAGGCGCAACCGGCGCCGCAGGCTCAGCCGGCACCGCAGCAACCGCGTGACCCTAACGCGAGCGCCAATCCCCAGCGCGCAGCGGCGCGCCCGCCGCGCTCAAGCGCCGACGAGGCCGAGATCCGCGTGAAGGAGACGCTGCGGAACCGGCTCGATGCGACGGCGCCCAATGCGAAACCGCGCAATCTTCTGGCCGCCTTCGAGCGCGCCCGGGCCCCGCATGTGGAAGCGGCCGCTCAGGACCTGGGCGCCGACGATCCGCGCGAGAGCGGGGCCTCTGAGGATATGGTTGCCGCAGCGCGCCGCGCGGCCCAGGCCGCGGCCGCTCAGGCTGCCGCCCTCGCCGAAAGCCGCGAGGAGCGTCCCGTGCGCCGCGAGCCGCGCGTCGACCTCGCAGCGGACGACCAGAGCCGCAACCGGAAACGGCCTTATCTCATCATTTCCGCCGCGGTGCTCCTCACCATCAGCGCGCTCCTCCTCTACGGACGGCTGGGATCCAAATCCGCGGACGACACGCGCGCGATTCCGCAAAGCGGAGCGGCGCTCCCGAGCGGAGAGGCCCCCTCACCCGAAGCGTCCAACCAGACGGCCCCTGCGGCGCCCATGGAAGCGCCTATGGAGGAACTGCCCGGCGATCAGCAATCGGGAATGTTCGGGTTTGCGCCCGTTCCTGAGACCGCGTCCGTGCCCGGGCTCTTGCCCCTCGAGGATCGCGTCGGCAAAGCAGAACCTGGCGTGACGGACATCCCCAAGTCGCCGAGCCACGGGACTCCCTCGAAAAGCCTCACGCCGGCGCCCCAACTCGCGTCGCTGCGGTCGGACGAGACGGGATCGCTTCCGAGCGACGTGGTCTTCTCGGTTGAAGAGCCTGCATCCGCGACAGAGGTGGCGCTGGCCGAGCAGCTGACAACGACATCTGTCAAAGGTCCTGTGCCGCCGGAGGCCCTCGGGTCGAAGGCCCTTCGCGAAGCGGCCGCGAGCGGCAACCCGATCGCGCAATACGTCATCGGTACCCGGTACATCGACGGAACCGGCGTGACGGCCAATCCGAAGACCGGTGCGGAGTGGATGGAGCGCGCCGCGCGGAGCGGACTCGCCCCGGCGCAATACCGGCTCGGCACCATGTATGAGCGCGGCATCGGCGTGACCGCCGATATCGATACCGCGCGCAGCTGGTATCTCGCCGCTGCCGAACGCGGCAACGTCAAAGCCATGCACAATCTCGCCGTCAGCGTGAGCGGCGGCGGAGGCGCGACGCCGAACTACGCGCTTGCAGCCAAGTGGTATGGGGAAGCGGCGCTGCGCGGCCTTGCCGACAGCCAGTTCAATCTCGGCATCCTGGCCGAGCATGGTCTGGGTCAAACCAAGAACCTCGCCGAGGCCTACAAGTGGTACGTGCTTGCGGGCAATCAGGGGGACATGGAGGCGCAGAAGCGCCGCGATATCGTCAGTGCTCAGCTTTCCCCGAAGACGATCCTGACCATCGACGGCAGAGTTGCCATGTGGAAGCCCAAGGCGACGGCGCCCGAAGCCAACTCCGTGACCGAGCCGGACTCGTGGGGTAACGGGGCGACCTCTTCCGCCAGAACCAAGACGCCTCAGGGGGCCACGCTGGTGAGCCGGGCCCAGACCCTGCTCAATAAGCTGGGCTACGATGTGGGTGTTCCCGACGGCCTCGCCGGCGAGAAGACCCGCACCGGCGTCAAGCGCTTCCAAGAGCGCAACGGGCTTGCTCAGACCGGTGAGATCACCATCCCGCTCGTCACCCAGCTCGAGGCGCTCGCAAGCTAAGGGGGCCGCCCCCTGGGTCATACAACGACCTGTCCACACTTCCGCCCGAAATTCGGTGAGAAATGCGGCTTCTCCCGCTTGGCGCATTGACTCCCCGACCTGCGGCGAACACGGTGCACAAGCGCCCGCCCACTGACCGATCAACCGATGTTCCAGATTTATCTGCCGATTGCCGAGATTTCAGTGAACCTCTTGGTGATGCTGGGTCTGGGTGCGGCGGTTGGCTTCCTATCGGGCATGTTCGGCGTCGGCGGCGGATTTCTTCTCACCCCGTTCTTGATGCTGTCAGGCATTCCGCCGGCCATCGCCGTGGCGACCGGCGCCAATCAAATCGTCGGCACATCGGTATCGGGTACGCTCGCGCAATGGCGGCGCGGTAATGTCGACTTGCATATGGGGGCCATCCTCATCGCAGGCGGTGTCGCGGGCGCGCTCATCGGCGTGCTTCTCTTGCGCTATCTGCGTGGCGTCGGTCAGGCCGGCCTCATCATCTCCCTCACCTATGTCGTCTTCCTCGGCTCCATCGGCGCATTGATGCTTTGGGAGAGCGTCAACGTGATGCGGCGTCAGCGGGCGGGGAAGACCGTCTCCGCACGGAAGTCGGGCCAGCACAATTGGATTCACGGCCTGCCGTTCAAGATGCGCTTTCCACGCTCGCGGCTCTATATCAGCGCAATCCCTCCGCTCGTGATCGGCGCGCTCGTCGGGTTGCTCGCGGCATTCTTGGGTGTGGGCGGCGGTTTCGTCATGGTCCCCGCCATGATCTACATCCTGCGCATGCCTACCAATATCGTGGTCGGCACATCGATCTTCCAAATCATCTTCGTGACCGCTCTCGTCACGCTGCTCCATGCCACGCTCAATCACACGCTGGATATCCTCCTGGCGTTTCTGTTGATCGTGGGGGGCGTTGTTGGCGGTCAGTTCGGTGTGCGCGCCGGACAGAAGCTCCGCGGCGAGCAGCTGCGCGCGCTGCTGGCGCTCATGGTGCTCGGCGTTGCGGCGCGGATCCTGATCGATCTGGTGGTGCGTCCGGCCGATCTCTACAGCATCATTCCGATGGTGGGGAGTTGAGATGCGCACGACCCTGCTCATCCCCCCGCTTCTGACGCTGGCGTTTGGCGCCGGCCCCGCGCTCGGCCAGGATGTTGTGCCGCCTGCACCGGTGCTCAAACCCGGAACGAGCCACGAAAGGGTCGTGGCGGATATTTCAACGCGCGAGGTCGCGATCCAGTCGAATTTCAGCGGCGTCGAGATTTTGATCTTCGGCAGCATCGATTTCAGCGACGCCCGCATGCCGACCCAGGGGAAGTACGACGTGATCGCCCTGGTGCGTGGCCCCACGGATCCCATCACGATCCGGCGGAAGAAACGCGTGGGCGGAATTTGGGTGAACGGTCCGAGCGCGACCTATCCGGATGCGCCGAGCTTCTACGCGGTCCTGTCGTCGCGTCCGGTCCGCGCCATCGCGTCGAACGAGACTCTGAAGGAGCTAGACATCGGCCTGTCGGAGCTCAATTTCGGACGAGAGACCGCCGGCAGCCCGCAGGAACAGAGCTTCGAATCTGCCCTGATCCGGCTGATGGAAGAGAGGAATCTGTATACGGAAGATGATTCCGGTGTGGTGTTTATTGGCCGCAGCCTCTTTCGCGCGACGGTGGCCCTGCCGGCAAACGTCCCGACGGGCCGCTACCGAGTGGAAGTGTATCTCTTTCGGGACGGAACCCTCGCGAGCAAGACGAAGGGATCGCTGGAGGTCAACAAGGCCGGAATGGAGGCGACGATCTACAATCTCGCCCTTCACCAGCCGTTTCTCTACGGCATTCTCGGCATCGCCATCGCGGTGCTTGCGGGCCTCATGGGCTGGTTCGCCTTCCGCAAAGACTAAGAGGTGTCCAGCACCGAGGGCGTCTAGTCGGGAAGGAGCAGGCTGCCGAGAACCGGATAGACCGCGTGCCGCCCCATCATCCAGGCTTCGAGCTGGTGCCAGAAAAAGAGCGGCTTGAAGGCCTCGTTCATGACGTTGAGGCCGCCCGTGTAGGCGCCGAACGCCGGCATGACGAGGCGGCTGCCGTCACTCGCGAAACAACGGCGGCGGACGACTGTGCCGCGCCTGGAAATACGCGCGATAGGATGCAAGTGGCCGACGATCTCCGGCCCCGTCGCCTCCTCCGACGGCTCGTGGCGCAACACGACGCCTTCGATGGTCAGCGACCCGCAGACCGTCCCGCCAACGCTCTCGGGCAGATGCGGATCGTGATTGCCGCAAATCCAGAACCAGTCGCGGCCCTTCTGGAGCGACCGCAGCATCGCGAAATCGTCGTCAACGAGCCTGTCCGCGCATTCGCTGCGGTGGAAGCTGTCGCCAAGCGCAACGACGCGCTGTGGGTCGAGCGCCTCGATGAGCTTGCCGAGCCGCGACAGGGTCGCCCGCGTATCATAAGGCGGCAGCAGCATGCCGCGGGCGGCCAAGGCAGCACCCTTCTCCAAGTGAAGATCGGCGACGAGCAGCGCATCCTGCTCCGGCCAGTAAAGGGCGCCCGCCACGAGCGGCCGGAACGAATGTTTTCCGATGGTGAGATGCGAGCGCAATGTCGGTGCGGTCTCTGGCATGAGATCAAGTCTGGCGTGCAGCATGCTCCCCCCCAGGGCTCTGCGTCCCGCCGCTCGAAGCTTCCTCTCCAAGGGCTTCGGCAACGAGTTCTTCGGCGGTCTCACGCAACAGGGTGTCGCCCGCATCGCCAGGAACGCTTTCTCGCCCGATCTCGAGCATGACAGGAACAGCAAGCGGCGATACGCGACTCACCTCACTATGCCTGATTCGTCCGCCGATACGCTTCAAGAATTCGCCCAGCCGGCGCAAATCGATCAGCCCCGTTGCGGCGTCGGCGAAGGCCGCCTTCAGCAGCACATGGTCGGGCTCGTGCTGACGCAGCACGTCGTAGATGAGATCCGACGAGGCGGTCATCTGGCGTCCGGACTTTTCCTGACCCGGATGCCGGCGCTCGATGAGGCCGGAGATGATGGCGCAGACCTTGAAGGAACGCTTCATCAGGTTGGACTCGGCGAGCCATGCATCGAGATCATCGCCGAGCATGTCTTCGTCGAACAGCTCTCGCAGATTGAGGCGCCCGTTGCGGATCATCGCGCTCATATCGTTGAGGCCCCAGACGGCGAGCGCATATTCGTTGGCGACGAACCCGAGCGGCGCCGCGCCCGCCCGTTCCAGGCGGCGCGTGAGAAGCATGCCGAGCGTCTGGTGCGCCAGCCGGCCCTCGAAGGGATAGCAGACGAGATAGTAGCGCTGCCCGCGCGGGAAGGTCTCGATCAGCATTTCCTGCGCGTTAGGAACGATCGAGAAGGCCGACTGCAGTTTCAGCCAATAGGACACCTGCTCCGGCAGTTTGGCCCAGTGGCGGCGGTCCGCCAGCATGAGGCGCACGCGCTCGGCGAGATAGGTGGAGAGCGGGAACTTCCCCCCTTCATAGGCGGGCACCTTGGCGTCGGTCGCATGCGCCCGGGTCACGATGGCATCCATCTCGCGCAGGCCCTGGAAGCGCAGCACCTCGCCTGCGAACACGAAAGTATCGCCCGGAGCGAGTTGTTCGATGAAGTGCTCCTCGACCTCGCCCAGGATACGTCCCCCTGCGAGCGCACCTGTCGGCTTGAGCGCGCCACCCTTGAGCCGCGCCAGCCGCACACGCAGCATAGGCGCTTCGACGATGGTGCCCACGTTCAGACGGTATTGCTGCGCGATACGCGGATGAGCCACGCGGTAGGCGCCCTCTTTGGTGCGTTTCAGTTTGGCGTAGCGGTCGTAATTCGCGAGCGCGTAGCCTCCCGTAGCCACAAAAGAGACGACTTGGTCGAAGCTTTCGCGAGAGAGATCGCGATACGGCGCCGCGCTTGTGACCTCTTTAAAAAGCAAGTCGGAGTCAAAAGGTTCCGCGCAGGCCGTGCCGAGAATGTGCTGCGCCAGCACGTCGAGCGCACCGGGGCGCGTGGGCGGTGTGTCCTGCTGACCCTCCCCCGCCGCTTCGAGCGCGGCTTGGCACTCCATGACCTCGAAGCGGTTCGCCGGCACCAGCAGCGCCTTGCTCGGTTCGTCGAGGCGATGATTGGCGCGGCCGATGCGCTGGGCCAGACGGCTCGAGCCCTTCGGCGCGCCGACATTGACGACAAGGTCGACATCGCCCCAGTCGATGCCGAGATCGAGCGTCGAGGTGCATACGACCGCGCGGAGCTTGCCCGCCACCATGGCCGCCTCGACTTTGCGCCGCTGGCCCACGTCGAGCGAGCCGTGATGAAGCGCGATCGGCAAATTGTCGTCGTTGCAACGCCACAGCTCGTTGAACAGCATCTCCGCCTGGGAGCGCGTGTTGACGAACATGAGGGACATCTTGTGTGCCTTGATGGCCTCGTAGATTTCCGGCAGCGCATAGCGCGCGGAATGACCGGCCCAGGGCAGGTCCGCCTCGGATTTGAGGATCGTGATGTCCGCCTGAACCCCGCCCTCGGCCGTGACGATCTCGGCGAAATGGGTGGCGGGCGCCCCGCCGTCCTGCTGGGGCACGAGATAGGCGGAGAGCTCGTAGGGACGGGCAACGGTGGCCGATAGGCCGATTGCCCGCAAGTCCGGCGATAGCGAGCGAAGCCGCGCCAGGTCGAGCGCCAGAAGATCGCCGCGTTTGCTGGCGCTCAAGGCATGCAACTCGTCGAGCACGAGATATTTGAGGTTGCCGAAGATCTGCGCCGCGCTCTTGTGGGAGAGCATCAGCGCGATCTGCTCGGGCGTCGTCAGCAGAATATCCGGCGGCAGGACGCGCTGACGCGCGCGGCGGGACTGCGGCGTGTCGCCGGTGCGGGTCTCGATCTGGATAGGCAGCTCCATCTCGGCGATGGGCGTTGCGAGATTGCGGGCAATGTCGGTCGCGAGCGCCTTGAGCGGCGAGACATAGAGCGTGTGCACGCCGTGGCTCTGTTTGGTGAGCGGCCGGCCGGCAAGATCGATCAATCCGGGCAGAAAGCCCGCGAGCGTTTTACCGCCGCCGGTGGGCGCAATCAGGAGCGCATCGGAGCCGCGCTGGACCGTTTCCAGCAAGTCGAGCTGATGGTCACGCGGGTGCCAGCCTCGCGAGACGAACCAATCCGCGAACGGTTTCGGCAGCAGCGCGGGCGAGGAGCGCGCTACGTCCTCCGATGTCCGTCTGCTCGTTCGCACACTCACTGACGTGAATCCCTCGGTTGCCCGTCTCTTCGCCTAGGAGGCCCCGGCGGGCTCTCGCCTTGATCTTCGGGCTTTTGCCCCCCACCTTTCGCTACAGACCTGAAGCAACGCCCACGATGCGGAGGCTACGCGTGTTTATGGAACGGTTTTTTGGCGGCAATCCGGGCCTCGTCCTCGCCCGACTCGCGATCATATCGCTGATCGTCGGCGTCGTCCTGGCGGCGTTGGGTTTCAGCCCCTACGACCTTGTCCAGACCGTGCGCGACCTCATTCAGCGCCTGTACGACATGGGCTTTGCCGCGGTCGAGAAGGGCTTCCGCTACTTCCTGCTCGGCGCCGTGATCGTCTTCCCGATCTGGTTCCTGATGCGAGTGTTCAAAGTGTTCGGCGGCGGCGATGCCTCGTCCGACGAATTGGTGCCACCGGAACGGGAGCCGCATGTGGCGGGGTCGGCTAAAGAATCGCCAAAACCTTCTCCGGCGGCCGGCCAATAGCCGCCTTGTTGCCGGCGACCACGATCGGCCGCTCGATCAGAATTGGATTGTCGGCCAGGAGCGCGAGCAGTTCGTCGTCCGTGACGCTGCGCTCCTTCAAGCCGAGTTCGGCATAGCGCACTTCCTTCGTCCGCACGATGTCTTGCGGCTTGAGCCCGAGCTTCTTCAGGATTGCCTTGAGTTCGGCTGCGCTCGGCGGGGTCTTCAGATACTCCACGATGACCGGCTCAACGCCCCGCTCCTCGATCAAGGCCAAGGTCTGGCGCGACTTCGAACAGCGCGGGTTGTGGTAGATCGTGACGGTCATTCCGTTTTCTCCCGAAGAGTCTTGCTCCTAGAGCGTCTTTTGCGCCCATTCTTCCGCACGCCGCCCGATGAGGGGCGACAGCGTGTTGGCTTGGGCGTCCGAGACCGCCTGCACCAGGCGGCGCTTGATGCGGCCGATCAGATCCGGCCCTTCGAAGATCAGCCCCGTATACATCTGAATGAGCGATGCGCCGGCCTCGATCTTGGCGAGGGCCGTTTCGGCGGAGTCGATGCCTCCCACGCCGATCAGCGGCATGGTGCCGGCCGTGAGCTTGTAGACCCGCGCCAGCATGCGCGTGGAACGGTCGAACAGAGGCCGCCCCGACAGACCGCCCTGCTCCGCCGTCAACGTCTCGTCCGTGAGGCCATCGCGCGCGAGCGTGGTGTTGGAGACGATAATGCCGTCGGCACCGCTGCCCTGGATGATCCCGACGATCTCCGGCAGGTCCGCGTCCGCAAGGTCCGGGGCGAGCTTCACGAACAAGGGCGGCTTGTGGCCGGGCAGCGCCGCGCGCGCTTGTTCGACCTTGGTCAGAAGCGTCGCGAGTTCCTTCGGCGCCTGCAGATCCCGCAAGCCCGGCGTATTGGGCGAGGAGATGTTCACCGTGAGATACGAGGCGACCGGTGCCATCCGCGCCACGCCTTCCGCGTAGTCGGCGATCCTGTCTTCGCTGTCGCGGTTCGCGCCCAAATTGACGCCGATGATCCCGGGGACGCCATGCTGCAGACGCTCCAATGCGGTCGCCTGCCCCTCGTTGTTGAAGCCGAGCCGGTTCACCACGGCGTGGTCCTCCACCGAGCGGAACACGCGCGGACACGGATTTCCACCTTGCGGGCGCGGGGTGAGCGTTCCGACCTCGACGAAGCCGAAGCCCATGTTGAACAGCGCCGTCACGACGCGTGCGTTCTTGTCGAAGCCCGGCGCGATGCCGATGGGATTGGGGAACTCCAGCCCGCAGAGGGTCTGGCGCAGCCGCGCATCGTCCGGCGTGATGCAGCGGGGATAGACCCCCATCTCCAAGCTCTTGATCGTCAGCGTGTGGGCGCGCTCCGGGTCGAGCGCGAGCATGAGGGCCTGGCCGAGGCCGAACAGCGGGTTCACGCGACACCCTCGGGCAGGACGTGACGATTGTCGTCGTCGAGAGCGAGCGGCGCCTCCGCGACGATCGCTTTGAGGTCGAGCGGCGCATAGAGGTGCGGAAAGAGGTCGCCGCCACGGGATTCCTCCCACTTCAGCGCCTCGCCCAACCGATCCGGATCGACGGCGAGCAGCACGAGATCTTCCTGCCCCGCATAGTGCTTGGCCAGCGTCTCGGCCACCTGATGACCAGCTGAGAAATGAATGAACCCGTCACGCAGATCGTCGGACGTCCCGAGGAAGTGCCCTTCGCTCTTGGCGGCGTCGTAGGCGGCGTCGGCGAGAATTTTGTAGATGGGTTCGGCCATGGTGCGGTGCCACACTAGCGGCCCTGGTGCGCACCAACAAGGTTCACACGTGGCGGGTGAACCGGGCTGACCTCTTCAATTCGGGCATGGTGGACCGCCGGGCGCAGTTGCGTCATAAAGAGGGGAATAGGTATTATTTCCTTGTCGCTTTCGTAGGACCGGAGCCGTTTCCTTGAGAAGGCTCACACACGACCGAATCTGGTCTGCCATAGACGCCCTGGCGCACCGCTACGGACTTTCCGTCTCGGGGCTCGCCAAGCGGTCGGGCTTGGACCCGACGGCCTTCAACAAGTCGAAGCGGGCGACGGGCGACGGGCGGCCGCGCTGGCCCACCACCGAAAGCATTGCCAAGGTCCTGGAGGCGACGGGCGCGACGCTCGAGGATTTCACCGTGCTCGCCTCGTCGGAGCCCGGACAGCCCAATCGGAATCTGCCGATACCGCTGATCGGCATGACCCAGGCCGGCGCGGGAGGGTTTTTCGACGATGGCGGCTATCCCGTCGGCGGCGCCTGGGAGCAGGTGCCCTTTCCGCGGGTCGAGGACGAAAACGCCTACGCGCTGGAGGTCACCGGCGAAAGCATGGAGCCGCTCTACCGGCAGGGCGACATCCTGATCGTTTCGCCCAACGCGCCGACCCGCAACGGCGACCGTGTCGTCATCCGCACGACGGACGGCGAGGTCATGGCCAAACTCCTTGTCCGCCGGACCGCCAAGACAATCGAGCTCGCGTCCATGAACCCCGACCATCCTAATTTCGTTTTCCCGCTCGACCGGGTCGAATGGATCGCACGCATCATCTGGGCGAGCCAATAGACGCCGCACGAAAGCCATTTCCATGTTCCGCGTTTCACGCATCATTCTCGCTTTGGCCGTTCTCGGCGCCGTTTGGTTCTTCTGGCCGTTCGGCAAGTACGACGACGTGGTCCCCATCGCGCCGCCGCAGCCCGATACAAACCAAACCAACACCGGACAGGACCAGCTTTTCACCAAGCCGCTGTCCAAGGAGGCGGCCGCGCCTCAAGACGCCGCGTCACCGGATGAAGGCGCGCGCGAACAGCCTAAGCCCAAGGCCGTCCTGCACCCGAAGCGCTTCTACCGCGTCGTGGTGCAGGATGGCGGCTCCCTTAGGGCCGGCGACACGACCATCACTCTCGCCGAGATCGAGGTCGCGGGGCTCACCGGCCAATGCAAAGATTCGCGCGGTCAGGCGTGGCCGTGCGGGCGCGCGGCACGCTCGGCACTTACAAGACTGATCCGCGGCCGCGCCGTGATGTGCCACGTGCCGGTAAAGGGCGATCACAAGTCGCTCGTGGCGCGCTGCTCGGTCGGCGGCAACGACCTGTCGTTCTGGATGGTCGCCCAAGGCTGGGCGAAGCCGAAGCAGCCGGCGCAAGCGGCCTTCAAGGAGGCCGCGGAGGCCGCCCGCGAACGGCGGGCCGGGATATGGCGCTAGCGTCCGCAAGACCCAACACAAGAAACGCGGCCCCGGAAAACCGGGGCCGCGCTCCTTAGGTGTCCGCGCACCTTGGGCGTCTTAGACGACTGCGGTCGTCAGACTACATCTTCTTGGACTCAGGCTGGGGCGGCGTGTTGCCGGTGTCAGTGGCCGCGGACGCATCCGCGCTCACCCAGCCCTTGGCACAGCCCTGCTGCCACTCTTCGGCCGAGATCTCCGCGTCATTGGACGAGTCGACCATCTGGAAGTTCAGAACGAACGGCGTGGCCTTGTCCTTCGACAGCGTATCGCCGTCAGGACCCGCCATCTGCCAGGCCTTATTGCACTCGGCTTCGCTCAGGATCTTGCCAGGGCGGCCCGACGGGTCGTCCTTCATGGCGCCCTCGGGCACCGGAGCGCCACCACCGGCAAGCGCAACGCCTGCCGTCGACATCAGGATCGCAGTCGTAAGGGTCGTGAGTTTCATCACATTCCTCCTTTGCGTTTTCTTAGTCACTTAAAACAAGACCAGCGAAAAACACGCTTTCGCGGGCCCCGTTACGTGAAGAACACGCAATAGGCAGGCACTGTTCCGAAATATTATGTGACGATTTGGCGGCAAATAAAGCCGCCGGACTTGAAGGACTTACACCGCCTGCGCCACGTTTTCTCCAAATTTTATCTTGGGATGGACGCGGTATTTAGTATTACTTTTGCAGCGCACATCAGTTATTTGCAACTTGTGCGGCGGCAAGCTCGCCGGAAAGGGCTCGTGCCATCAGGGAGCGCGTGTTGTCGATCCCGTAGAGCTGTACGAAGGACCCGAAGCGCGGTCCTTGCGACTGGCCCAGCAACACCTGGTAGAGCGCCTGGAACCAGTCCCGCAGCGGCTCAAATCCGTGCTCCTTGCCCACCGCATAGACCTCGTTCTGAATTTCCTCGGCCAGCACATCGTCCGGCAACGCGACGAGCCGCTTGTCGAGATCGGCGAGCGCTGCGCGCTCCTGATCGGTCGGCGCGCGGTACTGCTTCGACGGCTTCACGAAGTCATGGAAATAACGGATCGCGTAGCCCACGAGTTCATCCAGCAGCGGCTCGGTCTCAGGGGTCGCTTTCGGCGCATAGCGCTGGATGAAGCCCCATAGCACCGACCGGTCCTCGGAGTTCGAGGCAGAGGCGAGATTGAGCAGGAGCGCGAAGCTGATCGGCAGATCGGCCTCGGGCGGCGAGCCCTCGTGAATGTGCCAGACGGGATTCGTCAGCTTCGCCGCCTGATCCTCCTTGGGGAAGGCCGCGAGATGCCCGGCATATTCGTCGACGGCGCGCGGGATCACATCGAAGTAGAGCCGCTTCGCCTTTTTCGGGCTCTGATACATGTAGAGCGCCAGGCTCTCGGGCGAGGCGTAGGAGAGCCATTCCTCGATGGTCAGACCATTGCCGCGAGACTTCGAGATCTTCTCCCCGTTCTCGTCGAGGAAGAGTTCGTAGTTGAAGCCTTCCGGCTGCTGGCGGCCGAGGATGCGGCAAATCCGTCCCGACAGGCGCACCGAGTCGATCAGGTCCTTGCCCGCCATCTCGTAGTCGACGCCGAGCGCGGCCCAACGCATGGCCCAGTCCGCCTTCCATTGCAGCTTGCAATGGCCGCCGGTCACGGAGACCTGCGTCAGCTTCCCTGTGTCGGGGTCCTTGTAGAGAATGGAACCGGCGGCGAGATCCCGGTCGATGATCGGCACCTGCAGCACTTTGCCCGTCGCCGGAGAGATCGGCAGGAACGGGCTGTAGGTGGCGCGCCGTTCGGGACCCAGCGTCGGCAGGATCACATCGCGGATTTCCTCGTAGTGCTCGAGCACCCTGAGCAAGGTCGCGTCGAACCGGCCCGACGTGTAGCACTGGGTCGCCGAGAGGAACTCGTATGAGAAGCCGAACGTATCCAGAAAGTTCCGCAGCCGCGCATTGTTGTGCTGGCCGAAGCTCGGATACTCGTTGAACGGGTCCGGGACCTGGGTCAGCGGCTTTTCCAGATGCGCGGCGACCATCTCCTTGTTGGGGATGTTGTCCGGCACCTTGCGCAGGCCATCCATGTCGTCGGAAAAGCAGATCAGCCGCGTGGGGATCTTGTCCTCGGTCAGGACCCGAAACGCATGCCGAACCATCGTCGTGCGCGCAACCTCGCCGAACGTGCCGATATGCGGCAACCCCGAGGGCCCGTAGCCCGTCTCGAAAATAATCGAGCCCGTCGGCTGTGGGATCCGCTTCAGCCGGCTCAGGACCTTGCGTGCCTCTTCGAACGGCCAGGCCTTGCTCACATGGGCATGGGCCAGGAGTTCGGAGTTGATCTCAATTGGGGCCGCGTCGCGGCCAGCGCTCGTGGTCTCGGGCATGACTGAAATTAGGTGTGCTGAAGAAGCGGTCATCGGCGCCAAAGACGAAAGGCGCCCTCAAGAGCCAGTAAATTTCACAAATTCCCCTGCCGCGCCAGTGTTTCGCAAACTTTCTTCTCACACGGGCGCTTGCCCGGCCCGCTTCAATTTCATACCGTCGCGCCCGTTTGGAGATCCACGGCCAGAGAGGGTTGAAAGCCGATGACGAAGTCCTTGGACCATCACGAAGCACTGATCTACACGATGGTCACGACCTCGGCGGTCGACCGAACCATGTCCGGCGCGGAGCTTGCCCGCATCGGGGAGATCGTTTCGTATTTGCCGATCTTCGCGGACTACGACGCCGACGGCCTGGTCGATGCCTCTCAAGCTTGCGGCGAACTCCTCGGCAGCGAGTCCGGTCTCGATCTTGTTCTCGAACTGATCCGAAGCAACCTGCCCATGCGCCTGCGTGAGACGGCGTATGCGATCGCGCTGGAAGTGGCCGCGGCGGATCTCGATGTGCGGCCTGAAGAGACGAGATTCCTGGAGATGCTGGCAGACGCGCTCGAGATCGACATGCTGACGAAGACGGCGATCGAACGCGGCATCCGGGCCCGCAACAAGGTCCTCTAAGACACCTGCGACTTCGCGACAGTTAGCGGGCGAGCTTGCCTGCGCCGGAGTAGAGCGCGCCACCGATGACGCACGGCACGGCGATCTGCGCCTGGCCCAGAGCGGTCGCGGCCATGCAGCCCGTCGCGATGGCGATCGAGCCCGCGGTCCATCCCTTCGACATGCCCGCATCGGCGGTGAGCTGCTGGCGCTCCGCGTCCTCGATGGCCCCGTACTGCTCTTTTCGGATTTTCTCGGCCTCGAACAAGGACGCCGCCTCGATGACGTCTTTCAGAGGGCCGGCGATCTCTTCAGGCTGATTGACGAGCTCGGCGCGGTAAAGGTCGATCAAGTCGCGGTCACGCTCCGCATAGGAGGCAAGCGTCCACTTCGCGGTTCCGCCCGTCGTGACCTTCTCTACATTGTTGGCGTCCTTGCCCCAGCCTGAGGCCAGTTTTTCGAAGAAGCCGGACTTCTGGGCGCCCTTCGACCATTGCAGCGCCTGCATGATGCGCATGACCGGCTCGTACTGCCCCGAGGCGACATAGTAGCCCCAAAGAGCGTAGACTGCGGTCGTTCCGCCCGTGTCGAGTTCCATTGCCTGCAGCGTCGGGCGCCGTTCGTTCAGAAGATCATCGATCAACGGCTTGCGCAGCGGCATGCGGTCCGCGTTCTTCACGAGAAGATCCTGCCAGTCTGGCCGCCCCGAGTAGGCGATCGCGCGGATGATGACCTCCTGCTCCTTCGGCGGCATGGGGAACATCTGAGGGATCAGACCGGGCCCGTCCTTGGGATTTGTGCCGAGCACGCCGGCGATGAACCCGATGCAGAACCAGCGCTGCTCCTCGTCCGTGAAGAGGCGATGATCGCGCATGGCATGGACAGCGGCGGGGACCTTCCAATATTCCGGCTTGTCCCGATAGTTCGAGACCCAATCGAGCAGGCGCTCGGCGGAAGCGAATTCCGGCGGGCCCGCCGGTGGATTAGACGGCGCGTCGTACCCTGGCGTCGCCGAACCTTGCAGCTGAAGCGACGGCCGGGCGGAGAACGTGTCGGGCGCCCCTTGGTAGGGGATGTCGGCATCGGCGCCGCGTGCCGTTACTTCGGGGGCTGCCGGTTCGGCCGTACTTGTCTCGGTTGCGTCTGACTCGGTTGCGTTGGGCTGCGGCGTGCTTGTGGGCTGCGCGGCCGGAGTGTGCACCGTCGGGCGCTGCTGTTGCGGTGGGGCGAGGCGCGAGGGTTGAGGTGCAGGCGATTTGGAGAACGCACTGCTGTTCGACGCGGGCGCGACCGCGTCGGCCGCATGCCCTGCATTGGACTGGGCAACGCCGAACAGGCTCAAGGCGCCAAGCGCGATGACACAAGCGGTACGCATCTCATCAGCTTCCTCCCCCACGCCCCAGAGTGCTGACGAACCGAAGTCTATGGTTAACGCCCCCAACGGCGTTCCCCGATCCGGAAAGTGTGTATTTTCAAGCGGTTCGTGGCGATTTGAAGGCCCGCGCGTTAACCATAACAAAAGGTTACCGCTCTCAGGCGCCTGAAAGTCCGGCCGCCCTCACCGCTGGCTCAGCAGAAGGACGGCCGGGGCCTCGCACTTCACGCCGCTAGGGAGCAATCTCGTTCGCGCGAGGACATCTCAAAAGCCTGCGCGTGATCAGGCTCTTTAGATGATCCTGTTGCGACCAGCATGCGTCTTCTCGTAGAATTAATCCAATTGATAGGATCGATGATGGATATCGATCACACTAATCTCAGCCGATTGGACCTCAATCTTCTCGTCGCATTCGACGCGCTCCTGTCCGAACGGAGCGTGACGCGGGCGGCGAGCCGGATCGGCCTCGGCCAATCGGCCATGAGTCACAATCTCGCCCGGCTCCGCCGCCTCTTCGACGATGAACTCCTGACCCGCAGCGCGGACGGCATGCGGCCGACCCCGCGGGCGCTGGCGCTTGCCGAACCGGTCCGCAACGCACTCCGGACGGTCCAGTCCGCCGTCCTGGAAAGCGGCACGTTCAATCCGGCAACGGCGGAGCGCGTGTTCCGGATCGGTATCGCGGACTCGATCGAAGTCGCGATCATGCCGGCCGTCATCGAGCGGATCCTGTCGCTCGCGCCGGGCGTTTCCATCCGGCTGCGGCCCGCCAACCGCATCGACGTGGTCGAGGAACTCGACACCGGCCAGTTGGACCTTGGCATCGGAGTGTTCGAACAGGGGCACGTCCACCACTTTCGCCGGCAACTCTACACCGACGACTTTCTGTGCTTATTCAGCCCGGAGCAGCTCGGCGTATCGGCGCCGTTGTCGCTGGAAGACTACTTACGTTTCCCGCACATACTCACCAGTCTTGCAGATGATACGCGGGGCGTCGTCGATGAGGCGCTCGCCAAGCAGAAGCTCCGCCGCAGAGTCGTCATGACGACGCCTGGCTTCCTTGCCGTGCCGTTCGTGGTGCGCCGCGCGCCGATCCTGATCACCATGCCGTCGCGGCTCGCGCACTACTTCGCCGACGCCTTTTCACTCGCGACAAGCCCCGTCCCCATCGACCTGCCGCGTTTCACCATCTCGCTGCTTTGGCACGGCAGTTTCAATCGTGACCTGAGCCATACCTGGCTGCGGCAGACCATCGCCTCGCTGGTTTCGGAAGACAGTCTCGAACTTTGACGACACACTTCACTGCAACTCCCCAAGCCGCAACAAGCGCGTTATATTCTCGCCGCATGATCCAGCCGCGCGGCACCAACGGACATGCTACCGACAAGCGGACCAAGAGCGTGCGGACCATGGACATGCGAACCGGCGCACCAATCTGAACTCGATCCAATGCCGAAGGGGGCAACAATGGCGGAAACGAAAGACGCGAAGGAACTCACGGAGCACCAAGAGGCTCTCAGCGAAGTTCTTGCCGATCAATGGTGGGTCGTGCTGTTGCGCGGCGTGATCGCCATCATATTCGGCCTGATCTGTTTCTTCTTCACACCGGCCGCGATTCTCGCCGCGGTCCTGTTCTTCTCGGCCTACATGCTCGTCGACGGCGTTCTCGCCATCATCTCGGGCGTCAAGGCCGCACGGAACGGCAAACGCTGGGGCCTGTTGATCCTCGAAGGCATCGTCGACATCGCCGCCGGTGTCATCGCCTTCACGTGGCCGGGCATGGCTGCCGTCGTTTTCGTGCTCATCGTTGGCATCTGGGCCGTGATTTCCGGTGCGCTCCTGGTCTACGCGGCCTTCAGCCTGAAACTGGACCATGGCCGCTGGTGGCTTGCGCTGGCCGGCATCTCCTCCGTCATATTCGGCATTCTGCTGTTCATCGCTCCGGTTCTCGGCGCGGTGGTGCTGACGTGGTGGATCGGCGCCTACGCCGTCGCCTTCGGCATCCTGCTGCTGATCCTTGGCTTCAAGCTCAAGGGCAAGAAAGACGAGAGCGTCGGCAAGGCCCCGCCGGCAGCGGACGCCGCGACCAAGGCCTAGCCGGTCCTTACCTGCTTGGCATCGAAGCTCATGGGGCGGTGCATCACGCGCCGCCCCCTTTTTTGCGCGCGCTCTCTACAAGGTCCCTCGCGGCGTTTTGATCGCAGCGCCATTGGTTTGAGCGGCGAAGCGCGGCACACTCCCGGCCATGCAAGGGCTGTTTCACTTCAACGATACGCTGGTGCGGTTCGGTGTTTTCGCCGGGCTCTTCATCTTGTTCGCTGCGATCGAATTCTTGTTGCCGCGCCGCAAGCTCGTCGCCTCGAAAGGGCGCCGGTGGTTCACCAATCTCGGCATCAGCGTCACCGCCAGCGTGTTGCTGCGGCTGATGGCGGCGCTCGCCGTCCCACTCACGGCAATTGCCGCCGCGCTCTATGCGCAGCAAAAAGGACTGGGGCTTTTGAATGCCGTGGACTGGCCCGACTGGCTCAAGATCGTCCTCGCGCTCCTGGTGCTGGATCTCGCGATCTGGGCCCAGCACCTGGCCTCACACAAGATCCCCATCCTGTGGCGCCTCCATCAGGTCCACCACGCGGACCGCGACATCGACGTGACGACGGCGATCCGCTTCCACCCCATCGAGATCGGGCTGTCGATGCTGTGGAAGATGCTTGTGGTGATCGGGCTCGGCGCCTCCCCGCTGGCGGTCTTTCTGTTCGAGGTCATTCTGAATGGCTGCGCGATGTTCAACCACGCCAACATGAACGTGCCCCGGCCGCTCGACCGGCTCCTGCGTCTCGTGGTCGTCACGCCGGACATGCATCGGGTCCATCACTCGGTGTACAGGTCCGAACACGATTCCAATTACGGTTTCAACTTGTCGATCTGGGACCGGCTGTTCCGCACCTATGTCGCCCAGCCGAAGGACGGCCATCTGGGTATGCGCATCGGGCTCACCCCATACCAGACACCCTCGCCTACGCGGCTCGGCTGGAGCCTGTGGCTTCCCTTTGTGGGCTACCCATCCGAGGAGAACAGCGCGCCTAAGGGCCCGGCCGATGACGCGGCCGGGGCTTCCGATACAAGCCGCTAGAACGAGTGGCTAGAAGAAGTTCATCGGGAAGTAGCGCAGGAACAGCTCTTCGTAGGTGCCGCGCGCATGGACCTGCTCGAGCGCATAGTTCAAAGCCTGAACCAGCGTGCGGTTGCCTTTCTTGACGGCGATGCCGACGCCCTCACCGAAGAAACGCGAGTCCAGATACGGCCCGCCGCGAAACTCGCAACAGTTCTCGCTCTCGACACCGTTGAACCAAAAGGCAAGCGTGATCCCGTCGGCGAACACGAGATCGATGGCTCCCTCCTTGAGCGCTTTCTGAGCCGCTTCACTCGACTCGAACGCGGCAACCGCCGCGCCTGGGAAGAAGGTCTTCAGATAGGCCTCGTGTCCGCTGTCCTTGGCCACGCCGATCTTGAGGCCCTCGATGGTCTCGGGACCGATGTCGGTGATCTCGCTGTCCTTCCGCGCCGCGAACCGCGCGGGCGTCGCGTAGTAGCGCAAGGTGAAGTCGGCCGATTTCAGAGCCTCCGCCGTGATGCGGATCGAAGCGATCGCCGCATCCGCTTCGCCGGTCTCGATCGCCGGCATCAGACTGCTCCAGTTCGTCGCGGTGATCTCACACTCGACCGCAAGGACGTTGCAGATCGCCTGCGCAAGATCGATGTTGAAGCCGGTCAATGCGCCGACCTCGTCGTAATAGTGAAACGGCGGGTAGTCGGAATCAGTGATGAAGCGGATCTTCTTCAGCCCCGCCAAATCGGGCTTCGGCCGATAGGCATCGCCCTGCCACGCGTCCGGCACGATCGGCTTGGTCTCGGTCTCGGGGGACTGCGCGTGGGCGGTGAACGCCACAGCGCCCACCGTCGCGAGAGCCACTAGGACGGCCCCGATCGGCCCCGCAAGAAATCGCATCATTGAAGATCACCACGCGTCTTTCGTCGTCTCCGTCTTAGCGCGCCTTGATGGCCATCGCCAGAGCGGCGGACGCCTTCGGCTGCAGAACGCCAAGGCACAATCTATAAGTGTAAATTAGCGCAATACGTTGCTGTACCTGTATTCAATCGTTGCCTCACAGCGAAAATACGGAAAAATACCAACGAGTGCGTTGTGGGGGAAATACCCGTGTCGCTTGTCTACGAGACCCCGGCGGTCGATCCGCCGGAGGCGTCCGCTCCGGCTGTTGCGCCGCTGTCGGCGTCGGTCGAATACAGCTTCCTGGCTCGGGCGCAGCTTCACCCCGCGGCCCTCGCCCATGCCTGCCGCCTTGCCGAGCAGTGGGGCGTTCCACCCCACGAGGTGCTGATCGCCGCCGGCCACATTACAGAAGAGGCCTACATGGCCGCGCTCGCATCCTCGGCCGGCGTCGCCTTCGTGCGCCGCATTCCCGAAGGGGGTGCCGGTGCGCCGGGCAAGGCGAAGCTGCGCCAATGTTTGACCACCGGCATCCTGCAGGAAACAGGTCCGGCGCGGCGTCTGCTCCTCGGATTTACGTGCTTGCGCCCTTTCGCCATGCGGGCGCTCCTTGCCCGTCTCGCTCCGCTCCCCGTCGCGCTGGTGCCCCCGCGCGAACTCCGCCGCGCGCTTGCAGAGTGCTTCGGCTCGAGCCTAGCGCAGGGCGCCATCTCTGCTCTGAAATCGCGCCGGCCAAACTTGAGCGCGCACCATCCCGCCAGCGCTTGGCAGGTTTGGGCGCTCGTCCTGGGCTGTCTCGCCCTCATGGCGGCGGGACTGACCGCGCCGATCGCGACGGCCTATGCCGTGTCCATCGGTCTCGCATTGGTGTTCGTGCCTGTGATCGTGTTCCGGCTGCTCGCCGCTTTCGCGCTCACCCGCGCAGGCCCCAATGAAGCTCCCGAGTATGCGGCGCGAGATGCGGACCGGGAGTTGCCGACCTACACGATCCTCGCACCGCTCTATCGCGAGGCGCACATGCTGCGGCCGCTCCTGCACGCGCTGTCGCGGCTCGATTGGCCCGCGGCAAAGCTCGACATCAAGCTGATCCTCGAAGCCGCGGACACCGAGACGGTCGCGGCCGCACATGGGCTGCGCTTGCCCGCCAATGTCGAACTCGTGGTCGTGCCTGACAGGGGCCCGCGCACCAAACCGAAGGCACTGAATTTCGCGCTGCCCTTGGCGCGCGGAGACTATCTCGTCGTCTACGATGCGGAGGACCGGCCGGAACCCGACCAGCTCCGGCGCGCCTATCAGGCGTTCCGCGCGGGCCCGCCCAATCTCGCGACGGTGCAGGCGCGCCTCAACATATACAATCCGGAGGCAAACTGGCTGACGCGCCAGTTCACGATCGAGTACTCGGCCCTGTTCGACGGGCTCTTGCCCCTGCTCGACACGATGGATCTGCCCATCCCGCTGGGCGGGACCTCCAATCACTTCCGCGTCGAGGCCCTCAAATGGCTCCAGGCCTGGGACCCGTATAACGTGACGGAAGACGCCGATCTCGGCGCGCGCTTGTCCCGCTTCGGCTATCGCTGCACCGTGATCGGATCCACGACATACGAAGAGGCACCTGTACGGCTCGGCGGGTGGATCAAGCAGCGCACCCGCTGGCTCAAGGGCTTCATTCAGACCTGGCTCGTGCATATGCGCGCGCCGCGCACGCTCTTCCGCGAACTGGGCCCGCGTGGCTTTCTTGCCTTTCAGATCATGATCGGCGGCACCATCCTGTCCGCACTCGTGCATCCCTGGTTCTACGGTCTTCTGGCGTTGGAACTCGCGGGTGGCGGGTTGCTCGCCCTGCCACAGACCGGGCTTGGCCTTCCGTTTTGGACGGTTTCGCTTTTCAGTCTTGTTGCCGGCTATGCGACGGCCATGGGCCTTGGCGCACTCGCCCTACGCCATCGGGGCTTGCATGGTCTCCTGTGGCAGGTCCCGTTGATGCCGCTCTACTGGCTCCTGATCTCGGTCGCGGCATACCGGGCCGTGTGGCAGTTCGCCGTCGCCCCTTTCAAATGGGAGAAGACGGAACACGGAAGTCGAGCGAAAACGCGCGCCTCGCGGTGAGGCACGACTTGCGGCGAAAGAAAACGGAAGTGGGGAAGGATTGGAGCGGGTAGCGGGAATCGAACCCGCGACACGTAGCTTGGGAAGCTACTGCTCTACCACTGAGCTACACCCGCCCGCGGCCACCATGGGTAGCCGGAGCAGAATGACTTGGAAAGGCAGAAAAGCAAGCGGCCCTCACGCAAGGGTGAATACCTAAGGGCTTGCGGTTCCCTAAGCCGCATCGGTTAATGCGCGCATATCCATTGGGGATTGAGCCGCCGCGCAGATGACAGACGCCACCCTCGTCAAACCAACACAAAAGTTCTCCGACCCGGACCTGACGGCCGACGGCAGCCGCCGCGCCCGGGTCCCGCTGACGCGACTGCGTACGCTGTGGATCAATACGGGCACGCTGTGCAACATCGCCTGCCGCAACTGCTACATCGAATCGAGCCCGACCAACGACACCTTCGTCTATATCAGCCGGGCCGAGGCCGCCGCCTTCCTCGACGAGATCGCTGAAGACAGCTGGCCGGTGGGAGAGATCGGGTTCACCGGCGGCGAGCCCTTCATGAACCCGGACATGATCGGCATGATCGAGGACGCGCTCGATCGACATTTATCCGTACTCGTCCTAACGAACGCCATGCAGCCGATGATGCGGCGCCCCGTGCGCGACGGCTTGCTGGCACTTCGGGAGGCCCACGGGGACCGGCTGACACTGCGCGTTAGCCTCGATCACTACACGGCCGCGCGTCACGACGAAGAACGCGGCGCCGGCACGTTCGACAAGACGCTGGAAGGGATCGACTGGCTCGCGACGGAGGGCTTCTCGATCACGCTTGCCGGACGCACATGTTGGGGCGAATCCGAGCAAGCCGCCAGGGCGGGATATGCCGCGCTGATCGCTACCCGCTCCTGGCCCATCGCGGCCGAACGGCCGGATGCGCTCGCGCTGTTTCCGGAAATGGATGCGCAAGAAGATGTGCCGGAGATCACCGAGGGGTGCTGGGACATCCTGAATCTGTCGCCAACCAAAATGATGTGCGCGTCGAGCCGCATGGTCGCGAAACGGCGCGGCGACCGGGTCCCTGTCGTTCTCCCTTGCACGCTGCTCACGGACCTTCCACGTTTTGGCATGGGGGCCACGCTCGCGCAGGCAGCAACGGCCGACGGCGATCTATTTGATCAGGGTACGGTTAAACTCTGCCACCCGCATTGCGCGCGGTTCTGCGTCCTGGGTGGGGCTTCCTGCTCGGCAGCCCCCCTTGAATAGACCCCGCCTATCAAGCAACATCAGAGTGTTACGCCCTAGTCTATAACGGCTCTAAATTAGAGGCCTGCTACGTCTTTAGGACTATTGCAACCGAGAGAAACAACTGTAATTGGTTGTCGACACTCAGCGCATCACAGGAGCGAATATGGGAAAGAAGTCGCCGCAACAGACAGATGTGGTAGTTGGACACAACATCCGTTTTTGGCGGTTGGAACGGAAGATGTCGCAGACCGATCTGGCCAACCTGCTTGGTCTGACCTTCCAGCAGATTCAAAAGTACGAAAATGGCGCGAATCGCGTGGGCGCAAGCCGGCTCATGCAGATCGCCACCGCTCTCGATGTGCCAATCCACGCCTTCTTCGACGGCGCCGGCCCGCAGACAGACGAGACGGAATCGCCCATCAAGTTCGTCGGGGATCAGCAAGCTCTGCGCCTTGTCCGCGCGTTTGCCGATATCGACGACGCGGGGCTGCGCCGCTCGGTCGTGAACCTCGTCGAAGGCATCGCGGGCAGCCAGCCCGAAGAGAACGGCGCGAAGTAGATCGAGCCGACTTCAATGCGCCTTCGAGGACGGAGGCGCTTCCTCGGCGGCGTCTATGTCCTCCCTGTCGACGCTGTCAGAGATGACCTTGCTCAGTTCAGCTTCCGCCAGTTTCAAATAGTGCACGAAATTGTGCTGCCGGTGCTGCAGGCCCTCGATAATGGCGTAGTCGAGCAGCAGGAGCAGGGTCCGAGACCATTGTGGAAAATTCACGGTGGGATCGGGATCGGCGATTTCGTCGATCCCACCGTCTGTCGCCTCGACGGACTCGCTCTCAAGCGATGGCCAGCCGGCACCGGGAGGACGGCGCCTCACGCCGCTTTACTCCCGGTCAGTTGACCCAAGGCCGTTCCGGGCGCCGCGCTTGCGGCTACCGCATCACTCGGGGCCCTCTCCCAGACGACAGGGAAGTCCGCGCCGCTTAGCGGATCACCGGTGTTGAGCCGGCCCGTGTGATGCAATTGCGCCGGCGCCCAGGGCCGTTCCTTGAAACGGATGTCGTCACCGCAATAGCGGATCGAGGCGGCGCGGCGCACCTGGTAACGGCTCTGGTTTCCACCCGTGCCGTGGATCGTCCTGTAGTGATGGACCAGGACATCGCCCGGCTCGACGTCGAAGTGAACGATGTCGTAGTCGTCCAGATTGTTCTCGATGTCCGGTAGATCCTCGCCCTCCGAACCCGGCAACGGGGCCTGCGAGATAAAGACATTGGGCTTGTAGAGCGTGCCGTCGCGGTGCGACCCGCGCACATACATCATGGCGCCGGTCTCCAAGGTCACCGGATCGGCGGGGACCCACATGACGCAGCATTGCTCGCCTTCGATCTCGAAATAAGTCGCATCTTGATGGAAGGCAGTTTTGCCGGGCGTGTTGGGCTCCTTGACGAAAACCTGGTCGCCGAAGAAGCGGACCGTGCCCGATTGCAGCAACTCTCCAGCAATCTCCGGCAGCGCGCCGTGCGTGCAAAGCTGGCGATAGCTGTCGAGCCGCGCAGCCACGCCGGTATCGATGAAGTACGCCCCCTGGCGCGCCTCGGAACCCTCGTCGGCCAGGAGCGGTTTCCCGGTCGACTTGACGTAGTCCATGATCGCCTCGAGGTCGTACTGACCATCGCTCATGGCGCGAAGCTGGTCGACGTCGTTCTCGGCGGTCGCCTTCAGGACCTTGGTGAAGTCGTAGCCGCTCGGGCTGTCGTCGAGCTTGTTCACGGTGAGGTCGATGGACCGCCTCAAGCTATTGACCGACTCGAGGCTGAGAATGCCCTTGAGCAGGACCACCCCGGCCTGCCTGTAGGCGGCAATTTCGTCTTGCGTAACCGCTCGTGTGATGTGGTGTGACATCTGATCAACTCCCTCTCAAGAACTGCGCTAAGCAACGTCTCTGAACTGCGGAGCAGCATTCGGATAAGCGAAAGCTTCCGGCGCCGGCGAGTATTCCAGCGCGCCGTAGCTCCGGATTTCGGTGATGGCGCGCTCGGTGACGGGCAGCCGGATGGCCATGCAGGTGCCCCCGCCAGGTACCCCCTTGCCGCCGCCATAGGGGTGCGCGGATCCGAGTGCGAAGGTCTGCGAGTTGACCTTCTTGAAGCTTCTCAGAAGAGGCGCATCGATGACCGTTTGGATATGCCGGATGCCGTAGCTCCAAGCCCATTCGGTCATGGCACCGAGGATGCGGGCCTTCACGACCCGATTGCTCTCGGCCGTCTTCTCCCGCGGCGATGCGATATAGCGTGTCCCCTCGTACACGAACGGATCGCGCAAGGCGGTACCGCCGTCGGATAGGTGCGGGTAGTAGTCTGCCGTGAGCGATGCGACGGTCGTGGGCGTCAGACGAACCGCGCCCTGCAAATGTCCTACTTCGTCGATATCTACGAAGTACACCGCCTGGTCGGTATCGTACTGGTCGATCTCGAGCCCGTTCCTGGCGGGCAGCGACCAGCGGCGATTGACCACGAATGTTTCGTACCGTGCGCGGAAAAGCGTCTCGAACAGGCCAGCGTGGTGCGCCCTGTCCTTACCCTCAATGACTTGGACCATCGTTAAGCCCCCCGATTGGAATCGCGGGGGCAATCAGGCCCTAAAGACGTGGGTTCCGACTATCCTAGTTTCTTTGTATTGCCTGAATTTTTGTTGGTGATTCAACGCTCTACAGCGTGATTTCACCAAACCGGATGGCCTTTACGACGGCAAAAGTGCGTCGGAAGGCATCGAGCTTCCGTTTGGCACGCTCCACGTGCACGGTCACGGTGGCCGGCGAGATCGCCAGGATGGCGGCGATTTCCTGGTCGGATTTACCGGCGGCGATCCAGCGCATCACCTCCTTCTCCCGGGGCGTCAGCGGTGTATGCGCTTCGCTCCCGCGCACCTGCTCCAGAAGGACGCGCTTGAGCGCCTGATGGCTGTAGAGCGAGATCAGTTCGACCGCGCGGCGCGCGTCCTGCGAGAGATCCGGGTTCCGGCCGCACGGGCTGAAGACGGACAGCGCTCCCGACAGGGTGACGATCGGGATGATCAGCCCGTCATTGACGTCGAACTCCCGCGCCTCCTCGATAATGCGCTTGTCCGCCCGGTTGAGGTCCCGGCGCTCAACCACGTCGCTCCACGAGAAGGGCCGCACCGAATCGCGCAACTCCGTGACCACGGGGTCGCGCAAGACGTAGTTCTTCTCTTCGTAGTGGTCGATGTAGTCCTGGGGCCGGGTGTTGAGATGCACGCCTTTCTTAAAAGGCTCGCCGGGGCCCGGCATGATGAAACTGGTGACGCAGGTGAAGCCGTACCAAGCCAGCTCCTCGGAGATCGCGGAACAGATGGCGTCGTAGTCCTTCAGACCCTCGATCTTCTCGACGAAGTCGAGCGGCCGATGGGCGTATGGCGAAGGCGAACTCTCCAATGTGCAAGCCCCATACAAATAAGTGCGACGCGCGATTGTTGCATCTAAGAATTGCAAGTCAACAGAACACTCCCGTTTTCGGCCAAAAATGGGAGCTTGCAGCGCATTAGCCGCACACTGACTTACTGGTCCGAGCCGGACTCGCTGTCCTCGGCCTTGTCGGGCTCGCTGTCCCCGCTCTTGATTTCAAAGGGAAGTTCGAAGGACGCGGACTTCTTTCCGAGCTTGTCGGTGAATTTCAGTTCCGCCACGTACTTGCCGGTCGGCGCCTCGGTGAAATCGATCGTGAGGGCCGTCATCACTTCCATATTGTTGTCGCGGCTGTCGAAGGTGAAGGTCCCAAAGCCCGCCTGCTCGCCAAGGACCTTGCCCTCGCTATCCTTCAGGATCAGATCGGAGACGAGCTCCGCGTGGTTCAACCCGCCCTGCTTCTTCCAGGTGAAGCCCACGGGCTCCACATAGATGAACAGCTTTTCGCCGGGCTTGAAGACGGTGTTGGGCCGGGGGTCGTAGATGCCGTAGCCGGTCGGCGCGGACTTCACGAAGAGGGCCTCGCGGAACATCAGCGGGCCTTGCTCCCAGATGCTCAGCGCGGCTTTGCGGATCGTATTGTAGGCATCGAGGTCGTTGCCCTTCTTCGCTTCGCTTGCGGCAGTCTTCGCAAGCTCCTGAACGCTCTGGGCGTGACCTGGCCCTCCGGCACCGACACTCGCGACGAAAGCCAATAGAAATGCGATCGCACCGTGTCTCATCGTCCCCCCTGAACCCCTGAAATGCCGCTTGCTGCTCGGAATTCGTGACAATCGCATATGGACCGGCCTTGCGCTACTCCAAGGCTGCGTCACCAGGGCAGGATTGCTCACCAGGGTGCTCCATTCTAGTGTCCGGCCATGCATGCATTCGCCGAAGCACTCTCCGATCCGGCCCTGCGAGGCGCCTATCTTGCGTTCTCACTGGTCCTTCTGATCCTCCCGCTCGTCCTGATCTGGCTGTGGTACCGCCAGCGCGCCAAGGCGGGCACTGTCGACCGGCCCATGCTCCTTCGGGTCGGCCTACTCACGCTGCTGTGGATGGTGGCCAACGCAGCGACTCTCGGCTTCCTGATGTGGGCCGAGACGGTGACAAAGACTGGCGGCTAAGCGCGGAGTCTAGAACGGATTGTTCTCCGACTTCCCACGCGTGGCGAAGAACTCTTTCGCCGCGGTGAACACCACGGGGCTCAGCAGCGCCAGCGCAATCAAGTTCGGGATCGCCATCAGCGCGTTGAGCGTATCGGCCAGCAGCCATACGAAGCTGAGTTTGACGGTCGCGCCGAGGATCGGTGCCAGCGACCACAGCACACGGAACGGCACGATGACCTTCACACCGAGAAGATACTGCCAGGCCCGTTCGCAGTAATAGCTCCAGCCCAGGAGAGAGGTGAAGGCGAACACCGCAAGCGCGATGGAGGTAATCTCGCTGCCCACATTCGGAAGCGCGGACTCGAACGCGCTCGAGGTGAGTTCGGCCCCGTTCAGCCCGCTCGTCCAAGACCCCGTGCTCAAAATCACAAGGGCGGTGAAGGTGCAGACGAGGATCGTGTCGATGAACGTGCCGAGCATGGCCACGAGCCCCTGGCTGACAGGCCCTTTGCATTCGGCAGCCGCGTGCGCAATCGGCGCGGAACCGAGTCCGGCTTCGTTGGAGAATACGCCGCGGGCCACACCGAAGCGGATCGCCGCCCAGACGGCGGCGCCGGCAAAGCCGCCCGTGGCCGCTGCCGGCGAAAAAGCATGCTCGAAGATCAGTCCGAACGATGCCGGTATGGCCCCGGCATTGAGGATGAGAACGATGGACCCCGCCGCGAGGTATCCAATCGCCATCACCGGCACCAGTGTGCCGGCGACGGCGGCAATGCGCTGGACGCCGCCGATCAAAACGAGGCCGACAAGGGCTGCCAGGATCACACCCGTTAGCCAGAACGGCATGCCGAAGGCGGCATCCAACGCGTCGGCGACGGAGTTGGCCTGGACCGTGTTGCCGATGCCGAACCCGGCAAAACCCGCAAAAAGAGCAAAGGCCGTCCCGAGCCAGGCCCAGCGCGGCCCGAGCCCGTTCTTGATGTAGTACATGGGGCCGCCGACATATTTGCCGCGCTCATCCACTTCGCGGTAGCGCACGGCAAGCACCGCCTCGGCGAACTTCGTGGCCATGCCCACCAAGGCGGTCATCCACATCCAGAAGATCGCGCCCGGCCCCCCGACGAAGATGGCGGTCGCGACGCCGGCGATGTTCCCCGTCCCGATGGTTGCGGCGAGCGCCGTCATCAGGGCCCTGAAGGGTGTGATCTCGCCTTTGCCTTCGGCGACCCGGCCGTGCCAGAGCATGGCCAGCGCAAGCGGAAGATCGCGCACGGTGCGGAAATGCAATCCGATTGTGAGGAAGATTCCGACGCCGAGCAGGAGCACCAGCATCGGCACGCCCCAAACGATCCCGCTCAGCCACTGAATGGCCGATGTCAGCGTCTCCATGCCGTTGGTCCCCCCGTGTCCCCACTACGGGCTACCGCTTCCCTGATGCGGGCCCCACCCCAGATGTAAGATAGGCTTAGGACTGACGAAAATGCTTCGACAGCTTCAGCCCCTGCGACTGATAATGCGAGCCGATGCCCTGGCCGTAAAGGGTTTCGGGAATCTCGGTGAGCTTGTCGTAGACGAGCCGGCCAACGATCTGCCCGTCCTCGACGATGAACGGGATGTCGAGACTGCGGACCTCGAGAACCGCCTTGGCGCCCGGCACCTTGCCGGCCGAGTAGCCGAAGCCCGGATCGAAGAAGCCGGCATAGTGCACCCGGTACTCGCCGATCATCGGGTCGAACGGGGCCATTTCTGCCACGTATTCCGGCGGCACCGAGACGCTCTCCTTCGAGGCGAGAATGTAGAATTCCTGCGGGTCTAGCACGAGGCGCTGGTCGCTCCCGAGATACACCGCCTCCCAGTACTGCCCGACGTCATAGCCGCCGACATTGTCCATATCGATCACGCCCGCGTAGCGCCGGGCGCGATACCCCACGATGCCACCGGCTTCGACCGGCGCCAGGCTGATGCGCAGATTGAGCCCGTCGCGAATCGCGGCCTCGCCTTCCACGAGCCCCACGTCGGAGTGGATGGCCCGCAAGTGCTTGTCGCCGATCCGGCCCGGCGCTTCGTCCGACTGCTGACTGACGCGGCGGCGGAATCGAATTTGATTGAGGCGCGTGCCCGTGCGCACTTTGACGGAAAACGTCCGGGGGCAGATCTCCGCGAAGAGCGGGCCTCGGTAGCCCTCTTCCACGTAGTCGAAGCTCTCTTGATAGTCGGCGATCAGCCGCGTGAACACGTCGAGCCTGCCCGTGGAACTCTTGGGGTTCGCAAAGGCCGCGATCGTCGGACGCAGATTCAGTTGCTCGATCAGTGGGACGAGGTAGACGCAGCCCGCTTCGAGCACGGCCCCCTTGGTCAGATCGATCTCGTGAAAGGTGAGCCCTTCGAGCTTGTCGCGCACGGTTGCCTTGGTGCCGGGCAGGAAGCTCGCCCGGATGCGATAGGCGACCTCACCCAAACGGAGATCGAGGCTCGCGGGCTGGATCTGGGCTTCTTCGATCGGAGCCGACCCGCCGAGCTCGCCCGCGGCGATGAGCGCACGGAGCGCCTGGCTGGGCAGAACGCCGGTCCGGGACAGGGCGCGGCTCGCTCCGTCTGCGGCACCTGTGACGGCTGCAACCCCGGAGGATGCATCAAAAACTGGGTCGGGCTGGCTCATAACCGATCTTCATTGCATTTGCCGCGTGGCGGGTCATCCTGCGAATGCGATTCTCCCCCGGATTCACACCGAACACCAGAGGGCATCCCATGATCCCGGAAGGCCGGATTCCAGACGATCAACCCCTCGAAATCGGCTCGTTGCTGTTCGAGGGGCTGGACCAGATCGACCTCACGGGCCCGTTCGAGGTCTTTACCCGCCTGCCCAACACCACCACCCGCCTTTATGGCCTGACAGACGCGCCGGTGACGGATGTGGGTGGCCTGCAGCTTACGCCCGATGGCTCGGTCCTGGACGCGCCCCAGCTCGACGTCCTGCACATTCCGGGCGGCGGGGGCCAGGAAGCTCTCATGCGCGATGAGGCGCTGCTCCATTGGATCCGCCGGCAGGCGGAGGGGGCGAAAATCCTGTTTTCGGTCTGCACGGGCGCGCTTATCTGCGGCGCCGCCGGTCTGTTGAAGGGGCGCAAGGCCACCACCTATTGGACCGTCCAGCATCTGCTGCCTTTGTTCGGCGCGACGCCGGTCGATGCCCGTGTCGTCGTGGACGGCAATTTGGTCTGCGCGGGTGGCGTCACATCGGGGATCGACGGGGCCTTGCGCGTGGCGGCGATGCTGCGGGGCGACGAGGCCGCGAAAACCATCCAGCTCGCCATGCAGTATGCGCCCGACCCGCCCTTCGACGCCGGCACACCCGAGACTGCGCCCGAAGCCGCCGTTTCGGCCGTCCGGAATGCGACCGCCGAACTGACCGCGCGGCGGGAACAGACCGCGCGGGAGGTGGCCCGCCGGCTTGGCGTCTCGGTGCCGACGGACGGGTAGAACCGCCCTTTTGCTTGACGGCCCTGCCCCCACGCGACATTAATCTGCCTGTGGTGATTTGGCCGGCCGGCTTGCAGCCACGTAAAACAAGTCGCTAAAAGGGCCGCGGACGACACGCTTCCCGGCTTTTGGCACTTGCCAGATCCGGGTTTTTTTATGCCGCCGGCCAGAAACGCGTTTTGCGAAAACGTATGAGGAGTGTCGGTCATGGCCGGGAAAAAGAAGAGCCGCGAGAGTTGGAGCCCCGCCACGCAGTTGGTGCACGAGGGGACGCTGCGCAGCCAGTTCGGCGAAACCTCGGAAGCGATCTTTCTAAACTCGGGCTACGTCTACGAAAGCGCCGAGGAGGCCGAGTCCCGGTTCAAGGGCGACACGGACGGCTATGTCTATAGCCGCTATGCGAACCCGACCGTCTCCATGTTCGAACAGCGCATGTGCGCTCTGGAAGGCGCAGAAGCCGCTCGCGGCACGTCAAGCGGCATGGCCGCTGTCGCGGCTTCGCTCCTGTGCCAACTCAAGGCGGGCGACCATGTCGTTGCCAGCCGCGCGCTATTCGGCAGTTGCCTCTACATCGTCGAGGACCTGCTGCCGCGCTATGGCGTCAGCTCAACCATCGTGGATGGAGGCGATCTCAGCGCCTGGGAGGCGGCTGTCACACCGAACACCAAGGCCTTCTTCTTCGAGACGCCGACCAATCCGGTCCTGGACCTGGTCGACATCGAGGCCGTGGCCAAGATTGCGAAGGGCTGCGGCGCGCTGACGATCGTCGACAATGTGTTCGCGACGCCGCTCGGCCAGAAGCCCCTGGCCCTCGGCGCCGATATCGTTGTCTACTCGGCGACGAAGCACATCGACGGGCAAGGACGGTGCCTCGGCGGCGTGGTCCTCGGCCCGCAAGAGTTCATTGACGAGACCTTGCATACGTTCCTCAAGCACACCGGCCCCTCGCTGAGCCCGTTCAACGCCTGGGTCCTGCTCAAGGGGCTGGAAACTCTGCCCTTGCGCGTGGCGCGTCATTGCGAGTCCGCGGCCCGCATCGCCGATTTCCTGGCGGATCGGCCCGGTGTCACACGGGTTCACTATCCTGGCCGGGCGGATCATCCGCAGTACGACATCGCCCAGAAGCAGATGGCGTTCGGCGGGCCGCTCGTGGCCCTCGAGGTCGGAACCCGGAAGGAAGACGCTTTCGCCGTGCTGAACGCGCTCAATATCGTCAAGATCAGCAACAATCTCGGCGACGCCAAGAGCCTCGCCACGCATCCGGCCACCACGACGCATCAACGCCTCAGCCCCGAGGCCCGCGCGGACCTCGGCATCTTGGACAACACGATCCGGATTTCCATCGGACTTGAGGACGCCGGCGATCTGGAAGCCGATCTCGATCAAGCCCTTGCAGCATTGAAATAGCAGCATGCCAACACCGCCAAGCACGCAGGACGCAATCGGGCTTCTCGCAAAGCTCATTGCTTTCGATACGACGAGCGCGAAATCGAATCTCGATCTGATCGCCTTCGTGCGGGAGTACCTCGACGAGCATGGGATCGCCTCGACTCTGGTGCCGGACGGCGACGGCAAGAAGGCTTGCCTCTTCGCCACCATCGGCGAAGGCAAAGGGGGCGTCGGCCTCTCGGGCCATAGTGATTGCGTGCCGGTGACAGGGCAGTCCTGGACGTCCGACCCGTTCACGCTGACGACGCGCGACGGCAAGCTCTACGGCCGGGGCACATGCGATATGAAGGGCTTCTTGGCTTGCGTGCTTGCCTCCGTGCCGCTGTTCAAATCCGCGCCCCTGACGGAGCCCATCCACATCCTCATCTCGTATGACGAGGAGGTGGGGTGCGTCGGCGTCCGGCCGATGATCGCGCGCCTGGGACAGGACCTGCCGCGGCCGCGCGTCGTGATCATTGGCGAACCCTCCGACATGCAGGTCATCGACGGGCACAAATGCATCGACGTGTTCCGAACGACGGTCACGGGCAAGGAAGCGCATTCCAGCATGCCTGCGATCGGCGTGAATGCGATCTCCGCTGCTTCCAAGCTCGTCGAGGAAATCGACCGCATGGCGGCCGAGGTCGCGAGTACTGAGAACGATCCACATTTCGATCCGCCCTATTCGACAGTAATGGTGGCCATGGTCGACGGCGGTACGGCGCCGAACATCGTGCCGCGCAATTGCGATGTCCTGTGGCAGCTTCGCGGGTTGCCCGGCACCAAGGCCAAGGACGCCCCCGCACGGCTGGAGGCATTCGCCGAGAAGACGCTGCTGCCCGGCATGCGCGCCGTCGCGCCCGATGCTTCCATCGACACGAAAACGGAGACGGCCGTGCCGGCGTTCTCGGCCGGTCCGGATTCCGAAGCCGTATCTTTGGCGATGATGCTGACCGGCGCGAACCGGGCCTCCGGCGTGTCCTACGCCACGGAGGCCGGGCTCTTCCAGGACGCAGGCTGTCCGGCGGTCGTGTGCGGGCCCGGCAGTATCGAGCAGGCCCACGCGGCGGACGAGTTCGTCGCACTGTCGCAGATCGAGGCCTGCCTCACGTTTCTTGCGAAGCTGACGGAGCGGATGAGCGCATAAGGCATGGGCCGTGCCGCTTAAGCGGCGCCGAAGTCCTTCGGGTCGAAATCGTAGTGCGCGTTGCAGAACTCGCAATTCACCCAGAGCTGGCCGTCGACCACCATGTCCGAGAGCTCTTCGCCAGAGAAGCGCTGGAGCATTTCCCCGACGCGCTCCCGCGAGCAACTGCAATAGGTTGTCAGCTCGATGGCGTGATAGACGCGCACCTGTTCTTCGTGGAAGAGACGGAACAGCAGCCGCTCGGGCGCCAGCGTCGGATCGAGCAACTCATGATCCTCGACCGTTTCGGCCAGCGATTTCGCTCGGGTCCAGTCTTCCTCAAAGCGCTTGGGGCTGATGATGCCGCCTTCGCGGGTCAGCTTCTGGACGAGCAGTCCGCCGGCGCGCCAGGTCCAGGCGCCCTCGCCGTTCTCCCCGGCCTGAAAATGCCGCGCCACGGCGAGCCGCAGGAAGCTCGGCAGTTGCTCGGACTGTTTGAAATACGTGTCCGCGGCCTCGGCAAGGCTGCAGCCTTCGAGAGGCACCACACCCTGATACCGCTCGGCGTCCACACCTCGATCGATGGTCATGGCGAGGTGGCCTGTCCCCAGCAGAGCCGCGTCGTCGCTGTGGTCGAGTGCGGCGAGCTTCTTCTCGTCGAACCGGGCATAGGCACGCATCAAGCCCGGAACCACGAAGTCGGCGACGAGCAGATCGATGGCGCCGTTGGTGGAGGCCTGCAGGATCAGCTTGCCGTCTGACTTGAGCGACGCTCCCAGTAGCGCCGTCAGCGCCACGGCTTCGCCAAGCAGGCGCGAGACGGGTTCCGGATAGTCGTGCCGGGACAGGATCGTGTCGACGGTCGATCCGAGTTTGACGAGACGCCCCAGAACGTCCGCTTGCTCGGCCTGGAACGGCAGCAAGACGTCGTCCGCCGGCAGCGCGAACTCGATTGCCTCGGTGGAGGCGGATTCGCTCACCGCTTGCCTCCGCGCTTACCCGCCCGTTTCTTGGCGGGTTTCTTCGCCGCGCTTTTCTTGGACGCAGCCTTTTTGGGCGCGGGCTTCTTCTTGGGCGCAACCTTCTTCGCAGCACCCTTCCGCTTGGCTGGCGCGGCCTTGCGCGCGGACTTCTTCTTTGCCGCCGCCCGCGCCGGCAGGCGGCCGTTGTTCAAGCACCAGACCAGGATGGCCTTTTGCGCATGCAGCCTGTTTTCGGCTTCGTCCCAAACGACCGACTGCGGTCCGTCCATCACCGCATCGGTGACCTCGTCGCCCCGGTGGGCAGGCAAGCAGTGCATGAAGATCGCATCGGGCTTGGCGAGCGCCATCAGCGCCTCGTCCACTCGGAAGGGCTCGAGCGCGCTCTTGCGCGCCTCGACATCCTTGTCGCCCATGGAAACCCACGTGTCGGTCACCACGCAGTCGGCATCCTTGGCGGCCGCGCGCGCATCTTCCATGACTTCAATCTGCGCGCCCTCGGCACGGGCCCAAGCCAGAAGATCCGGGGCCGGGCCAAAATCCGCCGGGGCTGCGATACGCAAGGTGAAGCCGAACCGCGCCGCGGCATGCACCCAGGAGGTCGCAACGTTGTTCGCGTCGCCGATCCAGGCGACCACGCGGCCCTTGATCGGGCCCTTGTGCTCCTCGAAGGTGAGGACGTCGGCCATGATCTGGCAGGGATGGGATCGCGCCGTGAGCGCATTGATGACCGGAATGTCGGAATACTCGGCGAAGTCCAGCAGTCCCTGGTGCGCACCGGTGCGCAGCATGATCGCATCCACGTAGCGCGAGAGCACCCGCGCCGTATCGCCGATCGTCTCGCCGCGGCCGAGCTGCATGTCCTGGGCGTTCAGCACGATAGCCGCGCCGCCGAGCTGGTGCATGGCCATCTCAAACGAGACGCGCGTCCGCGTGGACGGCTTCTCGAAGATCATGGCGAGGACCGCGCCGTCCGGTACGGCAAGGCCTTTCGGGACTTTGCGCGCCTTCTTCAGGGCGGCGGCCGCATCGAGGATTGCGCGCAGAGTCCGCGTATCCAGCGCGTCGATATCGAGAAAATGGGAAGGCGTCGAAGGCATGAATGGATTGTCTTGAAATTGGGGAGGCTGAAAGGAAGAGGCCCTAAACCGCATCACCCGTTTTCAGGGCGACGCAAGCGGCATCGATGGTACGGCTGGCGAGATCGATTTCCTCCTCGCCGACGATCAGGGGCGGAAGCAGCCGCACGACATTGTCACCGGCCGGGACAGTCAGCATCCCCCGCTCGCGCAGCGCCGCGACAAGCTTGGTATTCTCGGGCTTGCATTGCAGTCCCATCATGAGTCCCTGGCCCCGCACTTCGGCGATGATCTCGCTGTGCTCGTCGGCAATGCCGGCAAGCTGCTGCTTCAATCTTAAGCCCATTTGCGCGACATGTTCGAGAAAGCCCGGCTCCAGGACGACGTCCAGCACGGCGTTGCCGACTGCCATGGCCAGCGGATTGCCGCCGAACGTGGACCCATGCGTGCCCGGAACCATTGCCTGGCCGACGTCTTCGGTGGTGAGGCAAGCGCCCACGGGGAAGCCGCCGCCGAGCCCTTTCGCGGAGGCCATAATGTCCGGCGTGATCTCCGCCCACTCATGCGCATAGAACCGGCCTGTGCGGCCAACGCCCGACTGCACCTCGTCGAGGATCAGCAGCAGCCCCTTCTCGTCGCACAGCGCCCGCAAGTCCTGCAGGAAACGATAGGGCACGTCGCGCATGCCGCCCTCGCCCATGATGGGCTCCAGCAGCACACCGGCGGTCTCCCCCGAAATCGCTTCCTCGATGGCATCGATATCGAAGCCCGCTACCTGATCGAACCCATCCACGGGCGGCCCGAAGCCTTCCAAATGCTTGGCCTGGCCGCCGGCGGCGATGGTCGCGAGCGTGCGGCCATGAAAGGCGCCCTCGATGGTGATCAACCGGTAGCGTTCCGGCGCGCCGTTGGCGAAATGATAGCGCCGGGCGCATTTGATCGAGGCCTCCACGGCCTCGGCGCCGGAGTTTGCAAAGAACACGCGGTCGGCAAAAGTCGCATCGCAAAGCCGCCGACCAAGCCGCTCCTGATCGGGAATGCCGTACAGGTTCGAGACATGCCAGACCTTCTGCGCCTGCTCGTTCAGCGCGGCCACCAGGTGCGGATGCGCGTGCCCGAGCGCGGTCACCGCGATCCCGCTCGAGAAGTCGAGATAGCGCTCACCGCCCTCGTCAAAGAGAAAGGCACCTTCGCCCCGCGCGAAGGTCAATCCGCTGCGGGCATAGGTCGGAAGGAGAGCCGACATGAAACTTCCGTGTTCTTGAAACAAAAGTGCCGCCAACGGGCGGCAGCAAGCTTTGTCAGAGTGTTAGGTCTGCACCACACTTGAGTCAATCTGTCCTTATGACCCGCTTATCCAACGGTTCTCCACGCTTCTATTCATCCTCGGGTTTGTGCTCGGCGCGGAGTGATGGCAGAATCCAATGGTTCCGGTGGAAAACGAGGCACACAAGCGTGGCGGACGCTTGTCGGTTCCTACCGGCCTTAGTAGGGTAATAATCGTTCGGCTACCAGATGTCGTAGGCACGGTAGACTCCCGAGCGGTCATTTCTCAGCAGTAAATCCGAGTATTGCGAAAAAAATGCCGTCGCTAACGACGGGTGGAATCTGAGTCCAAACTGAGGAGGCCGAAATTATGGCTTGGACTGACGAAAGAGTTGAACTGCTGAAGAAGCTTTGGTCCGAAGGACTGAGCGCGAGCCAGATTGCGGGACGCTTAGGCGGAGTGACCCGTAACGCGGTTATCGGCAAGGTGCACCGGCTCGGACTGTCGGGACGCGCGACCAGTTCACGGTCCAGCGTTCCCCGGCCGAGACGCACCCAGGCGCCACGGCAAAACAGAGCGCCGTCCATCACTTTCGGCACACGCGGCAACGTCGCGCTGAAGCCGACCTATGAAGAAGAATACGAGGCGGCTCCGGCGCCGGCTCCCGTCGAGGAACTGGTGATCCCGCTGCATGAGCGCGCCACCATCCTCACGTTGAAGGAGTCGATGTGCAAATGGCCGATCGGCGACCCGACCGAAGAAGGGTTTCACTTTTGCGGACGCAAGAAGACCGGCACCTCGCCCTATTGCGAGCATCATGCCCGCATGGCGTTTCAACCGGTTCAAGCGCGGCGGCGGGAGAAGCGCTCAGCCAATGGCTGAGCCACTCTTCCGAGAGCAATCTCTGTCTGAGATACGATTGAAGGCGCCGGGGAACCGGCGCCTTTTTTTCTTGGTTGGCTGACTTCCCGAGCGGACCTAGGCCGTCTCTTCCAGCTTGTCGGAAAATGCGTAGCCCGCGCCGCGTACGGTGCGAACGGGGTCGCGTTCGCTGCCGCGCATCATGGCCTTCCGCAAACGGCCGATATGCACATCCACCGTGCGTTCGTCGACATAGACGTTCCGCCCCCAGACCCCATCAAGGAGCTGCGCACGGCTGAAGACACGGCCGGGGCTCTGCATCAGGAACTCCAAGAGCCGGAACTCCGTCGGCCCGAGGTGGACCTGGCGGCCGTTGCGCGTGACGCGATGGGAGTCGCGATCGAGCTCGATATCTCCCACCGTCAGCACGGAGGCGATGCGCTCCGGGTTTGTGCGGCGGAGAATTGCCCGCACCCGCGCCATCAGCTCAGGCAGGGAGAAGGGCTTCACCACGTAGTCGTCCGCGCCCGTCGTCAAACCCCGAATGCGGTCGTTCTCTTCGCTGCGTGCCGTCAACAGGATGATCGGTATCGTCCGCGACTCCTTGCCCGTGCGCAGCCGCCGGCACAGCTCAAGCCCAGACAGGCCCGGCAACATCCAATCGAGGACGATCAAGTCCGGCGAGTTTTCCGCAATTGCCACTTCGGCTTCGTCACCGCGATGCACCACATCGACGGCAAAGCCTTCGGCCTCCAGATTATACCGAAGGAGAAGAGCCAGCGGCTCTTCATCCTCGACAACCAGTACCTTTGCTCCCGCGTTCATCACGGACATCCCCCCGTTAGAAGGACGAGCTTCTCAACGACGTATAGGCCGTCGAACTGGTCGTATCGCCTTTCGGACGCTGATCCGTGATCGGCCGGCCATGCACGAGATAGTACACCGTCTCGGCGATATTGGTCGCATGGTCGCCGACCCGCTCGATGTTCTTCGCACCGAAAAGCAAATGCGTGCATAGGCCGATATTCCGCGGATCCTCCATCATGTAGGTGAGGAGCTCGCGGAACAGCGAGTTGTACATCGAGTCGATCTCTTCGTCCTTGTACCAGACGTTCAGCGCCCGTTCGGCATCGCGCTCGATGAAAGCATCAAGCACGTCCTTGAGCTGGCTGAGCGATAGCTCGCCCATATGTTTGAGGCCCAGCATCAGCTGCTTCGGCTGCTGCTCCGTCACGACCGCGACGGCGCGCTTGGCGATGTTCTTGCCAAGGTCGCCGATCCGCTCGAGATCCGTTGAAATCCGCAAGGCCGCCATGATCTGGCGGAGATCGTAGGCCATCGGCTGCCGCCGGGCGATCATGATGACCGCCTGCTCTTCGATCTCGCGCTGAAGCTGATCGATCTCCTCGTCCTCGCCGATCGTGTTGGCGGCAAGGTCCGGATCGCGGCGATCCAGAGCCTCAAAGGATTGTCCGAGAACCTTCTCCGCAAGGCCGCCCATCTTGGCGATCTTGTTGTTGAGGAGCGATAGTTCCTCCTCGTAGGACCGGACTGTATGTTCGTTCTGTTGTTCCATGGGGGGCGGGACTCCTGAGCGCCGATATCAACCGAAGCGACCAGTGACGTAGTCTTGGGTACGCTGATCGGACGGGTTGGTGAAGATCGTCGACGTGTCATTCACCTCGACGAGCTTGCCGAGATGGAAGAACGCCGTACGCTGGGACACACGTGCGGCCTGCTGCATCGAGTGGGTCACGATCGCGATGCAGAGATTCTCTTTGAGCTCATCCATGAGTGTTTCGATCGTCGCCGTCGCAATGGGATCGAGTGCGGAACACGGCTCGTCCATCAAAAGGACTTCCGGGTTCACCGAGATGGCCCGGGCGATGCAGAGGCGCTGCTGCTGACCGCCCGAAAGGCCGGTGCCCGGCGCATCGAGCCGGTCCTTCACTTCTTCCCAAAGGCCCGCCTTGATGAGGCTGGTCTCGACGACCTCATCCATTTGAGCCTTGGTGGCGCACAGGCCGTGCAAACGCGGCGCGTAGGCCACGTTCTCGTAGATGGACTTGGGGAACGGGTTCGGCTTCTGGAACACCATGCCGACGCGGGCGCGAAGCTGCACCGGATCGACCTCGGGGGCGTAGATGTCTTCGCCGTCGAGGCGAATATCACCCTTCACCTTGCAGATATCGATCACATCGTTCATGCGGTTGAGGCAGCGCAGGAACGTGGATTTGCCGCAACCGGAGGGACCGATCAACGCCGTCACCGACTGACCGAAAATCTCGAGGTTGACGTCGAACAGCGCCTGTTTCTCGCCGTACCACAGGTTGACGTCCGTCGCCTTCATCTTCAGCTCGCCCGTCGCGGAAGGAGCGGCGTCGCCCGTCTCCTTCGGCTCGGCGGGCTGCTCGACCGTCGTAGCAGGCCTGTCTTCCACCTTCGCCTCCATAGCTTCGGTCCCCTTTACCATTTCCGTTCGAACCTGTTGCGTAGATACACGGCCAAACTGTTCATCACGATCAGGAAGGCCAGCAATACCATGGTCGCACCGGCGGTGCGTTCCACGAAACCACGTTCCGCCGACGATGCCCACATGTAGATCTGCACCGGCAAGCCCGTCGCGGGATCGAGCGGAGTCGTCGGATATTCCACCACGAAGGCGACCATGCCGATCATCAGAAGCGGCGCGGTTTCACCCAACGCTTGCACGAGACCGATAATCGTTCCGGTCAGAATCCCCGGCAAGGACAACGGCAAGACGTGGTGTCCGATCAGCTGCATCTTGGACGCACCGACACCGAGAGCCGCCTCGCGGATGGACGGCGGCACCGCGCGAATGGCGGCACGTGTGGTGATAATGATGGTCGGGAGCGTCATAAGCGTCAGCACGAGACCGCCGACGAGGGACGCCGACCGCGGCAGTCCGAAGAAGTTGATGAAAACCGCGAGGCCAAGGAGACCGAACACTATCGACGGCACGGCCGCGAGGTTGTTGATGTTCACCTCGATCGTGTCGGCGATCTTGCCCTTGGGAGCATACTCCTCGAGGTAGAGAGCCGCGCACACGCCCAGAGGCACGGCCAGCAACACCACCGTGAGCATCATGAAGAAGGAGCCGATGAGCGCCACACCGAGACCGGCGGTCTCCGGGCTGCTCGAGGCGCCGTTCAGGAACAGGCCTGTGTTGAAACGCTTCTTCATGTCACCGTTGTCGACAAGCTGGTCGATCCAGGCGACCTGCTGATCGCTCACCGCGCGGCGATCGCTCGGCGTCTCGCGGTCAATAGAGCCCTTCAGCAGAGCGTCGGCATTGTCGCTTGCAAGGAGCCAAACATCCTCGGTCTTGCCGACAATCGACGGATCGCGCAGGACCATGTCGCGGAGTTGGACGTCAACACCGCGGGACAAGAGCTCGTTGGCGGCCCGCCGCTCCTTGCGAACCTCGGGATCGACGCCAAGCTCCTTATAGAGCGCTGCGCGCGCCAGCTTCACGTAGTTCGCGCGGAAGATTTCGTCTTCCGCGTCGGGATTGCCGGAAGGATTGATCACTTCCTGGCTGAACTCGACCGGCAGTTTGATGGAGGTCTGCAGGAAGGCTGACCAGCCTTGGCTGAAGATCGACGTAAACAGGAAGACGAGGAAGGCAAGCGCAAAGAGGATCGCGGCGATCCCGTACATGCGGAACCGGCGCTCGGCCCGATGCCGCTTGCGCAGCTTCTTCCGAGCTTCGTCGCCCGTGAAGGACGCGAGGGAGACGGTCTGGTCGGTCATTATTCGTACTGCTCCCGATATTTGCGCACGATGTAGAGGGCGTAGACGTTGAGCGCCAAGGTGATGATGAACAGCGTGAGACCGAGGGCAAACGCCACCAGGGTCTGCGGGCTGTTGAACTCAAGGTCACCGGTGAGCTGGCTGACGATCTTCACGGTGATCGTCGTGACCGGCTCGAGCGGGTTGAGCGTCAGATTTGCGGCGATACCGGCCGCCAACACCACGATCATGGTCTCGCCGATGGCGCGCGAAGCCGCGAGCAGCACGGCGCCGACAATCCCGGGCAAGGCCGCCGGCAAGATCACCTTCTTGATCGTTTCCGACTGGGTTGCGCCGAGGCCGTAGGAGCCTTCACGAAGCGACTGCGGCACGGCGTTGATGATGTCGTCGGACAGCGAGGACACGAATGGAATGATCATGACGCCCATGACGATGCCGGCAGTCAGCACGCTGGAGGCGGAGACTTCGAGTCCGATGTTGAAACCAAGGTCGCGAAGCAGCGGACCGAAGACCGACAGGGCGAAGAAGCCGTATACGATCGTCGGGATGCCCGCGAGGATCTCAAGAACAGGCTTGGCGAAGGCGCGCACCTTGGATCCGGCATATTCGGACATGTAGATCGCGGCGAAGAGACCGACCGGCACGGCGACCAGGAGCGCGACCGCCGAGATGAACAGCGTACCCCACAGAAGCGGGAGGAGACCGAACTGGCCTTCGGCCTTGCCGACTGTCGCGAAGCGCGGATCCCAGACCGTTCCGAACAAGAAGTCGAACGGCGAGACAAACTGGAAGAAGTGGATGGTTTCGAACAGCACCGACAGGACGATGCCGACGGTCGTGAGCACCGCGACGGTCGATGCCAGGAACAGCCCTGAGCGCATCACCGCCTCGGTGATGTTGCGGGCGCGCAATTCCGGACGGATGCGCGAGTAGCCCCAGGCAAAGCCGAGCGCGGCGAGAGCGAAACAGGCAATTGGCAGGACGAACCGGCTGGTCGCGCGCGACGATGCCAGCTCATCGGCGGCGGCCAGCACCGAACGCTCAGGATCGGATCCCAGAACGACGCTGTGCCGGGACAATACGTCCCGCGCATCGGAGGTGGTGACGAAACCGTACCGGGCCTTGCGCAGCACCTCATACTCTTCGGAGGTGAGCTGCGGCAGGCCCTCTGCGATCGTATCGACCACGCTCATGGTGAGAGCCTGCTCGGCATCGGTGCCCTGCAGCACTTTGGGCCCGAGCTCCTGCATGGCGATGTATCGGGTGACGGGCCGTTCCGCGATACTCCAGCCGGCGAGCAGGATAATCGCCGGAAGGGCCGTCAGGATCGCGAGGTAGTAGCCGTTATAGGACGGACGCGAGTGAAGCTTGTGCTGCTCACCGCCGCAGACCTGGATGCTGCGCATGCGGCCGATGAAATAGGCGACGACGCCTGCGCCAATGAGTATGGCAAGTATCGTAAAAGTGGACACCCGGCGACCCCCCTCGGTCCGTCATTCTTAAGTCTAGCTGGCCCCGGTTCGAGGGCCGGCCGGGGGAGCGGCGCTCTTCGCGCGCCGCTCCCCCAACTTGGCTTTAGTCAGACGAGATCGTCAGCATTACATGCTGAGGACCTTGCCCTCCTCGACTTCTTCCTGAAGAGCTTCGAGCTCGTTCTCAGGCAGCGGGACGAGACCATAGTCGGCCAGCGGGCCGTCCGGGCCGATCATCTTCTCGCTGGTGAAGAACTCGACATATTCTTTCAGACCGGGGATCACGCCGATGTGGTCCTTCTTCACGTAGAAGAACAGCGGGCGGGAGACCGGATACTCACCGGAGGAGATCGTCTCCACGGACGGCGAGATGCCGCTCATGGTGGCGACGTTCAGCTTGTCGGTGTTATTCTCGTAGAACGACAGACCGAAGACGCCGACGCCTTCCGGGTTGGACTGAATGCGGGCCAGCGTCTCGGTGTAGTCGCCGTCGATGTCGACTGCGCCGCCGTCCTTGCGGACTTTCACGCAAGCCTTTTCAGCGGCCTTCTCGTCCATGCCGCCTTCTTCAAGCGCCTTCATGCCGCCAACGGCCTCACAACCGACCGCGAGAACCTTCTCTTCGAAGACTTCACGGGTGCCGTGCTTCTCGCCCGGGATGTACGCAACGATCTTCCAATCCGGCAGCTTGTCGTTCACGTCCTTCCAGGTCTTGTTCGGGTTGGCCGTCATTTTGCCATCGACCGGGATTTCCTCGGCCAGAGCGAGATAGACGTCCTTCGGCTCGAGAGCCCAAGCGTCCGACTTGGCGTCGGTCGCGAAGACGATGCCGTCATAACCGAAGCGGACCGGCATGATGTTCTTCACACCAGCTTCGGCGCAGGCCTCGATTTCCTTGTCCTTGATCGGACGCGAAGCATTGGCGATGTCGATCGTGCCTTCGCCGACGCCCTTGCAGAACTGCTTCAGGCCAGCGGACGAACCACCGGACTCGACGACCGGCGCCTTAAACTTGGAGTAGGTCTTACCGAAATCCTCGGCAACGATCTGCGCATACGGCAGAACGGTCGAGGAACCTGCGATCTGAACCTGATCACGGGCCAGCGCGGGGCCGCCCGTGCAGAGAGCGGCGACGGCGAGCGTCGACGCTGCGATAGCAAACCTGTTCACAATAGAACTCCCTTGGCTTGGATAACGGCGCTCAAATAAGCGCCTCCGCCGGCGTGCCCTACGCCGCCAGCTCATGGGCACGCTAATGGCCCTCGACCATTGTTTTATGACGCTGATGATTCTCTATTATGACAGCTCAACTTGCTGTTCTGTAATAGGTTTTCTATTTTGAGGCTGTGGACAACGATGCCCGGTCGCCCGCCGGTTGCGACTCGTTAAGCATGACCGTGAAGGTCGAGCCCTGCTCCGGCTTTGAAGCAATCGCCAACTCGCCGCGATGCCTATTGAGAATGTGCTTCACGATAGCAAGACCCAGGCCGGTCCCGCCCTTCTCGCGGCTCGAATCGACGTCGACCCGATAGAAGCGTTCCGTCAGGCGGGGCAGATGCTCGGCTGAGATGCCGGGCCCGTTGTCGATCACCGAGATCGCGAAACGTCCCCTCGCGTGCTGATTGAGCGAGGGAATGTGCTTGGCTTCGATCCGTACACTGCCGTTTGGACGGCCGTATTTTAGCGCGTTCTGCACGAGGTTCTGAAGCACCTGCAAGAGTTCGTCACGATCGCCACGCACGATCGCCGGCTTCGCGAACCGCTCGACCTCCAAGGTCATGTGACTGTCCGCCGCGATCGGCTCCAGCGTATCGCGGGCATGGCCCAAAACGTCGTTCAGGTCGACCAGGTCGCTCGGCGGGACGTGCGCGTTCATTTCGAGACGGCTCAACGACAGGAGGGCGTCGATCAGCCGGGTCATGCGCGCGGCCTGCTCCGCCATGATCGGCAGGAAGCGTTCGCGGGCCGCCTCGTCTTCCTTGGCCGTGCTTTGCAGTGTCTCGATAAACCCGCGCAACGAAGCAAGCGGCGTGCGCATCTCGTGGCTGGCATTGGCGATGAAGTCCGTCCGCATCTGATTGATGCGATCGCCCTCGGTGAAGTCGCGCAGAAGGACCAGGATATCGCTATTGGGCCCACCCTTCCGTCCCAGCGGCGCCACCGTGGCTTCCATGCGGCGGCCGACCGGTACGCGCTCGGCGTAAACGACCGAAACCGCCTGGCCGGTCTGCGGCGCCGCGCTGACGGCATCGAGGAATTCGGGCGCGCGGATCAGTGAGGAAATATGGCTCCCTTCGCGCAAGGATGAGAAGACCCCCTTCGCCGGGGCGTTGAAGAAGACCACTTGGCCCGTGGGGCTCAGAAGGATGCCCGGGTCCGGGAGCGCATCGACCACCGCCGACATGGGCGAGCGGTTGCGGTCGGCGACGGGCGCCGGGGCAAAGCCGGCTTCTTCTTCCTGATCGGTGTCCTGATGAGGAAGCAGCAGCACGGCCGCGACGAAACCGCCGAAGGACGCCAGGGCCAATCCGACGGACAGATCTCCCAGCGCCACGAGGCTTGCCATGATCACGGCCACGATGACGATCAGCCAGAAGGACGACCAAAGCTTCGCGGTCAGAGCCTGAAGCCCACGCTTGGCGACCTGACGCGCACGCCAAACGCGGCGCTGCCGGGGCACCCGCGCGTCATGTTCGGCATGGTCGGTCACTGTGGTCTCCTGGTGGCACGCGTTCGTCTCGATGCTGACGGCCTACGCCGCATCATGATTCGCCTGTGTGCGCCCGAATTATCACTTTTTCGCGACATTCTGCCGCTCCAACCCCAAGAAAGGCCGCGTTGGACGCCTCCTCCATCGCGACGGGCGTTACCGCGCCGCAATCTATCCCTTCGCATTCTATATTGGTCACGCTGCACGGGATTGCCACCACGACTTCCGGCGTGCCGTTCGCCTGCCCCAAAATTTGCCCAAGGGCGATCCTGTCCAGTTCGCCGGCAAGGATCGGAGTGCGCACGAGCAATCCAGGTGGCACAATCCCCACGATATCACGTCCTCCAATCGCGGCAGATCGCCCCCGGCACACCGACCCTCGGAACAATGTCTCCCAACCCAGCCACCAGCTTCCGACATCTCGACGACGACAGCGCGTGGCAAGCAGTCCAGACGCGCGACAGCCGGTTGGACGGCGCTATCTACTACGCGGTCAAGACCACGGGGATCTACTGCCTACCCTCCTGTCCGGCTCGGAAGCCGAACCGGGCCAATGTCTCCTTTTTCGCGAGCCCCTCGGCGGCGGAGCGCGCCGGCTACCGCCCCTGCATGCGCTGCAAGCCCACCGAAGCGGCCGCGGCCCCTGCCTGGGCTCGAAGGGTCGAAAAAGCCTGCCGTCTCTTGGAGCAGTCCGAAGTCCCGATCCCCCTTGCGGACCTCGCGCGCGCCGTGGGCTCGAGTACCCACCATTTCCATCGTCAGTTCAGATCCGCGCTCGGGATCACGCCGAAGGCCTATGCGGCCGCGTTGCGGAACGACCGCGTGCGGGATGCCTTGTCCCGCGGCACGACGGTGACGGAGGCACTTTATGAAGCCGGATTCAGTTCGTCGGGACGCTTCTACTCCGGCGCCGCGGCCGCCCTCGGCATGGCGCCGGACTCGTTCCGTAAAGGCGGCGCCTCCGAGCAGCTGACATTCGCCACGATGCCTTGTTCCCTCGGCCATGTCCTCGTCGCGGCAAGTACGAAGGGTGTATGCGCCATATTGCTGGGCGACAGTGCCGACGGCCTTGCCGGCGAGCTGCGCGCGCTCTTCCCTCAGGCGGTCCTGAGCGAAGCGGACGCGGACTTCGCCGCGACGGCGGCTTCCATTGTCGCCCTGGTCGATAAGCCTGGGAGCCAAAGCGCCATCCCGCTCGACATTCGCGGTACCGCATTCCAGCGGCGCGTCTGGGAGGCGCTGCGCAAGATCCCGGCCGGCGAGACGCGATCCTATAGCGACCTCGCCGCCGCGATCGGGGCTCCCGGCGCGGTTCGCGCCGTGGCGGGCGCTTGCGCCGCCAACAAACTCGCCGTGGCGATCCCGTGCCACCGGATCGTGCGCCGTGACGGCTCGCTGTCAGGATATCGCTGGGGCCCGGAGCGCAAGCGTGCCCTGCTCGACAAAGAGAGAGGCTGAGGCGGTATCCCGCGCCACAGCCGAGATTTCAGTTCAGCGCGAGAGGCCCTTGTCGGCGAGCTCGGTCAGATAGTCCCTGAAACGCGCCTCCTGGTTCACGCCGAGGTCGCGCAGATAGTCCCACATATAGAGTCCGGTGTTGTGGCCATCGTCGAAGGTGATGCGCACGGCGTAGGTCCCGACCGGCTCCAACTGCACGATGCGTACGTTCTGCTTGCCCGGCACCGTCACTCGCTGCTCCGGACTATGGCCTTGGACCTCGGCGCTCGGGCTGAGCACCCGCAGGAGCTCGGCCGGCAGCGCGAACTGCGCTCCGTCGTCGAAGGAAACGGTCAGCACGCGTTTGTCTTTGTCGAGTTTCAACTCTGTCGGCCAGTTTGCCGAGCCGCCATCCGGAGCATTCATCGCGTCACCCAACTCATGTCAGCCGGTTTTCGTCAGCCAAGATCATCTCAACCAAGATCGATTTCACCTTCGACCACGTGGTTGAGGGACGTGCCGTCGGCCGTCAGAACCATCTTCATCTTGAGTTTGCCTTCCCCTTGCAACCCAAAGTCGCGGACAAGGGCCTCGATCGCCTGCTGTGACGTGACGCCGACTTCCTTCAAGAAACGTCGCATCGACATGTTGAACCGATCCTCATCCATGGCCGGACTCCCTTGCTGAGATGTGCGCGATGACGGTCGCTCTGCGAGGGACCTGGCGCTATTGAAAGGCTGTAGATTCAATATACTCTAGATGATCCTGCCCTATCGAGGCGGAAGTTAGGGGCCGCAAGGCATGACGTGTTTTACGGCACGCCCCCTGACGAAACACGAGGCACGAACCAACGTGCCGACTTGCGAGGAACAGGCTCGAAGAGACGCCCTTATGAGTGATGTTGAGACCAACCTGGTCGACCCGTTTGGCCGCGCTATCAGCTACTTGCGCGTATCGGTGACCGATCGCTGCGACTTCCGCTGCACCTATTGCATGGCGGAGGACATGACCTTTCTGCCGCGCAAGGATCTACTGACGCTCGAAGAGATCGATCGCCTCGCCAGCGCCTTCATCGCGCGCGGCGTGCGGAAATTGCGGCTCACCGGCGGAGAACCGCTGGTGCGGCGCAATGTCATGAGCCTTATCGAATCGCTGTCGCGGCACTTGGGCGGCGGGCTCGAGGAGTTGACGCTCACCACAAACGGCAGCCAGCTCTACCGCTTCGCCGACCAGTTGGCCGACCACGGCGTCGAACGAATCAACGTTTCCCTGGACACGCTCGATCCGGCCAAGTTCCGTTTCCTGACGCGCTGGGGCGATTTCCACCAGGTCATGCGCGGCATCGACCGTGCCGCACGCGCCGGCCTCAAGATCAAGATCAATGCCGTGGCCCTGCGCGACGTCAACGAGGACGAGATCGAAGACATGGTGCGGTGGGCCCATGGCCGCGGCTTCGACCTGACCCTGATCGAGACCATGCCTCTCGGAGAGATCGGCACAGACCGGACGGATCAATATTTGCCGCTGTCCCTCGTGCGGACCCGTTTGGCCCAGCACTTCACCCTGGACGATCTTCCCGACAGGACAGGCGGCCCCGCTCGCTACGTTCGTATTCGCGAAACGGGCGGCCGTCTCGGCTTCATCACGCCGATGACCCACAATTTTTGCGAGTCCTGCAACAGAGTTCGGGTCACGTGCACGGGCACTCTTTATATGTGCCTCGGACAGGAGGATGCGGCCGATCTCAGGGCGCCGATGCGTGTCAGCCGTGACGACGATTTGCTGCACGCGGCCATCGACGAAGCCATCGCCCGCAAGCCGAAGGGGCACGATTTCATCATTGATCGCGACTCGGCCCCCTCGTTGCCTCGATTCATGTCAGCGACCGGCGGCTAACCGCGAACGCGATTAAGAAGGCGTTTCATCCCCGGAAAACTGCGGATTTTGCGTCCGCGGCACCCCGATTCTGCTCAGAATCGCGGCGCTTGCGCGACAAAAAGACTTTAATTCCCTCCGCTTACGTCGTTTCTTAACCTCCTGACGCCAAATTTTGCCGTAAGTTGAACAGAGCAAATCGAACGACTTCCGTCGCAGTGGCATCATGCGCCTACAAGAACTGCTGAAAGAATACTGGCACTGGCTGGGGTTGACCTCATTCGCCGTCGCGATTGCGCTGGCCGCACTGGTGGCGCCGAATCGCATTGGCCTTCTCGAACTGGAACGTGAGGCCTTCTCCGCCGAGGACCGAATCCGCGAGGCGGTCTTGTCCGATCCTCAGGTCATCCTGCAGGCGCTGACGGTCCCCGGCGGTGCCGCGCAGTTGGCGGAAGTCTTCTCGGAGGCCGGATACGGACGGCGCGTCCTGCGCTACGAGTTGTATAATTCCAAAGGCGAAGTGATCTACACGAGCGGCGTTGCCGATCTTCGGCTGGACCGGTCGGCGGTCGCCGCGGCCATCAACCCCAAAATGAATGGTGCCACGATCGGCCTATACGGCGGGGAAGAACTCTCCAAGCCGACGCACTTCGCACGTCTGCATATTCCCATCAACCTTCGCGGAAAAGTGCATGGCTCCTTGGAGGTCTATCTGGACCAGACCGAGCAGGCCGGTGTCCTCTCCAACTATTTCGGCGTCGTCGCGCTCGTCATTCTCGGTCTCGTCAGCGCCGGCATCGCCATCCCCCTTATTGTGGCTTGGAGCCGCGGCCGCGCGCAGCGGCGCGCCAGCGAAGAAGTCCGGTACTTGCAAGAGCATGACACGCTGACCGGCCTTGCGAACAGGGCTACGCTCACGGACCTTCTCGACAGTGCCCTCGAGCGGACGAAATCCGGTCATCGGCACTTGGCGCTTATCAGCCTCGATATCGACCGTTTCCAAGAACTCAACGAATCCTTGGAGGGCCACGGCGGCGACCGCGTCCTCCACGACTTCGGAAGCCGTATTCAGCATCTCGCGCGGGACACCGATATCGTTGCGCGGGTCGACGGTGACGAGTTCGCGATCGTCCTGACCGATATCGCGGCTCTCAGCGATGTCATGGCCTTCATGCATCGCTTGGGCACTGCTCTGGCCCAACCGTTCCACGTCAGCAATCGCGAGGTCGTCCTGGCGACCAGCGTCGGCATTGCGCTGGCGCCCGCCGATGGCGATACCTCCGATGTTCTGCTGCGGCATGCGGCAATTGCGCTCTCCCGGGCGAAGGCCGATGGCGGGCAGCGCGTCTGCTTCTACGAAGAGAGCATGGACCAAGCTCTTCAGCGGCGTCATACGATCGAGCAGGATCTGCGGCACGCGCTGAGACGCAACGAGTTCGAGATCGTCTACCAGCCCCAGTACGATTTGAAGACCGAGATGCCATGCGGCTCGGAAGCGCTGATCCGTTGGCGCCACCCGGAGCATGGGCTCATTTCGCCGGGGCATTTCATTCCAATCGCCGAAGAAACCGGGCTCATCGTTCCGATCGGCGAGTGGGTGCTGCGGCAGGCCTGCGCCGATGCAACCCAGTGGCCCGAGCACCTGACGGTCGCGGTCAATCTGTCTCCGGCCCAGTTCCGCGTCGGCGACATCACCGAGACGGTGGCCGATGCCCTGCATCAAACGGGTTTGCCTGCGAGCCGGCTGGAACTCGAGATCACGGAAAGCCTTCTGATCAACGACACCGAAGAGGTTCTGGCGAAGTTGAATCGCCTCCGGTCAATCGGTGTCCGGATCGCCATGGACGATTTCGGTACGGGCTACTCGAGCCTGAGCTATCTCGCACGGTTCCCGTTCTCGAAAATCAAGATCGACCAGCAGTTTGTGCGCAACATGACCCGCGATCCGGCCATGCGCGCCATCGTGAAATCGGTCGTTGCCCTCGGCAAGTCGCTTCGGATTGCCGTCACGGCGGAAGGTGTCGAGACGCCCGAGCAAGCCCGCATGCTGCGGCGCTTCGGCTGTCCGCAGGTTCAGGGCTTCCTCTACGGCCGGCCCGAGACCGCCGAGGTTCACGCAAAGGGCGCTCTCAAGGCGACCGCAAAGGTTTCGCCGCTGCCAAAGCGCCACAGCGCGGCTTAGCAACCACGACCCCTCCGCCAAGTCGCCCGGGACCGGCGGCACTTCCGAGTTTTGCGATAAGACGCCGCTACGCGGAGACGGCTGCCTCGAGCGGCACCTCTTCCTGCGGCTCGGCCGGTGTGTAGGCCGGCAGGCTGCACAGGCCGCCGCCAAGATAGACATGGTGCCAGAGCTGCGTGGCGACGACGCCGCCGAGACCGAGGCTGTAGAACCTGCCGAGACTGCGGCTCGATCCCTCCTCGGCGACCATGGCGCAATCCCGCCGCACCTGATCGACGTCGAAATAGCCCGTCCGTTTCAGGCTTTCCTCGCTGATCAATTCGCGCACGAATTCCGGCGCGTTCACGAGAAAACTGTCCGCCAACGGCGCCTGGAACATGTGCTTTCGACGCTGCGCGATATTTTTCGGCAAGATCCGCTCCGCAGCCTGCCTCAGCAGGAACTTGTCGCGCATGCGCCGGCGCAGTTTCCAGCGCGGACTGAGTTGCGACATGAAGCCGATGACGTCCTCGTCCAGGAAGGGGTAGCGGGTCTCCACGCTATTGGCCATGGCGATACGGTCGCCCTTCTGGGTGAGAAGCAGGCCCGCGAGATGGACCTTGTAGCCGAAGTAGAGCGAGCGGTTGAGCGGATGCCAGCGCGCCATGCGATCGAGGTCCAGATCGAAGTCCTCGTATGCGACGTGACCGCCGAGTTCTTCCTTGAAGCCAGTGCTGAAATAGCGGTCCCGCGACGTGGACACGAGGCTGTACATGACCGATTGGGCATGTGGACCGCCGACGAGCGCGTCGATCTGCTTGAGTTCGTCGGAATTCTGCTTCGCACCGATCTTGCGGATCGCCCGGCTAAGCACCGAGGTCGGCGTGAAGGCGTCGCCATAGTCGAGGAGGCGCGCCATCTCACGCATCTTGAACCAAATGTAGCCGGCGAAGCCCTCATCGGCACCCTCACCCGTCAAGACGACCTTGTAGCCTTGGGAGCGGACTTCGCGCGACAACGCCAAGAGCGCGGCGCAAGACGTGTCGAGAACGGGGCACTCGGCCGCGCGGGTCAAGGCCTCGTAGGAGTCCATGATGAGGTTGGAGCAGGCATGCACCACGGTCGGATGCGCGCCGATTGCCTCCGCAGCCTCCATCGCCTCATCGACCTCGTCGAGGCCTTTCTTGGGAATGCGAAGCGTGAAGCTCGGCAAGGGACGACCGGCAACACGTGCGGCCGTCGCCATGACAAAGGCTGAATCCACGCCGCCGCTCAGATAGCCGACGACGGGCACATCCGCGCGCAGGCGTATGTCGACAGCGCGTTCGAACACCGACTGGAAGGAATCGGTGAGCTGGCCGACGTCCCCATCCAGTTCGTCGCCCCAATCGGGGAAATCGAAATCCCAGTATTTGCGCTGGACGGGACTGGCTACCCCGACGCCACTCGGCAGGTCGATCCGCAGACAATGCCCGGGCTCGAGCGACTGAACGCCCTTGAAGGCGGTGCGGCTCGAACCCATCGCAAAGAATGTGAAGAGATGATCCAGCCCGCGGGGATCGGCTTCCGGCCGGACGGCGCCGGAGGCGATCAGCGCCTTGATCTCGGAAGCGAAATAGATCGTGTCGCCCTGACGCGACCAGAACAACGGACAGATGCCGACACGGTCCCGGCCGAGAAGCACGACGCCGCGCGCGAGATCCACGATCGCAAAGGCAAATTGACCCTTCAAGTAGGGGAACAGGTCCTCGCCGTGCTCCTCATAGAGATGGACCAGGATCTCGCTGTCGCTATGAGTCCGAAAAACGTGCCCCTTCGCTTCGAGATCGGCGCGGCGTTCCGGGTATTCGAAGAACTCGCCGTTACAGATCACGGCGACGGTGCGGTCTTCGTTGTAGATCGGCTGCCGTCCGTCCTCGAGACCGACGATACTCAAGCGGCGCTGCGCCAGACCCACGCCAGGCACGGACAGGAATCCCTCATCCTCGGGCCCGCGATGGACGAGCGCGTCCGCCATCCGTTGCAGCATGCCCCGATCCGGTAGTCGCTTGCCTGCTAGGTCGATCGATCCGGCAATGCCGCACATATGCAATCATTCCTTTGCAGCGCGGCGCCCGTTCCGGAGCGCTCGCGCCAAATAGGGTCAGCTACGCCAATAGCGGCTTCCCCCAGTGTTGAACCCTACGGCGCAGCCGTTGCGGCTAGTTCTCCATTACGATCTTCGGTGCGGGCCGGGCATCGCTCGACGCGCGCTCAATCTCGGCCCAGGCCGTCCGGGCGATGTCCCGGTACGCCTTGGAAACTTCGCTGTCGGGATCGCTCGCGACCACTGGCTCTCCTCCATCGGACGTTTCCCGCACCGCCATTGTCAGCGGGACCTCGCCCAGGAAGGGGACGCCAAGCTTTTCGGCTTCCTCTTTGGCGCCACCATGGCCGAAAATGTCGGACCGGCCGCCACAATGGGGGCAGATGAAGGTGGACATGTTCTCGACGATGCCGAGGACGGGCACGTTGACCTTCGTGAACATGTTGAGGCCCTTGCGCGCATCGATCAGCGCCAGGTCCTGCGGCGTGGACACGATAATGGCGCCGGCGAGCGGCACCTGCTGCGCCATGGTGAGCTGGGCGTCGCCCGTGCCGGGCGGCATGTCGACCACCAGGACATCGAGGTCACCCCAGGCAACGTCCTTGAGCATCTGGGAAATGGCCGAAATGACCATGGGGCCCCGCCAAATCATCGGCGTCTCTTCGTCGACCAGGAAGCCCATGGACATGACCTTGACGCCGTGGCGCCGCATCGGGTCGAGCTTGTTGCCGGCCAATTGCTGCGGCTGACCGCTGAGCCCCAACAGGCGCGGCATCGAGGGGCCATAAATGTCCGCATCGAGAATGCCGACCTTCATTCCCTGGTCCTTCAGCGCCAGCGCGATATTGACGGCTGTCGTGGATTTGCCGACACCGCCCTTGCCGGACGCGACGGCAATGATTTTGCTAATGCCGGGAATGCCGCCCCCACCTTGGCGTGTCGGCTGGGGCGCACCGGGCCCCTTCGCAGCTGTCGGGGCCGGCTCGGCTTGAGGCGCGCGGCGCGGAGTCGAGGCGGAGCTCGTATCCGTGCTCCCCGGCTCGCGATCGGCGGTCAATGTCACCATGGCGCTCGTGACGCCCGGCAGCCCCTCGACAACGGTTGCGGCCGCCTGCCGCAGGCCTTCGAGTTCCGGCGCCCTGGCCGGGTCTACCGAGATCGCGAAGTAGACCTTGCCCTTGTTGATGACGACCTCGGACACAAGACCGAGAGAGACAATATTGTCAGACAGATCAGGACCTTTGACGCCTTTCAGCGCGGCCAGGATTTGGTCTTTTGTGAGTGTTTCCGTCATTTTCCGTGTTTTGGTGTCGTACCCTTCGCCGGAATGTAGTGAGGAAGGCACCGCAGTGCAAAATTTCAAGCACCCTTCCGGTAAACGGGCGCGCCGGGAGACGCCCCGAGCCGACCGGCCGTCCGAGGCACCGGGCGCGTCGCCGCATGGTTTGCCAGTTTTGCTGTGAAAGAAAAAGCCCGGCGTTTCCGCCGGGCTTCCGGGCTTGGGGAGAGCCATCGGCCAAGCGGAGCTTGGGTTCGGGTAGGGTGCGCACACCGCCGGCCGGTATGGTGAACGTGCGGACCGGAGAAAGGTTCCGGGCAGGCACCTTTTCGGGCGAAAATCGCAAGTTCTTCCCCTCAAAAAGAAACACTCATCAAGGCTTCCTTAACCAGCCCGGCTGCATCCTCATTACCAAGGGTTGCGATAGGCAGCCCGCGCAGCAGCAAAACCGAGTGGGGGACATATGCGCGTTGTGGCCGGACGGAACGGGGCGAACTGCCGGGGTCAACATTCCCAGCAAGACGAGCTGGAATGCCATGTGAACGCTCTCTCGCGGTTGGCCGAACGGGCCCTCAACATGGAAATCGACCCGCCGGTCTGTACCTTGGTCATCCGCTCGGCCAAATCGGCGCCGGCCCGGGCCCTCGTCCAGACCCAAGAGGCGCTGGCTGCGGCCGGAATTGCGGTCAAAGTCATCCTGACCAAGGTCGACCCCGAGCAAGACCTGCACGCCCTGTTTGCTGCGCTGTCGGCGCTCCTGCCCGAGGCCGATCTCGACGATCATGTGCGCTGGGCACAGGATCCCCGGCTCATGGATGCCCATGAGCAGGCTGTTTACGGCCCGGAGCTCTGCTGGACCGGGGATGCGGTCCGCCGCGACGCCGACAAGCGCAACCGGCTCGTTCTATTCGATGACGCACCGGCGGCTCTCCTGCGCGGTGCTCACGCCTTCAAGGCGCTGTGGGCCGCCTCCAACCGGGTACCCGCGCATCTCCTGAACATCCACGCCGCCGCCGGGTCACTCGCCGCGGAAGCCTGCGCGAAAGATGCACCGCTTGCGGCCGTGGACCGGCCCGTCGAAGGCTGGCCCCTTCTGAGGCACTAGGACGCGCTGTTATAATAACGTCATCCTTTGGTGCGAGCCGTTCGCCCTTCATAATGGATGACGGAGTTCCCGATGCGCCTTTCCTTTCTGCTGGCCCTGTTGCTGTCGCTTAGTTCGCCTGCGCTCGCCCAAGAGGCGGCCGCACCGGCGGGGCCTGTCCTCGGAGACCTCCTCAAGAACCCCGCCTATTTCAACGCCTGGCAAGCCATTGCCGGCGGCAAGGAAGCGCCTGACTGGCTGCAGGAGTACACCCAGACCCTGGATGGGCCTCCGGTGCCCAGCATTCCCGTCGCCATCGACAATCAGACCTACTCGCTGGCTTTCACGTGCAAGCCGAATGAGTGCGAGCAGTTCCAGATCTTCGTCCTTTTCGCCCCGGACGGAAGCAAGGCATGGGCGCTCATGGGCTCGCCCCTGACCGGCGTGAACTGGCTCGGCGAGCCGGACGAACGCATTCGCGCCGCCATCACCGCGGCCCTGCAGAAATAGGCCGACCCGCCATGTCCGACACAATGGCAGCGATGCTTTTGGAACAGGCCGGCCAGCCGCTCCGTTCCGCGACGCTGCCGGTTCCCGCGCCGGGCCCTGGGCAAATTCTGCTGAAGGTCCTGGCCTGCGGGGTCTGCCGCACGGACCTGCACATCTATGATGGCGAACTCGACCATCCGAAGCTCCCCCTCGTACTTGGCCATGAGATCGTCGGCCGCGTGGAAGCGCTCGGGCCCGATACATCCGGCTTCGAGGTGGGCATGCGTGTCGGCGTTCCGTGGCTTGGTTATACGGACGGCACCTGCCGCTACTGCCGCGAGGGCCATGAGAACCTCTGCGACGAGCCGAAGTTTACGGGCTACCAGATCGACGGGGGCTATGCCGCCTACACGGTCGCCGACGAGCGCTACTGCTTCGCAATTCCCGACGGCTATTCCGATGCGGAGGCCGCGCCCCTGCTGTGCGCCGGGCTCATCGGCTACCGCTCTTTCAAAATGGCCGAGGACGCACTGCAGGGCGAAACGAAGCGGCTCGGCATCTACGGGTTCGGCGCGGCGGCCCATATCGTCGCTCAGGTGGCGCGGTATCAGGGATGCGCCGTATACGCCTTTACCTCACCCGGCGACACACAGGCTCAAGATTTCGCCCGCTCCCTCGGCGCCGTTTGGGCTGGCGGGTCCGATGAACAAGCCCCTGATGAACTGGACGCGGCGCTCATCTTCGCCCCTGTCGGACCGCTCATACCTGCGGCTTTGAAGGCGGTTCGCAAGGGCGGCGTAGTTGTCTGCGGCGGTATCCATATGAGTGAAATTCCGGCCTTCTCCTACGACATCCTGTGGGAGGAACGCGAAATCCGCTCGGTCGCGAACCTGACGCGCGACGATGCGCGCGAGTTTCTCGCGCTGGCGCCCGAAGTTCCGGTGCGAACGACGGTCGTGCCGATGAAGCTCTCGGAGGCGAACGAAGCGCTGACGCGCCTGCGCGAAGGGGCCCTGACGGGCGCCGCCGTCCTTATTCCCTAGTCAGGAATTGCGTCCGGTTGGCTCTTACGACTTTATGAGAATTGCGGCACACTACCGTTCGGGGGTTTCGTAAAGGGACCCATCAACCAGACGGCCGCAGACGATGACAAAGATCCTGATCGTTGACGATCATCCTATGTTTCGCGAGGCCTTGCGCAGCGCCGTGAAGTTTTCGCGCGACGATGCCGAAATTCTCGAAGCCGGCAGCATCGAGGCCGCGCATGAGGTCATTCGGGACGAACCCGGTATCGAGATCGTGCTGCTGGACCTTTCCCTACCCGGAACGACCGGCTTCGACGGCCTCATGCTTCTGCGTTCGGCATTTCCAAGAACGCCGATCATGATCGTGTCCGGCCTCGACGACCCGAAAATCGTCCAGGAAGCCATCCGGCTCGGTGCCGCGGGCTTCGTGCCGAAATCCGTCGACAAGGCCACGCTGGCCCAAGGCCTGTCGGAGGTCCTGAGCGGCTCGGTCTTCGTGCCGCCGGAACTGGCGCAGAACGCACAAGGGCCACGGGCTGCATCGCGCGCCAGCGATATCGCGGATCTGGTGGCCAACCTCACGCCCGCGCAGATGCGCGTTCTTCAGCTCATTCGCCATGGCCAACTGAACAAGCAGATCGCCTACGAGCTCGGGGTGAGCGAGACGACCGTCAAGGCCCATGTCTCGGAGATCCTGCGTAAGCTGAACGTGGTGAGCCGCACCCAGGCCGTAATCAAGACGTCGCAACTCGACTTCGACGCGATCGCGGGAGACGAAGGCGCGCCCAGCAGCTAGGCTTTCGGCGCGGCGTACGTCCCCAACAAATGGGTCATCAGGGCGCGTAGCTCCGCCGGACGCGTGGGCTTACGGAGGAGTTCGCATTTGGCTGCCGACACATCGGCGGCGACCTCGGGGCTCCAGTCGCCGGTCACCACGACGGCCGGAAAATCCGCGCCGAACCGGTCGCGCAAGGCCTTCACGGCATCGACGCCGGTCCGCCCCTCGTCGAGATGATAGTCGACTAGCGCGATATCCGGTGCGCGCCCGAGGTCGGCCAGCGCCTGTTCGACCTCATCGAGACGGGACCCGGCCAATGTGGTGCAGGACCAATTGGTCAGCAGGCGGACCGTCGCGTCGAGAACATCCCGGTCGTTCTCGATGACAACAACGGCTGCGCCGCGCGTGACCTCCGGGCTGGTACGCTCCGCCGGCTGACGGACCTCATGTGACGTCGCGCCGTCGGCACAGTCGAGCGTGAGCCGGAAGGTTGAGCCCCTCTCCGGCCTCGACCGAACCTCGAGGGTGTGCCCCAACGCCTGGACCGTGCGCTGCACGATCGAAAGACCGAGTCCGAGGCCTGCGTGGTCGCTCTTGGCGGCTGCAGCGCCTCGATAGAACTCCTCGAACATCGTCTCGAGTTCGACCTCCGAGATCCCGCAGCCGGTGTCGACCACGTCGATCAGGCACTTCTCGCCGCGCTTGCGCGCACCGATGAGAACGCCACCCTTCGACGTATAGCGCACCGCATTGGAGACGAGGTTCTGCAGCACGCGTTGCAGAAGCAACGGATCACTTTGGACGAAGAGACCCGAACGGCGGACCTTGAGCTTCAGCCCTTTGGCTTCTGCTTGCGGCAAGAAGCTGGCCTCGAGCACGTCGAGCACCTCGTCGAGGGGGAAGGACTGGATCTCCGGGGTGACGACGCCGGCATCGAGCTTCGAAATATCGAGCAGCGTCTTGATCAAGTCCTCGATCGTTTGCAGGGATTGATCGACACGCCCGGCCAAGTGCCGCGCGTCGTCGCTCTCCTGCAGGTCGGAAAGGACCGAGATGGTCAGACGCGCTGCGTTCAGCGGCTGCAGAAGGTCGTGGCTGGCCGCCGCCAGAAAGCGCGTCTTACTGAGATTGGCGCGTTCGGCCTCGTCCTTCGCCTCGACAAGCGCTTCGTTCGAACATTCGAGACGGCGTAGGACAGCGGTCAGCTCTTCCGTTCGGGAGCGAACCTTCGCATCGAGGCCGATCGCGGTTTGGAACAGAGAAAAGGCGTTGCCCTGCTGATCCATCGACCGCTCGACGCGGTCCATCAGGACGGCATTGATCTTGGCGAGCTTCTCGACGCGCCGCTCCAGCCCCTCATCTTCGGAACCGCTCATGGACTCGTCATGCTCATCCCGACGCATCAGTTGGCTCCCTGCCGTCCGATCGCGACGCCGGTGAAGGTCTGGTTGAGATGCATGGCGTTGTATTGCTCGCCATAGGTATGGAACCCGACGACATGGTAGCGGCGGTAGAGGTCGCTGACCTTGTGCTTCATCTGCCGGTTCTCGGCATCGAGCCGCCGCAGCACGCATTCGAATCCCAAGACGAAATCGACGCCCCCGACATCCGCGTCCAGACGTTCCAACTCGGCCTCCATCGACTTCACCATGTCTCTCGGCTCGGCCACGGTGAGCACCACTCCGTCGTCGATGGCGCAAAAGAAGGACAACGACCCGTCGTCGTTCACCCGCTGAATGGACCGGCAATAATAGTCGCCGCCGATGCGCACGACCACGGGATGGGCCGCGAAGCTCATGGGCGCCAAGGAGGACGGCTCGAGCCCCACCGAGCTTGCATATTCCAAGGCCGCAGGCTCGGCATTGAGTTCGTAGACGGTTCGGGTCGATGTGTCGGAGGCCGTGACGACGAGCTTGGTGTCGGTCGGCTCGAAATGATCGCAACAGAAACTGCGCACGGGGTGCTCGGTCTCGACGAGAAGCAACAGCGCCGCGCCTCGATGGACCCGCCCGTCATGCAGCAGGCTCGTGCCGGAGAGCGTCAACCCGTCGCCCGCCGAGCCGCCCACCAGCGGCACGTCGCCGAGCGCCCAAGCGATTGCGGACACGATGGCCTCTTCGCATCGGGACAGACCGTCGATCAGCGAGATAGCAAAAAGGTTGGGGTGGCGCTCGCCATTGTCCTTGTCGAGCCGCGCGCGCAGGGCCTGCACGACCTCAGAGGCGCGGTCCACACTCAGGGAGCGCACCTCGGGAATGACGCAACTGACGAAGCGAAAGCCCGACTTCGGAAAAGCCACCACGAGGACACTGCGCTCGCTGAATCCGTCCGACGTGATCTCTCCGGACGTGCTGCAGCCTGCAACCGGGACGCCGGAGAAAGCCTCGGACAGGGCCGCGATGAGCCCCTCCGCCTCGTAGGGCTGGGAGAAAAAGACCAGAAGCTGCCCGATATCGGACGGATCCACGACCCCGGCGATCTCGGCAACCGCCGTTTCCGGGGTGTCGGCACAGGTCCAGGCCGTCTGGACGCCACAAGCCCGACGTTCTGCATGCGCTCTGGGCACAGCACGCTTCCTCCATCGCCGCCGGCACGCCCGGTTCGATTCATCCTGGTTGGCACCAGCGACTTCCGGGTCTGTTACCGCGCCAAACAGCGCTATTGGACCAAAGTACAATACCCGCAAGGAGAAGCAATCAATGGAGTGTCATATTCCGGCGGCATTGCGAATGCGTAGATCCGCATCCGGAAAGACAGGAGCATGGATGGCGTAAGGGTGGATGGGCAGCTCGGCCCCCTCACCCGAGACCGCTTTGCTCCAAAAGTAGAATTCTACCTTTGAAGAAAGTCGAATAGGCTATCCGGCAACCTATCGAGCGTAACGGGCCGTGCCCGGGAATCGGTGATGAATTGGCCGCTCGAAGTTGGGTAACAATTGGCGAAATCGCCGAATATCTAGGGAGAAAACAATGCTTCACGAGGTCATAGAAACCCTAAATGCGCGCGTGGCCCTCCGGTCGCGCTACGACAATTTCATCGGCGGCGACTGGGTCGCGCCGGTGGATGGGCGCTATTTCGACAATCTCAGCCCCGTCACCGGTAAGTCCGTCTGTCAGATCGCCCGTTCTCAGACCGCCGATGTCGATCTTGCTCTCGACGCGGCCCACAAGGCCCGCGAAGCCTGGGGCAAGACGGCGCCGGCGGAACGCGCCAAGCTTCTCAACAAGATCGCCGACCGCATGGAGGAGAACCTCCAGCTGCTAGCGGCTGTCGAAACCATCGACAACGGCAAGCCGATCCGCGAGACCACGGCGGCCGACATTCCGCTTGCCATCGACCATTTCCGTTATTTCGCCTCTTGCGTCCGCGCCCAGGAAGGCACGCTCGGGGAATTGGACCACGACACCGTTGCCTATCATTTCCATGAGCCTCTCGGCGTCGTCGGCCAGATCATTCCTTGGAACTTCCCGATTTTGATGGCGTGCTGGAAACTCGCTCCCGCGCTTGCCGCCGGCAATTGCGTGGTGATGAAGCCGGCCGAGCAGACGCCCATGTCGATCATGGTGCTGATGGACTTGGTCGGGGATATCCTGCCCGCGGGCGTCCTCAACATCGTGAACGGTTTTGGCGTCGAGGCCGGCAAGCCCCTGGCCCAGAGCCCGCGCATCGCCAAGATCGCCTTCACGGGCGAAACCACGACCGGCCGCCTCATCATGCAGTACGCCTCGGAAAACCTGATCCCCGTGACGCTGGAACTCGGCGGCAAGTCACCGAACATCTTCTTCGCCGACGTGATGGCCGAGAACGACGATTATTTCGACAAGGCGCTCGAAGGCTTCGCGATGTTCGCGCTGAACCAGGGCGAGGTCTGCACCTGCCCGTCGCGCGCGCTGGTGCAGGAATCGATCTACGATCGCTTCATGGAGAAGGCGATCGCCCGCGTCGAGAAGATCAAGTTGGGCAACCCGCTCGAGATGGACACGATGATCGGCGCCCAGGCGTCCAACGATCAGCTCGAAAAGATCCTCTCCTATGTCGATATCGGCACCAAGGAAGGCGCCGAGTTGCTGACCGGCGGCGAGCGCGCCATTCATGAAGGCGATCTTGCCGAGGGCTACTACGTCAAGCCGACGGTGTTCCGCGGCCACAACAAGATGCGCATCTTCCAGGAAGAGATCTTCGGCCCGGTTCTTTCCGTGACGACCTTCAAGGACGATGCGGAAGCACTGGAGATCGCCAACGACACGCTCTACGGCCTCGGCTCTGGCGTGTGGACCCGCGATATCAACCGCGCCTACCATTTCGGGCGCGGCATCCAGGCCGGCCGTGTTTGGACCAACTGCTACCACCTCTACCCGGCCCACGCGGCCTTTGGCGGCTACAAGAAGTCCGGCATCGGGCGCGAGACCCACAAGATGATGCTCGACCACTACCAGCAGACCAAGAACATGCTGGTGAGCTACAGCCCCAAAGCGCTGGGCTTCTTCTAGGCCGGAAGGGTCTGGTCAAGACGATCGTCATTGGCGGCCCGGCGAGCATCCTCGCCGGGCCGTTCTACTTTGAAGGGCGACGTGATGGTTGAGCGCGTTTTGGCGACGGATGCGGCTCTCGAACTCATCGACAGGCTCCGACATAAGTACGGACCGCTGATGTTTCATCAGTCCGGCGGATGCAGCTACGGATCCGCCCCGATGTGTCACCTGGACCGCGAGTTCACGCTCGGCCGGAATGATATTCGCCTCGGTGAGATCGGGGGCTGCCCTGTTTACATGGACGCCGATCAGTTCGAAAATTATCGGCATGTTCAGCTTACCGTCGACGTTGCCGCGGGCCATGGCTCCGCTTTCTCGATGGAAACGCCCGAGGGGCGCCGCTTTCTCATGCGGAGCCGGAACCTCACCAGCGACGAAGAGGCCGCATTGAAGATTGCGGAGCAGTCGGATGGCGCCAGAACGCGACACGAAGGAGAGCGGATCAATGGTTGAACGGGTTTTAGCAACGGATGCGGCTCTCGAGCTGATCGACAAGCTGAGAGACATGCATGGGCCTTTGATGTTTCATCAGTCCGGCGGGTGCTGCGACGGATCCGCGCCCATGTGCTACCCCGCAGGTGAATTCCGGACTGGTGCAAGCGACGTGCAACTCGGAGAGATTGGCGGCTGTCCCTTCTACATGAGCTCCGATCAGTTCGAGTATTGGAAGCACACGCAGCTCACGATCGACGTGGTCAAGGGACGGGGTGCAGGGTTCTCTCTCGAAGCGCCGGAAGGCGTCCGGTTCCTGACGCGAGGCCGCGTCTTCACGGACGAAGAAGCCGATGCGCTCGCGGCGGAAGCGGAAGCCGCCTCCTAGAACGAAGAGCCTCGAAGCGCCCCTAGCGGCCGCCGCGGATAGGACCCGCCGTCGCCATGCCGGCCATCGCATCGGTGATTGGCCGTTCCTGGGCATTCAGTTCGCCGAGCATGGCCTTGCCGATCTCATGCTCGCCCATCACCACGAAGTCCGCACCGTGCTTGGCGAGATGATCGATTTCGGCTTCCGAATGGGCGCGCGCCACGATCCGGAGCTTCGGATTGATGGCGCGGGCCTGCTCGACCACCTGCCCGCCTTCGAAGGCGTCGGGAATAGCCACCAGCAGGCACCGTGCTTCCCCGAGCTTGGCCGACTTGAGGACTTCTGGATCGGCCGCGTTGCCGTGCAGAGCCTCAACGCCGTTCGCGGTCAGGTCGGCGGCATCCTCTGCGTCGTCCTCGATGATGTAGACAGGGATGCCCTTCTCCAGAAGTTGCTTTGAGACATACCGCCCCACGCGTCCATGGCCGATCAGGACCACATGGTCGGTCAAGGCCGTCTCGGGAATGGGTTCGCGGGTCGGGGTGGCTTCCTTTTCCTCGCTCTCCTCTTCCTTGGTCTCCGGTATGGCCTCTTCGGCGCGCGCCTGGTCGCGCCAAGCGAAGTAACGGTCCAGCGCCCCGAACAGAAGCGGGTTCAACAGGATCGTGATGATGGCGCCGGCCAGGATCAGATCGCGCCCTTCGCTGGGCAGGACGCCCAAGGTCAGGCCGAGGCTCGCAAGGATGAAGGAGAACTCGCCGATCTGAGAGAGCGACGCGGAGATCATCAGGCCCGTGTCCGATGACTGCCCAAACAAACGCACCACCGCGAAGGCCGCGATGGATTTGCCGATGACGATGATCGCGACGGTTGCCAGCACGGCAAGCGGTGCATCGATCATGATCGCGGGGTGGAACAACATGCCCACGGAGACGAAGAACAGGACCGCAAAGGCATCGCGCAGAGGCAGCGATTCCGTCGCCGCTTGTTGGCTGAGCTGGGACTCGCTCAGCACCATGCCGGCGAAGAAGGCGCCGAGCGCCAGAGAGACGCCGAAGAGTTCAGCCGCGAGGAACGCGAAGCCGAGTGCGATGGACAGCACCGCGAGGCGAAACAGCTCCCGGCTGCCCGTGTGCGCTACATAGTGAAGCAACGCCGGGATCAGCTTCTTGCCGACAACGAGCATGGCCAGGGTGAACACGAGGAGCTTGCCGACCACCTCGGCGACCTGCGTCAACATCACGGTCGCGTCGGGCGGCGCCTCGCCCTGGAAGAGCCCGGTGATGGCCGGCAAGAGCACCAAAGCCAGAACCATGGCGATGTCCTGAACGATCAGCCAGCCGATGGTGATCTTGCCGCGCTCCGTCTCGAGCAGGCGGCGCTCCTGCAGCATACGCAGGAGTACGACGGTACTGGCCACGGACAGGGCAAGACCGAAGATGAAACCGGCGGCCGGATTCCAGCCAAGCGCCCAACCGACGGCCATGCCGAGCGGCGTGGCGAGAAGACCCTGTGCAATGGCGCCGGGGATCGCGATGGCGCGAACCGACAACAGATCCTGAACGGAGAAGTGGAGCCCGACGCCGAACAGCAGCAGAATCACACCGACTTCAGATAGCTGGTTGGCGATGTTCTGGTCGGCGCCGACCGCGGGCGCGAAGCCAATGACGATACCCGCCACCAGGTATCCCACGAGCGGCGGGAACTTCAGCCGGTGGGCAACGAGACCCAGGCTGAAGGCAAGCACCAGACCAATCGTCAGCGTCGAAACGAGTGGTGGCACATGTAGCATTTCAATCGGTCCCGGCTGGCCGTCGTCGTTGCAGTGCGCGCATGGGCAGACCTGGGAGTCAGCCGGCCGCAAGTCGCATCGTCCTCAATACGACATCCATGCCGCGCTGTGACGAAAGTTTTGGTGTGCTCCAAGGTTTTTCAGAACCTTGGCAAAATTGGCACGATCAGCCCAGCCCACACAAAAAAAGGGCACGGTGAATATCCACCGTGCCTCATCTTTTCGCGGTCTGCCGGGGCAGCGCCGGCCGCACGGGGCGGCAGCGGTCCGACACGTTCTACATGGTCGACGCGCCGACGACCTCGTGATCGGAGATCACGCAGTGCCAGGATCCGACGGCTGGAAAGTCGTGCAGGTCCTGCCGCTGCTGCAGGAACTGCATGGCGGCCATGAAGCCGCCACGGCCGATACAGGCGTTCGGTGACATGGCGTCGGCCAGGAAGTCCATGGGCACGGGGACGTCGATGCAACCCAGCGATACGAGCGCGGCTTTGCGCTCCTCGGGGGTCAGCGACTTCTCGTTGTCGTAGATCTTGCCTTGGTTGGTCGGCTCAAGGGGCGTCTCGGCCGCTGGGCACGCCTTGACGATGAGCTGTACGTATACGGTCTTTTCTTTGTCCGCGCCCATACGGGTCGGTTGATCGGGTTCGGCCATTGCGGGACCGCAGAACAAGGCGCCGAGCGCGAAGGCAAGCGTCACGGGAGATTTCATCATTGTCTCTCACGTTTCGAGAGCTGACGGCCACGCCCTCATCGAGAAACTTGCCTGCGGCCGGCCGATGCCGCTTCGGGACCCATGCCCCGACCTCCCCCAGTTAGAATAAGTCTAATAGGAATTACCAGAATTCCCAAGCCGGTTGCCGTCAGCAAAGGCTGAGGCCGCGCCTTAGCCGGTCACGATGTCGTGACGACATCCAGGCCGTATGCGGCGGCGGCTTCTTCGAGCCAGCCATAGAAGCTGCCGGCAACGCTGCGAAAGACCGCCAGATCGAAAGCCTCGCCGTCCCGCCAGACCAGGACGCCCATATGGCTGATATTGGTGACGGCCGCCGCACCGTCGACGAAGACGTTCGGGTCAAGATCGATCGCGAGCCCCTTGGCCAGCACGTCGCGGACGGTAGGCCCTTCGACGCGAACCACGGCCCGACCGCTGCTATGGTCGGCGACAGACGCCAGACCTTCGAGCTTCTTGGCGAGATCGTTCGCGAGGGCTTCGTTCGCATGGGTCTCGGAAACGGCGAACCATTGACCAGGGCCGACGCCGACAAAGCGGACGCCCTTGCCTATGGCCGACACGGGCCCGTTCGGGAGCGCCACGCCATAGGCGGCTTGGATGGCGGCATCGAGGGCGGCCGCTTGGCCTTTGCGGACCTCGAGCGTCGCCAGACCAAGATCGGCGCGCTCCTGCAAGATGACGCCTGCTTGACCGTCGGATTTGCCATGGCGTCCCGGGACCGACACGCCCTGAAGAGCGGACATGGATTTCAGCTTAGACACGGAGCCGCCCCCCTTCCGGATCGACAAAGTGAGGACTGCACACCTCGGCCAGCGTTTCGTAGTTGCGCAACGGATCGCAGACCTTGACCACCTCGCCGTAGCGCGCGGGCCCGTCGGCCAGCATCGCCAGCCCAATGAAGCTCTGGAGCTCCGGTGAATAGGCCTGAGACGTCACATAGCCCTGATCATTCTCGGCATTGGCTGCGGCGTTCTTGGGAACAAGGTGCGCGCCCGCGTTGATCCGCATCTTCGGATCGAGCGGCTTGAGGCCGACCATCGCGGCCCGCGCCGATTCGTTCAGCGCGTCGCGCTCACCCATGAAGCGGCCGATGAAGTCCTTCTTCTTGGACATCATCTTCCCGAGCCCGAGATCATGCGCCGTGGTTTGGCCGTTGAGCTCCGGCCCCGCGGCGTGGCCCTTTTCGATCCGCATGACGCCGAGTGCGTCGGTGCCGTAGGGCGCAATGCCATGCTCGGCGCCGGCCTCCATGATCGCGCGGATCAGGCCATCGCCAAACCGTGCGGGCACGCCGATCTCATAGGCGAGTTCGCCGGAGAAGGAGAGCCGGAACACCCGGGCCGGCGTCCCGCCGCACACGGTGAAGGCACCGCACGCCATGTAGGGGAAGGCTTCGTTCGAAATATCCTGGCCCGCATCGAGCAACGCCTCGATGACCTTGCGGGCGTTGGGACCCGCGACCGCATACTGTGCCCATTGCTCGGTCTGCGACACGGTCTGCACGTCGAGCTCGGGCCACAGCACTTGCTGGCAGAACTCCAAATGCTGACTGACCTTCACGGCGTTGGCCGTGGTGGTCGTCATGTAGAAGTGGTCGTCGGCCAGCCGCGCGGTGGTGCCGTCGTCCATGGCGAAGCCGTCCTCGCGCAGCATGAGGCCGTAGCGCGCCTTGCCCACGGCAAGCTTCGAGAAGCCGTTGATGTAGACGCGATCGAGGAACGTTCCGGCATCGGTGCCTTGCACGTCGATCTTGCCCAGCGTGGATACATCGCAAACGCCGACATTCGTACGCGTGTTGGCGACTTCGCGATCAACGGTCTGTTGCGCCGTCTCGCCTGGTTTCGGAAACATCAGCGCACGCATCCATGCCCCGACCTCGACAAACACGGCGCCCTGCTCTTCGGCCCAAGCGTGCGAGGGCGCCAGACGCGTGGGACGGAAGTCTTTCCCACGATGATGACCGGCGAGGACGCCGATCGCGACCGGCGTGAAGGGCGGACGGAACGTCGTGGAGCCCACGGCGCCGAGATGCCGCCCTGTCGCCTCGGCCAGCACGGCCGCGCCATTGAGATTCGACGTCTTGCCCTGGTCCGTCGCCATGCCGAGCGTTGTGTAGCGCTTGACGTGATCGGGCACGCGGAAGCCTTCCCGGGCCGCAAGCTTCACGTCGGACGAGGCAACGTCGTTCTGAAAATCGACGAACGCTTTGCCGCTTCTGCTTTCGACATACCAGACGGGCGTGGCCGGCCCGCCGTTCTGGGTAGGCGCGGGACGGCTGGGCGCCGAGGGAGAGAATCCGCTTTCCTCTGCGGATCCGGCACCCGCCGCCTCCCCGCTTGCCAAACAGGCTTGCAAAGAGAATTGCCCCGCCGCCGCACCGGCGACGCGCATGCCTGGGGGAAGGCCACCGGGGACGAGGCACGATAGGGCTTCGTCCCACGCGGGCTTGCCGCCCAAATGTGTCGTCAGGTTGAGCGCCGGATTCCAGCCGCCGGAGACGGCCAGGAGATCGCACGGGACCGCCGTCGTGGCGCCTTGCGCATCCTTGATCCTTACGGACTTGATGCCATGGGCGCCGCTGACGCCGTCGATGATTCCGTTGACGTAGAGAGCCCCCGCCGCAGAGGCGACTTGTTCCGCCGCGGCGGAGCGCTGGGGCCTCGGATCGACGATGGCGCGCACGGCGACACCCGCGTCGGCCAAATCTGTGGCCGTCCGCAGTGCATCGTGATTGTCGGCGAAGATCACGGCGCTGCGGCCGGGCGTGACGCCGAAGCGATTCACGTAGGTTCGTACCGCGCCTGCCAGCATGACGCCGGGGCGGTCGTTGTCGCCGAACACGATGGGCCGCTCGAAGGCACCCGCGCAAAGAACAGATTGCTTGGCGACGATCCGCCAGAGGCGCTGCCGGGGCGTATGGGGTTCAGGCACGGGAAGGTGATCGCCGACGCGCTCGACAGCCGCATAGATTCCGCCGTCATAGACGCCGAAGACCGTCGTGCGCCGCAGGATACGGCAATTGGGAAGGCTTTCGAGCTCGGCAACCGCGGACTGTGCCCAGTCTTGCGTGGACTGGCCGTCGATCTCGCCGCGTTCGGCCAAGAGCCGGCCGCCGAGGGCAAAGTCCTCATCGCACAGAACAACGCGCGCGCCTGCCCGTGCTGCTGCCAAAGCCGCGGAAAGTCCGGCTGCACCGGCGCCGATGACGAGGACGTCGCAAAACGCATTCGTCTTCTCGTACGTGTCGGGATCGGGCTCCTTCGACGGATAGCCGAGGCCGGCGGCCCGTCGGATCATCGGTTCGTAGAGCTTCTCCCAGAAGGAGGCGGGCCACATGAAAGTCTTGTAGTAGAACCCGGCGCCGAAGATCGGTGAGGCCAGCTGATTGACCGACAGCAGATCATATTTCAGCGACGGCCAGCGGTTCTGACTCGTGGCGTCCAGACCGTCGTACAGCTCGATCGTGGTCGCGCGCGTGTTCGGCTCGCGCCGCGCGCCGGTGCGAAGCTCGACCAGCGCGTTGGGTTCCTCGGAGCCCGCGGTGAGAATGCCGCGCGGCCGGTGATACTTGAACGAACGCCCAACCAAACGGATACCGTTGGCGAGAAGCGCGGAGGCCAGCGTGTCGCCCGGATGGCCTTGGAACTCCTGTCCGTCGAAACGGAACGATACCGTCTTGTTCTGATCGACAAGTCCTTTGCCGGTCAGCCGGTTGATCTGACTCATCGTTCCTCAGCGCTCCTTTTTTCAGCACCCTTGGCTGCAGGTTCGACGGCAACGATTTCGTGGGTGGTGGTGTTGCGCGTCACCTCAAGCCAGGCGTGGCAGCCCGCGCTGTGGTGCCAAAGCTCCTTGTGGAGACCGGCCGGGTTGTCGCGGAGGTACACGTAATCGATCCAGGCATCCCGCGCGGTCTCTTCGATGCTTTCGGGCCGCTTCACGGTCGCATCGCCGCGATAGGTATACTCTTCGAGATTGCGCGCGCCGCAATAAGGACAGGTGATCCGCATGGCCCTTCCTCAGTGCAAGTTCGGTTGGGCGCCCATGCCCTTCTCGTCGATCACGCGGCCCGAGGCGAAGCGATCGAAGCGATAGGCTGAGGCGAAGGGATGAGACTGACCGGTGGCGATGAGATGGGCGAAGCACCATCCGGCGGCCGGCGTGGCCTTGAAGCCGCCGTAACACCAGCCGCCATTAAAATAGAGCCCGTCGATATGGGTTTGATCGATGATGGGCGAACCATCCATCGACATGTCGAGCAGACCGCCCCAGGACCGGAGGACCCGCAGCCGGCCGATCGCGGGGATCAGCGCCATGCCGCCCTCCGCGACGTCTTCGACAACAGGCAGGTTCCCGCGCTGGGCGTAGGTGTTGTAGCCGTCGATGTCGCCACCAAAAACGAGACCGCCCTTGTCGGACTGGCTGCAATAGAAATGGCCCGCGCCGAAGGTGATCACCGTATCGAGCAGCGGCTTGATGCCTTCGGTGACGAAGGCCTGCAGCACGTGGGCCTCGATGGGCAGACGCATCCCCGCCATCTCGCCGACGCGCGAAGAACTGCCCGCGACGGACAGCGCGACCTTCTTGGCGCCAATGAAACCCTTCTCGGTCTCCACGCCGACGATGCGACCGTTCTCGATCCGGAAGCCCGTCGCCGCGCAGTTCTGAATGATGTCCACGCCGTGCTGGTCGGCGGACCGCGCATAGCCCCAGACCACCGCGTCATGACGCACCGTGCCGCCGCGCGGCTGATACAGGCCGCCCTTTATGGGAAAGCGTGCGTTTTCGAAATCAACGAACGGCACCAGTGCCCGGACCTGCTCTTTGTCGAGCAGTTCGGCATCGGCACCGTGAAAGCGCATGGCGTTGCCGCGCCGAACGAAGGAGTCGCGCTGCCCGTCGGAGTGAAAGACGTTCAGCACGCCGCGCTGGCTAACCATGGCGTTGTAGTTGATATCCTGCTCCAGCCCTTCCCAGAGCTTCATCGACCATTCGTAGAACGGCTCGTTGCCGGGCAGGAGATAGTTGGAGCGGACAATGGTCGTGTTGCGCCCCACATTGCCCGAACCGAGATAGGACTTCTCGATCACGGCGACATTCGTGATGCCGTGTACCTTGGCCAAGTAGTGCGCCGTGGCGAGTCCGTGCCCGCCACCACCGACGATGACCACGTCGTAGGACGGCTTCGGCTCCGGCTCGCGCCAGACCGGTTTCCAGTTCCGGTTGCCGGTCAGGGCGTTCGTGAGAAGGCTGGCGAGTGAGTAACGCATGAGCGCAACTGTGCGCGAAGGCGTTTTTGCTGATTGACATTTTACGACATATACTTGAGCTTTCCCGCCTTTGGGGGGTTACGACTTTGGAGATAGTCGCAAAGGCGGCCACCATGGGTCAGCATACGGTGCTTCAACTCCCGCATCCAAACGCGCGCAATTCTCGCGCCCGCAACATGGTTCGAGATGTCGAATGACTCGTGAGAGCTCGGGCACAACTGTCGGCTTCTTGCTCGTCCCGGGCTTTGCCCTGATGTCCTACACGGCGGCGATCGAGCCCTTGCGCGCCGCGAACCTGTTATCCGGCGAGACCTTGTATCGCTGGTGGCATGCGGCCCCGTCGGGCGAGCCCGTCTCGGCGTCGAACGGCGTGGCGGTCATTCCGGATTGCGGCACGCGCACCGAACGAACCGCCGACATTGTCTTTGTGTGCGCGGGCGGCAACCCGGCGACCTTCAGCGACCGGACGACGTTTTCTTGGCTTCGCCGGCTGGCACGTAAGGGCACGACACTAGGAGGCATCTCGGGCGGTCCGTTTCTCCTGGCGCGTGCCGGACTGCTGGACGATCGCCGCGCCACCCTGCATTGGGAACACCTGCCGGCCTTTCGCGAGGCCTTCCCCCATGTGACCGTGGTGCCGTCCCTCTTCGAGATCGACGGGAACCGCATCACCTGTTCCGGCGGCATTTCCGCGCTCGACATGATGGTGGCACTGATCGAGCGGGACCACGGGCGTCCCCTGGCGGCGGCAGTCGGCGACTGGTTCCTGCACACGCACATTCGCGAAGGCTATGGGCCGCAGCGTCTGGACCTGCGCTACCGCCTTGGCATCGCGGACGAGAAGGTGTTGCGCGTCCTCGGCGTAATGGAGATGAACCTCGAACACCCGGTCCCCCGCGACGAGCTCGCCCAGGAAGCCGGGATCTCGCTCCGGCAGCTCGAGCGGCTGTTCCACGAGTATGTGGGCCACGGTATCCACCAGCATTATCGCTGGCTGAGGCTGGAACGGGCCCGTCACCTCTTGCGCGAGACGTCGCTGCCTGTCCTCGACGTCGCGCTCGCCACCGGTTTCGGCTCCGCCAGCCAATTTTCCCGGGCTTACGCGCAAACATTCGGGGAACCGCCCAGCCGGACACGAACGCTTACGTAGCAGTCGCGCCGGTCAAACCATTGGTGCTAGAGTTTTGCTCTGCCGGGAGATTTCCGCTGCCGGCAAGCTTGTCCATGAGCGCCACGGAGGGGAGCGATGGCATCACGACTGACTTCAAAGGAACTCCGCGCGCGCACCCAGACGAGAAAGAAGTCGGTCGCGCGTAGCGAGCCCGCCAAGCCAACCGCGCCCGTTGCCTCGGTTACGGGGTCTAACGCCCCCTCGACCGATCTCAACCTCGAGGCGTCCATCGGCCGCCGCGTCCGCGCGCTGCGCCAGCGGCTCCAACTCACCGCGACCGATCTGGCCGCGCAGGCCGGCCTCTCGCCGGGCATGTTGTCCAAGATCGAGAACGGCGGCACGTCCCCCTCGCTCTCGACCCTGAGGGCGCTCGCGGAGGCGCTCCACGTCCCCATGACGAGCTTCTTCGCCGATTTCGAGGAACGGCGCGATTGCTCCTTCGTACCGGCCGGACAAGGCGTCCGGATCGAGCGGCGCGGTACCAAAGCGGGCCACCACTACGAACTTCTGGGCCACTCCCTCGCCGGCGACATTGTCGTGGAGCCCTATTTGATCCGGCTCAGCAAGGACGCCAGCACCTACACGCAGTTCCAGCATGACGGGATGGAGTTCATTTTTATGCTCACCGGTAAGGTCGTTTACCGCCATGCAGACAAGCTCTACCCGCTGGGGCCCGGAGACTCGCTTTTCTTCGACGCCGGCGCGCTGCATGGGCCGGAAGAACTTGTCACGACTCCAATGACTTACCTCTCTATCATCGTCTACCCGCGCCAATAGGCTGTCTCCCACGCAGCCCTTGCATTTCCTCTTAGGAAAAATTATTTCTTGCTGGTTGACGCCGGCGGGCGCTTTGTCGCATGCTGGCTGCAGTAGAAAACTGGAGCACGATCACATGTGTGGGATTGTTGGATTATTCATAAAAGACCCCGCTCTCGAACCTGAGCTTGGCCGCCTGACGGCGCGCATGCTCGAGACGATGACGGGGCGTGGGCCCGATAGCGCTGGTTTCGCCGTGTATGGCGAAGGTGAGGAAGGCCGGACCAAGATTACGCTGCGCGGCACGTCCGCCGACGCCATTCGCGAGACCGTCTCGAACATCGAGAAAGCCTTTTCGGACGCGAGCGCGGTGCTGCATGACACCCATGCGGTCATTTCGATCCCCGACGAGGCCGAGCACCGCCTCGACGAGTGGCTGGCGACTGAGAGCCCCGACACCGAGGTCGTGGGCCGCGGCAACCGCATGGAGATCTTCAAGGAAGTGGGGCTGCCGGCCGATGTCGCGGCCCGCTTCGGGCTCGCCACGATGCGGGGCACCCATGCCATTGGCCATACCCGCATGGCGACCGAGTCCGCCGTCACCACCAATGGTGCGCATCCCTACTCGACCGGCCAAGACCAGTGCCTGGTCCACAACGGGTCGCTCTCGAACCACAACAACCTTCGCCGCGAACTTCGCCGCGATGGAATGACGTTCGAGACGGAGAACGACACGGAAGTGGCGGCCGGCTATCTGACCCACCGCATGCACGAGGGGCTCTCCCTCGGCGACGCGCTGGAAGTGGGTCTCGAGGACCTGGACGGCTTCTACACCTTTGTCGTCGGCACCGAGAACGGCTTTGGCGTGCTGCGCGACGGGATCGCCTGCAAGCCGGCGGTCATGGCCGAAACCGATCAATACGTCGCCTTCGGATCCGAATACCGGGTTCTCGCGGACTTGCCGGGCATCGGCGACGCGCGGATCTGGGAGCCGGAGCCCGCCACTGTTTACTTCTGGGAGCGCTGAGAATGCCGGAAATCGATCTTGGCGTTACGCCACTAAGAGAACTCAACGGGGCGCTGCACAAGCTCCCCAAGGACACGAATGAAACGCATTGGGTCATTGAGAACCCGGCCGGTCAGCATGCCATCGCCGCCGGTCTCGACGCACCGCTGAATGTCGAGATCAACGGTCCGGTGGGCTACTACTGCGCGGGCATGAACAAGCTTGCGACTGTGCAGGTTCGCGGGAATGCGGGCGTCGGCGTCGCCGAAAACATGATGAGCGGCTTCGTGCATGTGAGCGGCGATGCGAGCCAAGCCGCCGGCGCCACGGGTCGCGGCGGGCTCCTGCGGATCGACGGCAACGCGTCGTCGCGCTGCGGCATCTCGATGAAGGGCATCGACATCGTGGTGAAAGGATCCGTCGGCCACATGAGCGCCTTCATGGGGCAGTCGGGCAATCTCGTCGTGTTTGGCGAAGCGGGCGATGCTCTCGGAGACTCGATCTACGAAGCCCGGCTGTTCGTCCGGGGCGGCGTCAAGAGTCTCGGTGCGGACTGCATCGAGAAAGAAATGAGAGACGAGCACAAGGCCACCGTTCACGACATCCTGACCAAAGCCGGATTCAACGGCGAAATCGATCCATCCGAATTCAAGCGGTACGGTTCGGCTCGCCAGCTCTACAACTTCAATGTCGATCACGCTGGGGAATACTAATGGACGCGACACCGATTACGACACCGCGCAAGTCCGCGACGTTCGACGACTACACGCTGTCTGAGATTCGCCGGGCGGCAGCCAGCGGCATCTACGACATTCGCGGCGGCGGCGCGAAGCGCAAGCTGCCGAACTTCGACGATCTGCTCTTTCTGGGCGCCTCGATGAGTCGATATCCGCTCGAGGGCTACCGGGAAAAATGCTCGACGGATGTGTGGCTGGGAACGCGGTTTGCGCAAAAGCCAATTCACCTCAAGATCCCTGTCACGATTGCCGGCATGAGCTTCGGCTCGCTGTCCGCGCAAGCCAAGGAATCCCTTGGCCGCGGCGCCAGCAAGATGGGTACATCGACGACGACGGGCGACGGCGGCATGACGGAGGAAGAAAGAGGACATTCCTCTATTCTCGTCTATCAGCTCCTGCCCTCCCGCTACGGCATGAACCCGGACGACCTGCGCCGTGCAGATGCGATCGAGGTCGTTATCGGCCAAGGCGCGAAGCCCGGTGGCGGCGGCATGCTGCTCGGCCAGAAGATTTCCGACCGCGTGGCTGAGATGCGGACCTTGCCGAAGGGCATCGATCAACGTTCCGCCTGCCGTCACCCCGACTGGACGGGCCCCGACGACCTTGAAATCAAGATTCAGGAACTGCGGGAAATCACCGACTGGCAGAAGCCTATCTACATCAAGGTGGGTGGCTCCCGTCCCTACTACGATACCGCGCTTGCGGTGAAGTCAGGGGCCGACGTGGTGGTGCTCGACGGCATGCAAGGCGGCACGGCGGCAACGCAGGAAGTGTTCATCGAGCACATCGGCCTGCCCCTGCTCGGCGCGATCCGCCCGGCCGTCCAGGCCCTGCAGGACTTGGGCATGCATCGCAAAGTGCAACTGATCGTGTCCGGCGGCATTCGCTCTGGCGCGGACGTTGCCAAGGCCCTTGCACTCGGCGCCGATGCCGTCGCCATCGGGACGGCTGCGCTCGTGGCGATCGGCGACAACGACCCAGCCTTTGAAGAAGAGTATCAGCGCCTTGGCACAACGGCCGGCGCCTACGACGACTGGCACGAGGGCAATTGCCCGGCCGGCATCAGCACTCAGAACCCGGAACTGGCCAAGCGCCTTGATCCCCAACTGGGTGGGCGCCGGCTGGCCAACTATCTCTCGGTCTTGACGCTCGAAGCCCAGACCATCGCGCGGGCTTGCGGCAAGAGCCACGTCCACAACCTCGAACCTGAGGATCTTGTGGCCCTCACCGTCGAAGCCGCCGCCATGGCTCAGGTGCCTCTGGCGGGAACGACTTGGATTCCCGGGCTGACCGGCAAATAGATTGAACACACATTCAGAGGCCCGCATTTGCGGGCCTCTTTTCATATGAAAGGGACGATAATGGCGATCGATCTTGCGAAAGAGGCCCAGGACCGGGGCATCAAATACTTCCTTATCTCATTTGTTGATTTGTTCGGAACCTTGCGCGCCAAACTGGCCCCGGCCAGTGCCATCTCGGATATGGCGCAGGAAGGCGCCGGCTTTGCCGGATTTGCGAGCTGGCTCGACATGACGCCGGCGCATCCGGATATGCTGGCCATTCCGGATCCGGAAAGCCTCATACAACTTCCTTGGAAGCCGGAAGTCGGCTGGCTTGCCGCCGACCCCTACATGGACGGCAAACCTGTCGAACAGGCCCCCCGCAACATCCTGAAGCGCCTGCTCAAGAAGGCGGAGGATGCCGGATACACGATGAAGAGCGGCGTGGAGCCGGAATACTTCCTCGTCAGTGCCGACGGTGAGGCTCTCAGCGACGCCGGCGATACTCAAGCCAAGCCTTGTTACGATCAATCGGCGTTGATGCGCCGCTTCGACGTGGTCCGAGAGATTTGCGACTGCATGCTGGAACTCGGCTGGGGGCCGTATCAGAACGACCATGAGGACGCGAATGGCCAGTTCGAAATGAACTGGGATTTCGCTGACGCTCTCACCACAGCGGATCGCATGGTGTTCTTCAAATACATGGTGAAGGCCATCGCCGAGAAGCACGGCATCCGCGCGACCTTCATGCCGAAGCCGTTCGCTCACCTCACGGGCAATGGCTGCCACATGCATTTGTCCATGTGGAAGGGCGACACGAACCTGTTCAAAGATTCCGATGATGCGCTTGGCCTCTCCAAGGACGCTTACAACTTCATCGGCGGCCTGATCGACCATGCGGACGAGATCTGCTCGATCACCAATCCCACGGTCAACTCTTACAAGCGCATCAATGCGCCGGTCACGTCGTCAGGTGCGACCTGGGCGCCCAACACGGTGACCTTCGCCGGCAACAACCGCACGCACATGATCCGCGTGCCCGGCGGCGGCCGGTTCGAGTTCCGGCTCGCCGATGGTGCGACGAATGCCTATCTGTTTCCCGCCGTGCTCCTGGCCAGCGGCCTCGATGGCATCGCCAACAAATCCGATCCGGGCAAGCCGCTCGACATCGACATGTATGCAGAGGGTTACAAGGCGCCCGCCAACGTCAAGAAGCTGCCGCTCAACCTTCTCGACGCCCTTCGGCTTACCGACTGCTCGGCGATGTTGCGGCGCGAACTCGGCGACGAGTTCGTGGACGCTTACGTCAAACTGAAGATGAAGAACTGGAACGAGTTTTCGCGCGAACTCACAAGCTGGGAGCGGGCCGACTCGCTCGATTGCTAGTGGCGGATGTCGCTAAGATCGTGATCCGTGATCCGGACCCGCGCGATGAGGCGGCTTGGCGCCGCCTCTGGTCCGGCTACACCGAGTTCTACCAAGTCGATGTGCCCGAGGCGGTGACCGCCCTCACCTGGTCCCGCATTCTCGATCCGGATGTTCCGGTGTTCGCGCGCATCGCGGAGATGGACGGCAAGATCGCAGGCTTTGCGATCTCGACGCTCCATCCTTCGACTTGGACGGCCGGACCGAATTGCTATCTCGAAGATCTGTTCGTCGATCAAAACGCGCGCGGCCACGGCGTGGGGCGCGCGCTGATCGACGACCTTCTCCGGCTCGCCAAAAAGAACGGCTGGGACCGGCTCTACTGGCATACGGACGCCGGCAACCAAACCGCCCGGGCCCTCTACGACCGCTACACCAAAGCCGACAACTTCGTTCGCTACCGCATTCCCCTAAGCGACTATATCGAATGGGGTAATAGCGAGCGCGATGCGATCGGATAGACTTGTGGCGAAGCAGCCCGCCGGACCGGGCTGGCAGCAAGGAGCTCTTTGAGTGAATCCGCAATCGAACGACGATACCGAGCTCCCGGTCTCGCAAGCCCCCAAGCGTCCGTCCGGCGTCAAGATCGTCTCCGCGTACCTTCAGCGTGCGATCGAGACGGGCGCCTACTCGCAAGGCGAGCGCCTTCCCGCCGAACGCCAGCTGGCCCAGACATTCAACACGGCCCGCTCGACCGTACGGCGCGCGCTCGACAAGCTCGAGAAGGCCGGCCTCGTGTCGCGGCGGCTCGGCAGCGGGACGTTCGTCGGTGCGGCCCCTCAGTCGAACGGCTCACTGCTGGATTTCATCGGCGGACTGACGCCGCTGGACCTGATCGATGCCCGTGCCGCCGTCGAACCCTTTACAGCACGGCTTGCCGCAGAGCACGCCGATGCCGGGATGATCGAGGACTTGGAGGGCGTTCTGGAAAGCGCGGGCGCCACGCGCGACCAAGACGACTTCTCGAAATGGGATGGAGAGTTCCATCTCCTTCTGGCCCAGGCTTCGGCCAATCCGTTTCTGATCCACGTCTTCCGGCAGATCAACCACGTGCGCCTCAACGCACAATGGGGAGCGATGAAGGCCAACATCCTCATGCCGGAGGCCATCGCGGAATATAACCGTCAGCATAGAGCCGTTCTCGACGCCATCGAGTCCCGCGATCCGTTGCTCGCGCAGAAGCGCATGGCCGAGCACCTGGAAAGTGCGCGGAACGACCTCTTGAAGGCTCTCAATCCCTAGTCGCCGAGATCAAGCCGCGACACAGTGCGGCATAAGAGGCTTGCAACGACAAAACCTCTTACACATCCTCCCTCCATTGCTAGCATTCACGCAGCTTGGTTCAGTGTCAGCAATGGGAGAACAGCATGTCGTCCACGCCTACAGAGCTCGAAACACTCCACCGTCAACTGAGCAACAAAGGCGTGGAGTACATGATGGCGAGCTTTTCCGACATGCATGGCGTGTCGAAGACCAAGATGGTGCCCCTCTCCCATCTCGAACAAATGCTGGCCGGCTCGGAGCTTTATACTGGCGCGGCCCTCGACGGTGTTCCCCAGGACGTGAGCGACGAGGAGGTCTCCGCCCGGCCGGACCCCGCATCGTGCATCATTCTGCCGTGGCAGCCCGACGTGGCTTGGTTCGCAAGCAATCTCTGGTGCGAGGGCAAGCCCTTCGAGGCCTGCAGCCGGAACATCCTGGCGCGCGCGACGCAGGCGGCCGCGGATCTAGGCCTCGTCATGAATCTCGGCATGGAGGCCGAGTTCTACGTGTTGAAGGACACGGAGAACGGTGCCGTCACAGTCTCCGATCGCGATACGCTCGATAAGCCCTGCTATGACGGCTACGGCGTTCTCGACAACCTGCATTGGCTCTCGGAACTCGTGAGCGCCATGGATGACCTCGGCTGGGACGTCTATTCCTTCGACCACGAAGACGGCAACGGGCAGTTCGAACTGGATTTCAGTTACGCCGATGCGATGACCATGGCGGACCGCTTCGTCTTCCTGCGCATGATGTCGAACGCGATCGCCCGCAAGCACGGCTACTTCGCCTCATGGATGCCGAAACCCTTCGCCAATCGCACCGGGTCCGGCGCCCACTACAACATGTCGCTCGCGAGCCTGGAGACGGGCGAAAATCTCTTCAAGGACGATCAGGATCCGCGCGGATGCCGACTTTCGAAGCTTGGCTACCAGTTCGTCGCCGGCGTCCTGCGTCATCTGCCTGCAATCAGTGCAGTCGTCTCGCCGACGGTGAACAGCTACAAGCGCCTCATCAAGCAAGGCTCCATGTCCGGCTCGACTTGGGCGCCGGTCTTCGTGTGCTACGGCAACAACAACAGAACGAATGCGTTGCGCATTCCGCTCGGCGGCGGACGCGTTGAATTGCGGGCAGCCGACTCGGCCAACAATCCCTATCTGGGAGCCGCAATGGTCCTCAGCGCCGGACTGGAAGGCATCCGGGAGGACCTCGATCCGGGCGAACCGCATACCGAGAACATGTACAACAAGTCCCCGGCGGAGCTGCAGGAAATGGGCATCGCCCTCCTTCCCCGCACGCTCGAAGAAGCGATCGACGCTTTCGAAGCGGACTCGTTCTCGAAGACGGTCATGGGCGAGGAGATGTTCAAGTCCTACGCAACCTTCCGCCGCGAGGAGTGGGATGCCTATCACAACCACGTCTCCGACTGGGAACGCGACCGCTACCTGAAGTTCTTTTAGTCCGCGTACGGCGTCTCAATCCTTAGGCAGTTCGCTGCCTGCGAAATCAGCAAGCGCTACAGCAATCTTGGCCCACTTTGGGCAAGCCGTTGATTCGCGCACGCTCTTTGGCCTGGCACACTCTTTGCTCCCGTAAATGCTCGTAAATTCTGTTTCCTGCGCGGAAATGGGATGGCGCTGCGCAAAGCGGCAATCGGCCTGGAAAAACAGGCCTTTGTGCTTCGAAGGGGGTGTTGCTGATGGAACAGCAAATAGCGGAACTAACAAAGTCGAGCGGTATGCTCGGCACAGTCGACGTAGAAATCTTCTACTGGTGGTGTACGGCGATCATGATCTGCATTCATGCAGGTTTTCTCGCCTACGAGATGGGGGCGTCGCGAGCCAAGAACGTGCTCGCATCCGGCGTGAAGAACATTCTCGCCTTTGCCTTCATCGTCCCCACGTTCTTCTTCTTCGGTTGGTGGATCTATCTCGCCTTCCCCAACGGCCTCATTCCTTCCGCGGACGGCAACGTTGGCCTTCCGTGGGCGCCGGAGATGGGACCGAATCTGCAGGACAATGCGACGGGCGTCTTCTGGGCTGCCTTCGTCCTGTTCGCGGCGACGACCGCGTCGGTGTTCTCGGGTGCTGTGATCGAGCGCATTCGTGTTTCAGCGTTCGTGATCTTGGCGATCGTCCTGGGCTCCGGGGCGTGGATCCTCGCCGCGTCTTGGGGATGGCATCCGGACGGCTGGCTCCTGAAGAAATTCGGCTACCATGATGTCGGCTGTGCCGGCCTCATCCACGTGGTCGCCGGCTTCTTCGCGCTTGGCGTCTTGATCAATCTCGGGCCGCGTATCGGCAAGTACAACGAGGATGGGACAGCGAACGAGCTCCTGCCGCACAACGTTCCAATGGTGCTGATCGGACTGATGCTCATCATCGTCGGTTTCTTCGGCTTCCTCGGCGGCTGTGCCATCCTCAATCCGGGCGCTCAGTGGACGAACATCTACGGTCAGCCCATGACGCTGTCGGCCTATGGCTTCAATACGCTGATGTGCTTCTCGGGTGGCATCATCGGAGCCTGGATCACCACGCGCGATCCGTTCTGGATGATGTCCGGCGCGCTTGCCGGCATCTTCGTGGCAGCTGCGGGCCTCGACCTTTGGTATCCGCCTCTGGCCTTCCTTCTGGGTATCGTCGGCGGCGTTATCATCAAGCCCGGCAACGACTTCCTGGTCAAAATGGGTATCGACGATTCCGTCGGCGCGGTTTCCGTGCACGGCTTCTCCGGCATTCTCGGGGTTCTGGCCGTCGGCATCTTCGCCTCGGGTTTCCCTGGACCGGGCGATGCTCCGGCAACGTCCTTCATGGGGCAGCTCGTCGGTGTGATCGTGATGATGCTGTGCGGGTTCGTTCCCGGCTATCTCGTCTCACTCCTTCTCAAGTCGGTCGGCATCTTGCGGGTGCCGGACGAAGTGCAGGAGATCGGGCTCGACCTGGCGGAAATTCCCGCCAAGGCCTACCCGGAAGCGGCGGGATACAAGAGTGCAACCCTGGCGCCGGCCGAGTAGCCGACCGGCTCGTTACGCAAAGATTGAAAGGAGAAATCGATGGACAGTAGTCCGATCACAACCTGGGAAGGGGCTGGCGCCTACTTCACCTTCGCGGACATGCCGGGAGTACTTTACCTGATCCTGGCCCTAGCGGTGATCGCTTGCTTCGGCACGATCGTCATGGCCGCGAAACACGAAACCGAAGCCTTCGAGAAGATCAAAGGCAAAGACTGAGTTAGCCCACCGAAGCGGCGAACCCCGTTGGCCCCTTTTGGGTTGGCGGGGTTCGTCGTGAGGGGCCAAGAAGACTCGACAAACGCTGACGGAGAGGAAGTTCCATTGGACGAGCACGCGCCGGAGAGCACAGCAAAGCTTGAGCAGGTTCTTGCGAACAAGGGCGTCAAATATTTGATGGCCAGTTTTTCCGACATGCACGGCGTGTCGAAGACGAAAATCGTCCCGCTCGATCATATCGGCCAGATGCTGGCCGGCTCGGAACTCTATACGGGCGCGGCGCTGGACGGCGTGCCGCAGGACGTCAGCGATGAAGAAGTGTCCGCCCACCCGGATCCCGCTTCCTGCACGATCCTGCCCTGGCAGCCGGACATCGCCTGGTTCGCCAGCGACCTGTGGTGCGAGGGCGAGCCCTTCGAGCCTTGCTCGCGCAACATCCTCAAGCGCCAAGTCGAGGCTGCGGCGGAATTGGGCTTTGCCATGAAGTTCGGCATGGAGGCCGAGTTCTTCGTGTTCAAGGACACGGACAACGGCGGCTACGAACCGCTCTCGACGCTCCCTCATCTCGACAAGCCCGCTTACGACGCCACGCGGCTGCTAGACAATCTTCCCTGGCTCTCCGATCTCGTGGACGCGATGAACGGCCTCGGCTGGGGCGTGTATTCGTTCGACCACGAAGACGGCATCGGACAGTTCGAGATCGATTTCAATTACGCCGACGCCCTGACCATGGCGGACCGCTACGTCTTTTTCCGCTTCATGGCGAATTCGATCGCACGGCAGCATGGCGCTTTCGCCACGTTCATGCCCAAGCCCCTCGGCGACCGCGCGGGCTCCGGCGCCCATTTCAATATGTCCCTGGCGGACACCGAGACCGGCGACAATCTCTTTGCCTCACCGAGCGATGCCCGCGGCAACAAGCTGTCCCAGCTTGGCTACCATTTCCTCGGTGGGTTGCTCCGCCATGTTCCCGCGATCTGCGCGGTGTGCTCACCCATGGTCAACAGCTACAAGCGGCTGATCAAGCAAGGATCAATGTCGGGCTTCACCTGGGCTCCCGTCTTCGCCTGTTACGGCAACAACAACCGTACCAACTCCTTGCGCATCCCACTGGCAGGCGGCCGCGTCGAGCTGCGGCCCGCCGACAGTTCCTGCAACCCCTATCTCGGCGCTGCGCTGGCGCTGGCGGCGGGGCTCGAGGGCATCCGGGAGAAGATCGATCCCGGCGAACCCTACCGGGAGAACATGTACCGCAAGACGCCGGAGGAGCTGGACGCACTCGGCGTGAAGCTGCTGCCCCGCACGCTCGAAGAGGCCGTGGACGCGTTCGAGGCCGACCCTCTGACTAAACAGGTCTTCGGTCCCGCCATGCATGAGGCCTGGATCGACTTCAAAAGAGACGAATGGTCGAGCTATCATAACCACGTCTCCGATTGGGAGCGGGACCGCTACCTCAAATTCTTCTAGAGTGCATTGTGTCCAAAGGTGAGATCTCAGAGTTCGTTGCCGATCTTGTACGGCAAGGGGGCGAACCACTCCCCGATGCCCGGCTGGTCTACAAGACATACGGCACGCTGAACGCGGATCGCTCCAACGCGATCCTGTTTCCCACCCGTTTCGGGGGCACGCACGAGCAGAACGAATTCATGATCGGCCCGGGCCAAGCGCTCGACCCCGAGCACTACTTCATCATCGTGCCCAACATGTTCGGCAACGGCGTTTCCTCGTCGCCGACCAACACGCCGGCCCCTTTTGGCGGCGGCGGTTTTCCGAACGTCACCATCTACGACAATGTGCGGCAGCAGCACCGGTTGATGACCGAGGCGCTCGGCATCGAGCAGTTCGCCATGGCGGTCGGCTGGTCCATGGGCGCCCAGCAAGCCTTCCAATGGGCCGCACTCTATCCGCAGATGGTGCCGCGCCTCGCCTGCCTGTGCGGGACGGCCAAGACGACGGACCACAACCGCGTGTTCCTCGAAAGTCTGCGCGCGGCGATCGAGGCCGACAGCCTGTTCCAAGACGGCCACTACGACGCGCCGCCGCTCGGCGGCCTGAGGGCGGTCGGGCGCATCTACGCGGGCTGGGCCTATTCGCAGGATTGGTACCGTGCCAAAGGGTATCGAGCACTCGGCTTCGAGACCTTCGACGACTACATCACCGGCTACTGGGACGCGCTCTACAAGGAACGCGACGCCAACAACATCATGGCCATGACGTGGACCTGGATCCACAACGACATCAGCGCCAACGACCGGTTCAAAGGCGATCTTGGCGCGGCACTCGCGGCGATCACCGCCAAGACGGTGCTGATGCCCTGCATGACAGACTTGTATTTCCGGACGGCCGACAGCGAGGACGAGTTGCAGCACCTCCAGAGCGGACGCCTCCTGGAGATTCCCTCGATCTGGGGACACATGAGCGCGGCGGGACAGAACGAGCCCGACACGCAGTTCATCGACCAAGCCTTGATGGACCTGCTGGCCTCGTAGCCGCGCCGCCAGTCCCCGGCATCCGGGCCCTTTCGCGGATGGTTCGCGTTAACGCTACCCACCGATAGCGCCGGCAGAGAACGGCCCTGTGGCTTCACATCCCAGTTATTTTGCCAAATGCGACCTAGTCCGTTCGGCCCCCGATCCCTACAATCGCGCCGATCGTCGTCAGGCTGGGCTGAGCGACCTTTCCGTAACGTAATGTTCGGGCCGGGACTCGTGCCCTACATTGGCCGGAACGCCCAACGCCGACCTGAGAGTACATGGACCGCGAACACCAAAGCGCTACCGAACCAAGGCTTCCCCTTGGCCGGACCACCAAGACCGGCCTTTCGGTCATCGCTCTTTGCCTGGCGGCCACGGGGCTGGCGGGCGGCATCGCCGCGGCTCAGCCCGTTCCGCCGGTCGAGACCGAGACCGTGCGGCTGTCGCCCGTGATCCGAAAGCTCGAACTGTCCGGGACCGTATCCTCGCCCCATGCCTCACAGATCTCCCCTTGGTTGCAGGACTTGTGAGCAAGGTGAATTTCGACAGCGGTGCCAACGTCAAGAAGGGCGAGCAATTGCTGGAGCTCGACTCCGAACTCGAGGAAGCAGCCTACGAGCAGGCGGCGGCGCTGGCCGCGCAGGCTGCCGGCGAGGTCAAGGATGCGAAACGCCGCTTGGATATCGCGGCTAGTCTCGCCAAGCGGAAATACGGCCCGCAGAACGAAGTCGAGGCCCGGCAAGCGGAAGTCGAGATCGACACCGCGACTCATGACGGTCATCGCGCCGAGCAGCGGCGCCGGGCGGTTCTCCTTGCCCGCCACAAGTTGAAGGCGCCCTTCGACGGCGTCATCTCCAAGCGCATGGTCGAGGTCGGCCAATGGGTCACGCCCGGGACCGCCGTCTTCGAACTCGTCGCCATGAAGAACTTCCGCGTCGACGTGCCAGTGCCGCAGGACTATTACGCGCGGCTGCGCGACGGCGCCGATGTGGCTCTCGAGATCGATACACTTCCCGGCGAACGGATCCCCGCCAAGATTGGCGCGCTGATCCCCGTGAGCGATCCGGATGCACGGACCTTCACGCTGCGTGTCCTGCCCACGCGAACCGACATCCCCATCACGCCGGGCATGTCGGCCCGCGTCCTCGTGGATCTCGATACCGGCGCGCGCGATGTAGTCGTGAGCCGCGACGCGCTGATCCGCTATCCGGATGGCCGCATCACCGTTTGGGTCGTACAGAACGACGGAGACAAGACGAGCGTCACCGAGCGGCGCGTGGAAATCGGACTCGCCTTCGATGGACTTGTGCAAGTGCTCTCGGGACTGAAGGAGGGCGAGCGCGTGGTCGTGCGCGGGAACGAGTCCTTGCGTGAAGGGCAAGCCGTTCAGCTGGCAAGCTAGGCTGCGGTGCGAGAGAAAGGCCCCTGATGATCGAGCGGATAATCCAACGCGGAACCCTTGTGACGGTGATGACGCTCATCGTCTGCGTGTTGGGTATCGTTGCGGCCTTCCGCATCCCCGTCCAGATGATCCCCGATCTCGAGGTTCGTACGGTGACCGTGCATACGCGCTGGCCCGGCGCGACGCCCCAGGACGTGGAAAAGGAGATCATCATCGAGCAGGAGGAATATCTCCGTTCGATCCCGAGCCTGGAGCGCATCATCTCGCGCTCCTCCAGCGGCGAAGCGCGGATCGAGCTTGAGTTCCCCTACAATATCGATCTCAACGAGACGCTCATTCGCATCAACAACGCGCTGAGCCAAGTCCCCTCCTATCCGGAGGACGTCGACCAGCCGCGCGTGCGGGCAAGTTCCTTCAGCGCCAACTCCTTCATGTATTTCCGGGTGTCGCCGCTCCCGGGCAATCCGCGCCATCTGAACATGGACATGATGCGCGATTTCATCGATGACCACGTGCGTGCGCGGCTGGAAAGCGTGAAGGACGTTTCGGACGTGCGGCTCGGCGGCGGCGCCGAGAAGCAGATACAGATCATGTTCGATCCCGCCGCGCTGGCGGAACGTAAGATCTCCCTGACCGACGTGCGGCGCGCGGTGTCCGAACGCAATCGCGACACCTCCGGCGGCGAGATCGAGAGCGGCAAGCGCCGCTATCTGCTGCGCACCATCGGCCGGTTCGACAGACCGGAAGACCTGGAGGAGCTCATCATCGCCCGGCGCGGCGATAACATCATTCGCCTCGGCGACGTGGCAGACGTGCGTCTCGGCCATTTCGAGATCTACACGAGGGCCTTCGTGAACGAGCGGCCCATCATGTTCCTCTCGATCCGGCGTGAGGCCGGCTCCAACGTCATCGCCATCAAGGACGCGGTGATGGAGGAAGTCGAGAACATCAATCGCGAGGTGCTGATCCCGGCGGGGCTGGAATTGTCGCTCACCGCAGACGACGTCAACTACGTGCAAGCCTCGATCCGCAATGTCTGGACGAACTTGTCGATCGGCGCGGTCCTGGCGACCTTGGTGATGTTCCTGTTCCTGCGGTCGGCCAAGGCCACGGTGATCGGGGTCATCGGAATCCCGATCTGTACCATCGCGGCCTTTATCGGGCTGCTTCTGGCGGGACGAACCATCAACGTGATTTCGCTCGCCGGCGTCGCGTTTGCAATCGGCATGACGCTCGACAACACGATCGTTGTCTTGGAAAGCATCGATCTCGAGCGACGACGGGGGCTGGGGCGCCTCAAGGGCGCGATCGAAGGCGTCCGCAAGGTCTGGCCCGCAATTCTTGCCTCCACGCTGACCACGGTGCTCGTCTTCGTCCCGATCGTCTTCATCAAGGAAGAGGCGGGTCAGCTTTATTCCGATATCGCCATCGCCGTATCGGCCTCGATTCTCGCTTCGATGGTCGTAGCGATCACCGTCGTGCCGACCGCGGCGGCGCATTTCGATTTGACGCCGAAGGATAACAAGGCCGCGGATGCGGCCGACGGCGCCATCGTGAGCGGCGTGGGCTGGCTGATGGCAACGGCGTTGCGGCGGGCGCTTTGCATCTTGGGTGTTGCGGGTGGGAGCGCCGCGATCATCCTGCTGTTGACCCCGCCCGCCGAATATCTCCCCGAAGGCGAAGAGCCGAAGATGTTCGCGCGTCTCAACGCACCCCCCGGCTACAATCTCGAAGCAGTGGAGGAGATCGGCGAGGACGTGCAGGCCTGGCTGATGCCGTTCGTGAACGACGATCCGGAACGCTTCCATCGCGGCGAGGCGGAAGTGCCCGCGCTCAAATACTCGTTCCTGATGGTGGAGGCGGACGGCCTTCGCATCGTCGCGGAGACCGTCGATCCCGGCGACATCAGCAAACTCATGAAGGTGGTGAACGAGAAATACCGCACCTATCCGGGCATGCAGGCCTTCGTCTCACGCGGCTCCATCATCACCAGTAATGACGGCGGCACGCGGAGCGTCAGTCTCGATATCTCCGGTCCGAGCCTCGAAGAAGTCTATGCCGTCGCCGCGACCGCCTACCGCCGTGCCGGAGAGATCTTCGACAATCCGCGCATCCAGGCCGATCCGTCGACGCTCACCCTGTCCCAGCCTTTGATCGAGGTGCGCCCGAAATGGGACCGCGCCGCCGAACTCGGGATGACCTCGGACGATGTGGGTTTCACCGTGGCCGCACTGACCGACGGTGCCTATGTGGGCGAGTTCTTCCAGGACGACGAGAAGATCGACATCTATTTCTATAGCGAGGACGCGCTGCGCACCTCGCTAGACATGCTTCCGCAAATGCCGGTGTACACGCCGCAAGGCACGATCGTGCCGCTGTCGTCGGTAGCCGAAATCAGAGAGACCGTGGACACGAACACGATCCGCCGCATCGACGGCCGGCGGACGGTCACGCTGAACATTATCCCACCGGAAAATGTCGCCCTGGAAACGGCCGTCCAGATCGTCCGTACCGAACTCGTGGATCAGATGAAGCATGCCGGCGAAGTACCCTACGAGGTGACCATGTCGATCTCCGGCGCCTCGGATCAGCTCGACGCCACGCGGGAAGCCCTCTCGGGCAACTATCTCGTGGCGGTCGTGATCATCTATCTCCTGCTGGTCGCGATCTTCACCCATTGGGGCTATCCCCTGCTCATCATGACCACGATCCCGCTCGGCGTCGCCGGCGGCCTCGTGGGTCTCGCGCTGATGAATTGGGTCGGCTCGTTCCTGCCGCGCTTCGGCCTCGATCCGCTCGTGCAGCCCTTCGACATGATCACCATGCTCGGCTTCCTCATTCTCATGGGGACCGTGGTGAACAACCCGATTCTGATCGTGGACCGGGCGCTGTCGAACCTGCGCGAAAAGGCGTTCGACGCCAAGGAGGCCGTGATGGAGGCGGTTTCCTCGCGGCTCCGTCCCATCGCCATGTCCACGGTGACCACGATCTGCGGCCTTGCCCCGCTCGTGTTCATCCCGGGAGCGGGCACCGAGCTCTACCGCGGCGTGGGCGCGATCGTCTTGTTTGGTATTCTGGGCACGGCGGTGGTCACGGTCACCTTCCTGCCGGCGCTGTCGATCTTCGTGTTCCGGCTCGCGGGCTACGGCAAGACGGCCGAAACACAAGGCTCATCGGCCGCGCCGTCGCCGGCGCCCGGCGAATAACCCACAGTCATCCCGGCACACCGGCAAGGGCGCGTTTCCAGCGATCGTCGGGAAAGGGTGGCGCGCCGGGGAAGATTCGAACTCCCGACCCCCAGATTCGTAGTCTGTGATTTCGCCTTACCGAACATTCTATCCAGTTAGTTTTTCCTACGTAAAATCAATAGGCTGCTTACCGGTCGATCCCGCCGGATACCGCACTTTACCGCAAATGTGGTAGCTATCTGGTAGCTATTCGGTAGCTATTACACGATGCGCAAAGGATGCATCTGTTGCGCCTTGCGTGTCCAAAAGTCCTCCGACGAAGGCCTTCAACACCACGTCATTCATGGGTCGGCTGACCGTCAACGTTGTGCTCTCCTTCACCCCGTTCGAGCACGAAGTCACGAGTGAATGCGCCCCCGACAGCATCGCCGCCTCCAAGAAAAAGGGTATGTGGATGGGTGGCGTCGAGACGAGGCGGGTCATTCAAGACCATGGGGGCCCTGATTCCAGGCTCGATCCCAAGCTCGTCAAGGCGCTCGCACGCGCGCGGATTGCTCGGTCGGATCGTTTAAGACGAGATGGACGGGATAGGCGCTCTTGCGCGCGCCGAACGGCTCGATCCTGCCTATGTGACCCGCCAGGTCTGTTTGGCTTTTCTCGCGCCGGAGATCACCAAAGCAATACTGGAAGGACGACAGCCGACGGAGTTGACCGCCAAGCGGCTCAGAAACTCAGGACTTAAGCTATCCCTCGTCTGCAGCCGCCAGTTGCAGTCGCTTTACGCCGTTTCCTAGTCCGAAGGAAACTAGTTCGACGCCTGGGGCTCGGTGCAGATTCAGAGTGTCGCGACCTTGACCTGTGGCGATGGCTGAGTGCCGTGGGCTCAGCGTCTGCTTGTGACGCTAGTAGGATACCCGCAACCCATGTATCAGACTGACAGTAGGTGTGACTAATATGGCAACGACAGCGACAACGGCCAATTCCCTAACTGTCTTCTTTGCTTGGCAGAGCGACACGCCAACGAAGATCGGCAAGAACTTCATCCGCAAGGCTCTGGATAACGCGGCTGGGCGTCTCAATGACGACGCTAGACTTGGGGTCAAGGTTATCATCGATTCCGATACCCAGGGCCTCGTCGGCACGCCGCCCATCACTGCAAGCATTCTTGAGAAGATCTTGAAGGCTGATGTCTTCGCGGCGGATCTAACTTTTGTTGCGGAGACAGAGGGCGGCAAGCTCATTCCGAATCCGAATGTGATGATCGAATATGGCTATGCCCTGAATGCTCTCGGGTTCGAGGCCATGATGCCAACGATGAATACGCACTATGGAGCACCGAGCAACCTGCCTTTCGACATTGGGCATCTCCGGCATCCGGTCCAGTACAATATTTCGCCCACGATAGCGGACGGAGAAAGACGGACGGTTCGACAAACGCTGACAGATCAGTTTGAGGCAATATTGCGCGCGGTGGCGTCGCACAAGGCGAAAAGCGCCAGAGAACGAGAACCTTTCGTGCCAAGAACGCCGGTCCGGCCGCCCGCCTTCTTCTTCAACGCAAGTGACCTCATCGCAAACTTTGGAGGTCCCGGCGAACAGGAGCTGCGGTTCAAACGCTCGCGCGCGGTCTTTATCCGCCTCTATCCATCATACGCGGATCGAAAGCCGCCCAGGCTAGCGGACCTTGATGACTTGGTCGCGAAAGTCAAACCGATGGCTAATGAGATCAATCCTCTACATACCTACAATGAGTTCGGCGCCACAGTTCTTGTGCCGCACGGCACTGGCATCACATCCTTCGTACAGGCGTTCGAGAGCGGGGAGCTTTGGGGGATCAGCGAGCGCCCATTTCGCAGCGGAACTCCCGCCTTTGTCATAGCAATCGCGGCGGAGCAGGCTTACACAATTGCACTTGATAATTTCATTCGGGTGTACGAGCGCGATTTCAAATTTAGACCGCCGTTCGCCCTGGAGTTAGGCGCGGTGGGGCTGCGTGATCTGCGCCTTATCGTACCAAGCCACGAATACCCCAGCGGTGAACTTGTAGGACCATTCCGCGCGGCGTCGATTTCTAGAAGCTATGTTCTCGAGAGTACAGACAGGTCCGAGTGGTCTCAAAGGCTGAGAGAGTTCCTGGACGACTTCTACGACCTCGCGTTGAAACGTCGCTCGGAAGTTTTGACCGATCAAATCGTTGAAGCAAACAACCTCGTTCCACGATAGCCCGACGAACCCGCCGATTCGGTCGCTTGCGTTCACTCGATTCACTGAATCTGGCCCCAACGCTTTGCCTATGCCGAGGCCACAGCGTCGCACGCGGCCAGCAAAGGCATGGCTTCGAAGCCATCTCTTGCAGCAAAAGTTTCTGGCCCTGAGTGAACGACAATACGTCTGCTGGCCCCCACTGTTTCAGCAGCAGTGACTGAACCTCGCTGAACTTCCGGCTTGTCCCCTAGTTTCACCTCGATTGCCCAGAAACCCGACCTAGGGAGCTCCAATATCAAGTCGATTTCTGCCCTGTTCTCGTCGCGGTAGAAAAATGAATTGTGCTCGCGGGGAGCAACATTGATGAGCGTCTCGATTACAAAGCCTTCCCAGCTGTGCCCAGCAATGTCATGGCCCAGAACGTTTTCGAGAGTGCTTAGGTTCAGCAAGGCATGAAGCAGACCCGAGTCTCGGACAAAGTACTTTGGCGACTTGGTAAGACGCTTGCCAACGTTGGCAAACCAAGGCCTCAGCTCCCGAATGAACAGCAAGCTTTTCAAAGCGGTCATACATTCTTCAATTCGCGGCTTCGGTAGGCCGAGATCCGCTGCAAAGCTGTGTCCGCGATTCCAGAGCCCCCCCTGTCTAGCAGCAAGCAATTCCCAAAACCGGTGCAGTGTTTGGCCGTCAACGTTGAGCCCTAAGGCGGCGATGTCACGCTCGACATAGGTTCGAATAAAGTCGCGCCGCCATTCGAGGCTCGTCGCGTTGTCGGCAGCCCTGAAGCTCTCCGGGTACCCACCCCTCAACCAAAGACGATCAATCAGTTCTTTGGTTTGTACTGGGCCATTGTGATCACTCTGGACGGGCCCTTCTTGTACATCGCCACCTGCTACAGCTGTCTCGCCCCTTGCAACTGTTGGCCCAACAACCTCGATCAGTTGAAGGGCTGGTAGATGTGACTCGCTGATGCGGCCTGCGAGTGACTCGGAAGCTTCTCTCCGCAAGTTCAAACTAGCAGACCCCAAAATCAAAAATCGTCCTCTCTTATCCCCCAAGTTTCGGCGACGTTCGTCAATCTGGGCCCGCATCACCCCGAATAGATCGGGTCGAATTTGGATTTCATCCAAAACGATCAGAGCATAAGGATGTTCACGAAAAAATGCCTCTCCATCGCCCAACTGTTTGATGTCCTCTGGACTCTGAAGATCCAAATAAACAGCGTCAGGGAAGCTTTCGTAGATTTCAAAAGCCAGCGTTGTTTTTCCAACTTGTCGGGACCCAAGTAGCGCTACGCAATCCACGTTCTCCAATTTTGTAAGAATCTCTTTCTTGAGAACACGCTCGACGTGATTGTCAGCGGCGGCATTCGCCCCAGGATCGATTGCCGACCCCGTCATTGCTTGTCTGGCTCTTTGTCGAGATCGAGGACAAATATGGCGATTGAATCTCGCTGTCCTTTCGGTAGCTCCCGCGCGAGCATAGTCTGCATCTGCTCCGCGGATTCTGGAGAGGGAAGGCCCTTTGGGGGTCGCTTCAAGCGCTTTCCCGGTGGCGCATTCCGGCCAAACCAGAACACCAAGTAGATGCCTCGCCCATCGGACATATGGTCGATGGCGTAAAGCTCACTTAGTTGGGACGACATGCCGGTCCAAACATCCTTATTCCACTGCCCTTTTGCTTCCAACGGGACGCGGACTGTGCCTAATCGGAACCCAGCGTCAGATCTTTTTTTCTTTGGCATAGCCTCTTCCGGAGAAGTTTGAATGCCAAAGGGCAAGTGCAGCAGATCGAGCAACAAGTCCCGACAGTCGTTCTCGGTACGCGGCTTACCAGCGTCGTCGTAAAATCGATCTCTCGTGTCCGTTGCACTGCCCTTAATTTTTTTCTGCAGCCTTGAGATCGAGTCGAGAGCTATCGCCTGAACCTCTTGCGCACTGGAAGGCGGCTCATCGTTAAGCGTAGCGACAAGCTG